>DQQH01000138.1 GCA_015664425.1 Planctomycetota bacterium
CGCAAAACCGATGCCCTGGAGATGCGTGATCAGGTCCTCAAGAACCTCTTTGCGCGGATTCCTGCCGCCCAGGACCAGATCCGCAGCGCTGCCGGCTATGCGGTCTTCAGCAGCATCGCAACCAACGTCATCGCAGTGACCACCGGTGGCGGATACGGCTGTGCCATCGATCAGCACACCGGCGAGGTCACCTACATGAAGATGGCGGCGGTCGGCCTCGGTATCGGAGCCGGCGTCAAGGACACCCGGACCGTCTTTATCTTCAAGAATCGAGCTTCCTTCGAGAGGTTCATCAACGAAGGCTGGGATCTCAGCGGCCAGGCGGATGCGACCCTCAAGGCAGGGGAAGATGGGGATTCAATCGCTGCGGTTCGCTCTGTCGACCCGGGGGTGATCATCTACGAGATCACCGAGCGAGGAATCGCTCTCGAGGCGAGCATCAGCGGCGTCAAGTACTGGCCCGACTCCTTCGACTGAGGACAGCAGCCCTCACTTTTTTCTCTTTTCGATCTTCGCCCAGCTGTCGCGGAGGGCGACGATGCGGTTGAAGACGGCGCCAGCGGCGCCGGAATCGACCTCATCGAGGGTGAAGTAGCCGACCCGTTCGAACTGGAAGCGCTCCCCCGGGGAAGCACTCTCGAGAGCGGCCTCGAGGCGCGCCCTTTTCACGATGAGCGAGTCGGGATTCAGGTTGGTGGTGAAGTCCTGCCCCTCGGTGACCTCCTCGGGCCTCGGGCTGGCGAAGAGATGGTCATAGATTCGCACCTCTGCCTCGAAACTGTCGATTGCCGAGACCCAGTGGATGATCCCCTTCACCTTCCTGCCATCGGAGGTCCGGCCGCCGCTCGATTGCGGATCGTAACTACAACGAAGTTCGACCACCTCCCCCGAATCGGGGTCCTTGACCACCTCGTCACAGGTGATGCAGTAGGCGTAGCGCAAGCGCACCTCGCGCCCGGGGACGAGGCGGAAGAACTTGCGTGGGGCTTCCTCGCGGAAGTCAGCGCGTTCGATCCACAGTTCTCTGCTGAAGGTAACCTGCCGGGTTCCAGCAGCTGAATCCTCGGGATTGTTGATGGCCTCGATCGTCTCCTGCTGTCCCTCCGGATAGTTGGTGATGACCACCTTGATCGGGTCGAGCACCCCAAACCGCCGCAAGGCCCGAGGATTGAGGTGGTCGCGGATGGCGTTTTCCAGGCGCACCATGTCGATGGTGCTGCGGAACTTCGCCACTCCGACCTCTTCGCAGAAGTTACAGATCGCCTCGGGGGGAACCCCGCGCCTGCGCATCCCCTTGAGTGTCGGCATCCGTGGATCGTCCCAGCCGGAGACGTGTCCCTCCTCGACCAGATGGCGAAGTTTGCGCTTGCTGGTGAGGGTGTAGGTCACCTCGAGGCGGGCAAACTCGATCTGGCGCGGAGGACTCTCGAGTTCGAGGTTCTCGGTGTACCAGTCGTAGAGTGGACGGTGATTCTCGAATTCGAGTGAGCAGAGAGAATGGCTGATCCCCTCGATGGCATCGCTCTGGCCATGGGCCCAATCGTACATCGGGTAGATGGGCCACTCGTCGCGGGTGCGGTGATGGTCAGCCTTCATGATGCGGTACATCACCGGGTCGCGGAGCACCAGATGAGGTGAAGCCATGTCGATCTTCGCCCGCAGGGTGCGGGTCCCATCGGCGAACTCGCCAGCTCTCATTCGCCTGAAGAGATCGAGGTTCTCCTCGACACCACGATCGCGGTTGGGGCTGTCCTTGCCGCTCTCGGTGAAGGTACCCCGGAACTTGCGAATCTCATCGGGATCGAGGTCGCAGACGTAAGCCTTGCCCTTGTTGATGAGGAACTCGGCCCAGTCGTAGAGCTGCTGGAAGTACCCGGAGGCGAAGAAGAGCCGCTCGTGCCAGTCGAAGCCGAGCCAGCGAATATCCTCCTTGATCGCCTCGACGTAGCGGGTCTCCTCCCTGGAGGGATTGGTGTCATCGAAGCGCAGGTTGCAGACGCCCCCGTAGGTCGCGGCGATGCCAAAATTGATGCAGATTGCCTTGGCATGGCCTAGATGGAGGAATCCGTTCGGCTCGGGAGGAAAACGAGTGGTGATTTCCATGGAGCCGTCAGCGGAGGCGAGATCCTCCTCGATCGCCCGCTCGATGAAGTTTCTCCGCTCGCCTCCTCGGGGCTTCGAGAGATCCATACGGTTGTCTTCCATCCCTCTCCTGTCGCGTATCTCAAGGCCCTGGGCAGTTTCCCTAACCATCGTCAACATCCTAGAAAACAACGACTTGTGAAGCAATTCCCAGCCTTCTGGCGTCAAGATTGAGGGTTCACAACCCCCAGAACAGGCCGTAACATTGGGTTGGTCTCGACATCGGTCGGGGCTCTTATACTCGTACCCAAACCACCTGGACGCTCCACCGGCATTTGCCGGGTTCCGGGCCGGTTTCGGTGCGGGAGAGGTGGACGCAGGGAATCTGGGTGGTTTCGAGGTGCGCTCTGGGTCTGGCACCCGATGGATCCCCCCTGATCCTTGCTGATCCGAGGGAGTACCGGATGCGTTCGTTCCAACAATACTTCTGGGTGGTTCTCGCCCTTTGCCTGATCCCCGGTGCCCTTTACGGGCAAGCAGACTACGTTCTCTCCATGACCGGTTTCGATGCCGCCCAGGGCGGAAGCGGTGACGTCCGGATCCTCTTCGACAACACCGGCAATTCTGGAATCCAGGGCTGGTCCTTCGGTTGCTGCAACAACAGCAACGAATTGGCCCTCCAGACGGTAGGTCCCGGTTCCACCACAGAAACCATCAACGACGGGGACGAGCCCGGTTTCCTCGCTCTGAATTTCGAACCCGGCGGCTGGACGATGGGCTGCGTGATCGACCTCTTCGGCCAGATCTTCCTCGCCCCTGGTACCGGGTACGAGCTGGCGGTCGCCAATTACCAGGCCATCGGTGCTCCAGAAACTACGACCACCGTCAATTTCTGCAACGACCAGGGGACTCCCGCGGTCAGCACGGTGATCGTCGTCGCCGGACAGTCGATCCCACCTGAGACCTCGGGAGCAGAAATCAACATCCTGCTCGCTCCGCCACCGTTCATCTACCGCGCCCCCAACAGCAATGCCGGCTACGATCCCCTGGATGGCATCGCGCTCTTCTCGGTCAACCTGAGCATCGAAGAAGACCCGGTCTCTCCCGGATTTCCCAACGCCACCCAGGGCTTCTCGGTCAGCGTCACCTGCGATCCGGGTCTCGTCACTCCCATGGACATCGTTCCGACTGGCGCTGTCGCAGCGCTCAACCCGTACTTCGTCGGCACCGTCATCCATGTCGATGGCTGGAGCGCCGGGGTGATCTACTCCCTGCAAATTCCCGTCTTTCTCGCCTTCGTCGGAGAGACCCCTGCGATGGCGATCTCTGGAACCTCGGCAGCGGGAGTTCTCACCGGCAACGATGTCGGCGCCACATCAGCTCTGACTTTCGAGGCGAACGGCTCTCCACCGATTTACAACGTCGTCACCGTGAACTCGACGAGTCAGGCGGTGATAACATTCGATGGATCTCTGACCTTCTCCCCCCAGACCGTCATCGACTACATCCGTGGGGACCAGCAAGGTGACGGGATCACCAACATCGCCGATGGCATCTGGACACTCCAGGCGCTCTTCAACGGAGGACCGATCTCGAGCTGTTTCGATGCCAGCGATGCCAACGCTGACGGCCTCTACGACACGGCCGATGCGATCACCATCTTCACCTACATCTTCCTCGGCGGGGCAGCGCCTCCGGCGCCCTTCCCCGGCTGCGGGAACACCGGTGAACCCCAGGACTGTTCCGAGTACCTCGCCTGCAACAATCCCTGATCGGCGAGTTTCTGCCAGAACGGCAAACAGCCCCCGGTCGCTTCGGCGACCGGGGGCTGTTTTCATCTCGATTACCTCAGCCTCCTGAAGGGCTCCCCCGCCGACCTTGTTCAACTGCGGCGGGCACCCCCTCTGGGGGCGTTCTTCCGCGCCTCTTCCCTGATCCTCTTACCGGTCGCAGCCCACGAGCAGATCGGGCACTCCGAGAGGTCGTGACCTCTCGCTGGACAGTGCTCGCGGCCGAAGTAGATGATCTGCAGGTGGAGGAAATTCCACGATTCTCGAGGGAAAACCCGTTTCAGATCGCGCTCCGTCTTCTCGACATTTCGACCATCGGAGAGGCCCCAGCGGTCGGCGAGGCGATGGATGTGGGTGTCGACGGGAAACGCCGGCACGCCGAAAGCCTGGGCCATGACGACACTGGCGGTCTTGTGCCCGACCCCGGGGAGCCGTTCGAGGGCAGCGAAGTCTGCCGGCACGGTGCCACCCTCCTCTTCGACGAGGATCTCCGACAGTCCCCGGATCGCCTTCGCCTTCTGGGGGGCGAGGCCACAGGTCTGGATGTGCGAACGGATCTCCTCGACGGTGAGTTTAGCCATCTGCTCAGGTGTGGCTGCAACCTCGAAAAGCCCGGGAGTCACGCGGTTGACCATCACATCGGTGGTCTGGGCGGAGAGGAGCACCGCAATGAGCAGGGTGAAGGGGTCGGCGTGATCGAGGGGGATCGGTGGATCGGGGTAGAGATCCCCCAGAATCCCCGCTATCCGCTGCGCTTTCTCGGCTCTCTTCACACCAGGCCCTTCCTCATCAACTGGCCTCTTCGAGTTCGACCGCCGCTGGAATGCGCCGATCCTAGCCCGACCCCCAGCGGAAACCCAGATCGTCGGTGGAGGAGCTCTGGACCTCCTCGAGACCTGTCTTGCAACGGAACTGAGGGGGCGCGAGAATCGTTGACCCAGAGACAAGGCGGTCAGGACAATGGAACCCGATCCTGACCCATGACGATTGAAGCAAGGTCGACGATGAGCGATTCAACCAAGAGCAACGCCAACACCTCCCCCGGCCGGGTCGTTCCGCTCTTCCCACTCCCCGACCTGATCCTCTTCCCCGGGCAGTTGCTTCCCCTGCACGTCTTCGAGCCAAGATACCTCGAGATGACAGAGGACCTTCTCGACACCTCTGGAGAGCTGGTTCTCGGTACGGTGCTCGGCGACGACAAGCAACTCCTCTCGGGAGTTGCGCCTGTGCAGCAGGTCGCGGGCCTTGGGCGACTCTCTCGCTACCAGGCCCTCGAGGATGGCAGGTTCATCCTCATCGTGCTCGGGATCGGAAGGGTCGAGGTACATCCACACGATGGGAGCACCTCCTACCCTCTCACCGAGGTGCAACTGATCGAAGAGAACGAGAGCGCACTCTGTCCCGATCTGCGCGGTGACCAGCAGATGAGACTGCGCGCCGCCCTCGCTGCTCGAGGCAACACGATGACGATCGGCGAGCAGGTCTCCATCAACCAGATGGCAGACATCCTCCTGATGCTGACGCCACTGACTGTCGAGGAGCGCTACAAGACCTTCGCGATCCGGCCTCTCGAGAGGCGCGTGGAGGCAGTCCTCGCCGCCCACGAGGTTGCTCCCATCATCGAGATCCCCGAACTCTCTTCCGAGGAGGATGGCGATCCCGAGTTCGAGTCCTAGAGGGGACCTCGGGGCGACTGACAGCAAAGAGGGGCCGGGAGCGAAACGCTCCCGGCCCCTCTTTTTCTCTTCCCCGGCGATCTGTCTAGAGCCCCATCTCGCAGCCGAGGTTATCCGGGGTGGTGTCGACCCCGGGGTCGGGGAAGGGCTGAGCGGGCGGTGGACCCTGGATAAAGAGATAATTCAGAACCCAGATCCCGTCGCCGATGTCGAGGGCGCCAGAATCGTTGGCATCGCCGGCGTCAAGGCAGAAGAGGGCGCCGCCGATGAAGAGGTAGTTCAGGGTGGTGATCGCATCGCCGATGTCGACCGTTCCACCTAGATCGGTGTCTCCTCTTACGAAGATCGCTCCCTCACTGACTTCGAAAATGCCGTCAAAAGTCTGAGCAGGAATGCTACTCCCGGTTGTCGTGGAGAAGACGATGTTGATGGGCGGAGTCGTTAGATTGCCGTCGAACTCGAAGGCAGAAACCGCACCCACGGAGGCCCCTGGGTCAACGGAGAAGTTGGCGTGGGAGATGGTAATTCCTGTTCCTGCAGGGAGCGCGCTATCGAGGGGCGGAGTCAGGTCCATCACCACACCGACGGTGTACCAGCCACCGCCGACTTCATTGTCGATGCTGTGGGCGAAGAACTGGGCGGCCTCTGCGTCGGTTCCATCGAGATCGACGCTGTTCAACGTCAGCATCGATTCACCGAAATCGATTCCGAACGAGTAGCCGCCGGTGTCGATCTCGGTATTTGCTACGATGTAGTGGTTCAGAGTCGAACCTGCAGGTGCAGTAGCGTCGGGTGCTACCATCTGCATCGTGATGGAGGAAATCACCGAGAAGGTACCGTTCTCCCTCATCGGTTGGTAGCCGGTGGCAGTGTTCTGAACGACCACCGCCTGCACCGGTGGGCTGCCGCCGCTGTAGAGGGGAAGGACAAGGTCAGTCACCGTGCCCAGAGGCGTGGCATTATTCACCGTGAGGTCTGCATTGAGCAAGGTGAGCCCACTTCCAGCGGGAATCACCGAGTCGAGGGGCGGAGTGAGATCGATCACCACTCCGACCGTCATGTAACCGAGTAGGTTGTCGAAATCTGTGGCAACAAAACCGGCACCTTCGGCAGAGGTTCCATCGATGGTCACGTTCGAGGCGGAAAGGATCCCCGGATCGAACTCCAGCCCGAAGGAGTAGCCTTCAGTCGGGTATTCCAGGGATGCCCCCACCGAGATGGCCACCGTCTCTCCTGGACCTCCTTCGTGGTCACCAGCGGAGATGACATTGTTGGGGACAATGGAGAAGGAACCATCGATGCGAAGGGGGGAATATCCAATACCACTATTCTGAACGACGACTGTTTCGACGGGGTTGACCACCCCTGTGAATTCTGGGATGACGAGAGCAACTTCGGTCCCCAGCCCTATCCCGGGATTCACTGTGAAATCAACCGAAACCAGGGCCACGCCATCCCCGGGAGCCACGGTCATATCGATGGGCGGATTGAAGTCCATCAGCACACCGAGCGTGAAGAAACCGAGGCCGTTGTCGATCGCCGGGGCAAAGAAATCTGCCGATTCCGCAGCGGTGCCATCGAGAGTCAGATTCGACGCCTGGAGAACTGAGGGGTCGAACTCGACGCCGAAGGAATAGCCTTCCGTCGGCAACCCCAGAGAACCGGAGATGAAAATCGTGGAAGACTGGCCGACAGCCCCCGCGTGGTTGCCCGCAGAGATGGAGTTGTCAGGATCCCCCTGGCCCCAGACCGTTTCCGGTGCCGATAGAAGCATCGACAGAGTGAAGACAGAGAAGAAAGTGAGGGCGCGAGAAACGCTGCCCGAAACGAAACCCATGAGAACCTCCCTGCGGTGGCGCCGGGAAGCACTGCGGCCATCCCCGCGGGAGAGTGCGAAGGACGGTGTGCATCCCAGCTGGTACTCGAACCATTGGGCGAACAATAACGGCGAGAAACTGCCCGAATCAAATCCGACAACTCCATATCGCGGAACAAATCTCAACCGACGGTTTCCGTGTATGATCCTGGCTCGCCCAGAAGCCAGCCTTCATCATAGGACTGGGATCGCAGGAGGCAAGAGGGCAAGACACCGGTCGGTAGTTGACTGCAAGGTCGAGTCCCGGAGACAGAAATGACCTCTCTCAAACACCTGGTTTCCTTTCTGCTGCTGCTCTCGCTGGTGACCCTCGCCGGTTGCGCCCGCTCCGAGCGAGTCGAGTCCGCAACCATCCCCCTTTCCTGGCAGGGACGGGACCTCTTCGGACTCGATGGCCAGTGGGCCTTCGCGACGAAAGCCGCCGAAGCCGATGAGGTGATCAGTCTGGCAGCGGATGCCGGGGAAGCTTTTGAGAGGATCGAGGGGCGTCCCCGGGGGAAACTCCTGCTCGTCGCTCGCGGCCCTGACAGCGGCGATAAGGAAGAGATCCTCGCTGCCCTGACGGGGCTCGCCCAACTGATGGGGCAACCTCAGGACAAACTGGAGAAGGGGGTTCTCAAGCGCTTCGGAACTGCTGAGGCCAAGGTCACGAATGAGGCTGGGGAGCTGCCTGGCGACATCGAGGAGGTCCTGCCGATGCTCCGGATGGTACCCGGAACGATTCCCGGGCCTCCCAACTGGACCTCCTTCCCCATCGCCGGAGAAAGCTCACAGGTCATCGTCCTACCGACCTCGAAATGTATCTCGGAAGCCCTCGACTGGGCGGTTGACCGGGCGATGGAGAAGGAGGAATTCTCGGGGCTCGGGCGCTTGCTGGTCTCTCCCATCGTCGCACTGGTGAAAGTGATTGCCCGGGGATTCGTCTCCGATTTCTGCCGGGCGACCGTCTACGGCGCCCATTGCTGGTCGGTGCCAGAGTGGGGACCCGAGGAGCGCGAGATCGCCGTCCGCCGCTACCTCGAAGAACTCGGCATGGAGGAAAAACTCGAACTCTCTCTTCCCTGAGATCCGTCCCCAATTCCCCTTCCGTGAATCGAATCCACTTGAACCCCTTGCCGTGAAACCTACCATGAGCCGAGCCGTCGGAAACTCTGCCGCACTTCGTTTCCGCCCGACCCCAGACCTTGAAGGAAACCGCAGTTGCAGCAGTCGATCCTATCCCTCTTCCCTGTGATCCTCCTCCTCACTTCCTGTTCCAGCCTCTGGGACGGTCATGGCAGCGAGACCCCCCTCGAGGTGGTGCGCTCCTTCGAAATCCAGTACCAGGCCGTCATCGAGAACCTTCCTGTCGGCAAGACCGTTCAGGTCTGGATCCCTGTTCCCCACGATGACCCCCATCAGAAGATCCGAAACCTTCAAATTTCCGGGAACTTTTCTGGAGAGATCGAACTTCACACCGAATCGGTGTACGGCAACAGGATGGCCTACTACGAGGGAACAGTGCTGGCTCCTTCGATCACCTTCACCATCGAGTACCAGGTCGATCGCTATCTGTATCAGACCAACTTCGAAGCAATCGACGACTCCGGAGAAGTTGCCGGAACCGATTTCGACATCTACCTGAAACCATCGGCCCTCTGCTTTGTCAACGATACGATTCGCCTCGGTGTGAAAGAAATCGTCGCCAATAGAACGACGACTCTCGAGAAGGCCCGCGGCTTCTACGACCACGTCCTCACCAGGATGTCCTACGACAAGAACCACCAGGGTTGGGGGCGCGGGAGTACCGAACACGCCTGCTCTGTTGGCAAGGGCAACTGCACCGACTTCCACACCTATTTCAATTCCCTGTGTCTCGCTGCAGGAATCCATTCTCGTTTCCAGATCGGGGTCTGGGGAAGATACGAAACCGTCTCCGGCACCAGATACAAGACCGGTGACTATCATTGCTGGGCGGAGTTCTACGTTCCCGGACACGGTTGGGTCCCCGTCGATATCTCCGAAGCGGACAGGAATCCGTCGAAGGTCGACGCTTACTTCGGTTATCACACCGCAAACCGGGTCACCGTCTCGACTGGTCGCGACATCGTTCTCGAACCCGCCCAGGCGGGAGAGCCGCTCAACTATTTCATCAATCCCTACTCCGAAGTCGACGGTCGGTCTCACCCGCTGAAGAAGGCCTCATTCTGGAGGGACCTGAACGGCAGTTAAGGGCCGTACCGAGCGGTTGGCACCTCTCAGAAGTGGCTCACAGATACCCCTCTCGTCCCCTTGCTCCCTGGTATCACAACAGTCGAGGAGGTATTCTCGATGCTGTGGCCGGGAATCCATCCCGAACCACAACCCCTGAAAATCAGTGTCAGTGCGAGATTAGATTTCTGCCCTCTTTCTCGAGGAAAAGAGAACACCGATGCGAATGATGACCCTTCTCCTGATCCCAGTGTTTTGCTTCATGTCCCAGGCCGTCGCCCACGACCCCAACGATGATGGCCCTCCCTGGCTTCAGGTTGAAAAATTCGACCAGGCCGATTCCTTTCGTCAGCTCGAGGAATTGCTGCCGACCCCGACAGAGGCTCGACTCGCATCCGGGGCTCCCGGCCCTCGCTACTGGCAACAACAGGTCGACCACGACATCGACGTCCGCATCGACTCCGAAAATCATCGCCTCTTCGGCAGCGAGACGATCACCTACCACAACCACTCGCCTCACACCCTGACTTACCTGTGGTTGCAACTCGATCAGAACCGCTTTCGAGATGATGGCCGCGGCCGCCTGTCAGAAACTGGCGGTCCGGGAGAAAGCGAGGGATTCGGCTGGATGCGCCGTATTTCACTGCAAAAGGAATTCGAAGGCGGCTTCAACATCCGCAAGGTAGCAGACGCCAGCGGCAACGACCTTCCCCACACCATCGTCGAGACGATGATGCGCATCGATCTGCCAGAAGCGCTCGGCCCCGGAGGAACTTTCATCTTCTCGATCGACTGGGATCACTACATTGTCAACGCTGACGTCATCCGAGCCCGCGGTGGCTACGAGTGGTTCAAGGAGACCGGTAACGCGATTTACGAGATCGCTCAGTGGTTCCCGCGCCTCTGCGCATACACCGATGTCGATGGGTGGCATAACAAGCAATTTGTAGGCAGCGGCGAGTTCACCCTCGAGTTCGGTGATTACCAGGTCAGGATCACCGCCCCAGACACCTTCGTCGTCGCCTCGACCGGGATGCTGCAGAACGGCAGCGATGTTCTGACCGACACCCAGCAGACTCGTTTCAACGAATCAATCGATTCCGATCGCCCCATATTCGTGATCACTCCAGAAGAGGCGAAGGAGAACGAGAAGCGAGTCGCCTCCGGAACCAAGACCTGGAAGTACAACGCAGAAAATGTGCGCGACTTCGCATTCGCGGCCTCACCGAAGTTCATCTGGGACTCGATGGGGGTTGCCATCGAGGGTAAGAGCGAACGCACCCTGGCGATGTCTTACTACCCCAACGAAGGGGAACCGCTGTGGAGCAAGTACTCCACCCATGCCGTCGCTCACACCCTCGAGTGTTATTCCCACTTCACCATCCCGTACCCGTACCCCGTTGCCATCTCCGTCAATGGCCCTGTCGGCGGCATGGAATACCCGATGATCTGCTTCAACGGCCCACGCCCGGAAGAGGACGGGACCTACAGCAAACGGACCAAATACGGGCTGATCGGCGTGGTGATCCACGAGGTGGGGCACAACTGGTTCCCGATGGTCATCAACTCCGACGAGCGCCAGTGGACCTGGATGGATGAAGGCCTCAACACCTTCGTCCAGTTCCTGACCGAGCAGTTGTGGGAAGAGAAGTACCCTGCAAGGCGCGGAGAAGCTCGCAACATCTCCGATTTCATGACGAGCGAGCGGCAGGTGCCGATCATGACCAACAGCGAATCGCTGTTGCAATTCGGGAACAATGCCTATGCCAAGCCGGCAACCGCCCTCAACATCCTGCGCGAGAGCATCCTCGGAAGGGAACTCTTCGACTTCGCATTCAAGGAGTACGCCAAGCGCTGGGCGTTCCACCGCCCCCAGCCCGCTGATCTGTTTCGCACCCTCGAGGATGCCTCGGGAGTCGACCTCGACTGGTTCTGGCGTGGCTGGTTCTACTCCACCGACCACGCCGACGTCGCAATCGAGCGCGTCGTCGAGTTCAGCCTGGAGAAGGGGAACCCCGACATCGACAAGCCCGCCCGGAAGGAGGACCGAGACGGGGACCCCGAGTGGATCACTCGCCAACGCAACAAGGAGATCAGCAAGAGAACCGAACGCTTCCCCGAGCTTCTCGATTTCTACAACTCTTTCGATGAACTCGACGTCACCGAGAAGGACCGCCGCGATTACGAGAGGTTCCTGGAGGAACTCGAAGACGATGAGGCGGAATTGCTGAAGACTCCATGGCATTTCTACGTCGTGCGCTTCCGCAACTTCGGGGGCCTGGTGATGCCGATCCCCATCGAGATCACCTACGAGGATGGCCACACCGAAATGGTGCGGATCCCGGCGGAGGTGTGGCGCAGGAACAACCGCATCGCAGCGCGGATGTTCGTCACAGAGCAACCGGTCACTCGCTTCGAAGTCGACCCTCTCTTCGAAATCGCCGATGCCGACCGCAGCAACAACATCTTCCCTCCCGAGATGGGTCGGGAGCGTTTCCGTCTCGAGAGGGACCGCGATCGGGACAACCCGATGCGCGATGCCCAGGAGTGGCGTGAGGGAAAGGAAACCGAGATCTCAGCCAGGAGATTCGCCAAGAAGCTGGTCGAGGAAATTCGGGCAGACCTTTCCGGTTTCGCTCGCCCCGTACGCGCCGTGCTGCGAATAGCCGAGGAATTCCCCCCCGAACTGGTCACCGACCCGTGGGGGAATCGTTTCGAACTCGCCACTTCGACCGGCGATCCAGACCGGCCTGAAGGCCAGATCGCGGTCCTGAGGAGTGACGGCCCCGACCAGGAAGCCGCTACCGAGGACGACATTCGTTTTGTCATCTTCAAGGACGGGAAAATCGAGAGGAAGTCCGGGGGCTCGAAGAAGCCCTAGCCCAACGGTTCATTCGCTCTCGAGAGGGATGTCGATGTCGAGAATTTCATCGGAGGAGACATCGACCAGTTGAGGTGGCGGAAGAATGAAATCCGTCATCTCGTTGGGAAGAGTGAGCAGGTAGGTTCCTGGCTGCGACACCAGGATTCTGTAGGCCTGGCCTATGCGGCCCCGGGTCACGATCGTGCCGTTGTGCTCCACCGCATCGAAGTCGGGGTGCCAGCCGATGTCCCACGGAATCGGCGTCTCGCCGTCGAAGAGGTAGATCTTTACCCCGATGGCGGGAGTCAGTTCCAGATTGAAAACGTTGTCCTGCCCGGGGATCACCTGAACCTGCCTGTAGGTCGGCTCGAAGGCAGCGTCAGTGCAGCTGATGGAAATGCTACCGATGGGAGCATCGAAGATGAAAACGTTGCCGCCACCCTCGCTTGTGACCGGCAAGGCACCGACGCCGGGCACGCCGGGGGGGCGAACCGGAGTCCAGCGGATCAGGTTGGGGAATGCTGGATACTGGGTTCCGGTGAGAACGGTGTGCACCTCGACCGTCACCGGATCGGGAAGAATCACCTCGGTATCGAGGTTCCCTTCCTCTCCCGTCTCGACATTGAGCCCGAAGCCGATCGGCAGCACAAGCAGCGCATAGGTCCCTACCGGCAGAGGATCGCTCTCCCAGAAATAGCGAATGCCAATCGGGTCCACCTCTGAGAACATCGTGCCGCTGGGAATCTCCTGGGTCTCCACCTGAACGCTGATTCCGGGACTGATCGGCCTGACTCTCAGGGTAAAACTGGAGAGATACCAGCCGTCGGGGATCACGATCGAGCCACCGAGCAGGACCCGTTCGGTGTCATCCTCCTCGACATGCAGCTGAATAAAACCGGTCTCCTCACCGATGTAGATCTGCTCCTCTGCGAGGACCAGCGGCCTCTGAGCCCAGTGGCCGACCTCGATACTCACCCGGTACTCCTCAGGCACCACCCCATCGACATGCAGGTTCGACTGCCCCTCGGGGAACGCCTCCATGTAGGGGATCCGGGAACTTTCGTTGACAGTGGTCATGCGGACAGCGGCACCGGGACGATCCCAGTCGCCAGAGAGCAGGATGTTCAGGGCGGTACCCGGGTCGAGGATGATCTGACGTTCACCACCGCCGATCAGATCGACGGAGATGCGGCCCCAGGCGTAACCATCGGCTCGGACATGGATCGGCACCATCGGGCCGGGGGGGCCGAGCCTGCTGTCGAGGACCAGCGGGCCGCACTCCTGCACCACCTGATAATCACCGAAGCAGGGCCAGCCGGGATTCGGTCGGGTGTTGCGGTTCCAGTTGGGGACACGGAGCACCTGGATGGCGCACAGTTCCTCTCCGGTGTCGCTTCCGATGACGTGCAGGAGCGGCTGATTGCTATCCCCGAGGAGGACAGCGACCTGACGGTTGGAAGTGATGAGAGGTGCGCTCGCGGGTGTGATTACTGCCAGTGGAGTCTCGTCCACCAGCGCCGAGGAGTAGTTCAGCGGATGTCCCCTGGGAACCGACACCGAGTACTTCCCGCCCGTTATCGAAGTCTCGAGCTGGACGATGCCTTCGGATTCGGTGTTCGACCAGAGAAAGAGTTGCCCCGATTGAACGGGAGTTCGGCCGCTGCCATCGACTCGCTGGACCGAGCCTGTGACCAGTGATCGCTCTCCGGTAAAGGTGGTCGAAACGGAGTTTCCAGAAGTTTCCGACGAAGGCCGCCGGCGAGAACTCCCCGTCGAGGGGGACCCGCTTCGACCTGTCGGCTGACCTCCCGGGACGTGGGAACTGCCGCGGGGCCGATCGCCGCCATCGACCCTCTCTGGCCTTTTCCTCGCGGGAGTTCCCCCTTGATTCCGGATTCGAAGTGGCCGCCCTCGACTCTCCCCGGAGGTCACCCGACGGGGATTCGAGACCGAATCGCCGTTGATCTCGCTGACTATGGCGGGGTCCCCGGCGGTGTCGCCGACCTCTCCCCCCGAAAGGCCGGAGCCCGTTCCCCGTTCCCCATCGACTTCGACGTGACCGTTCGATTCGAAGGAAAGGATGTCGGGGAGGGGAGCGTCGCCGAGGCCCGCCCACCAGGCGACGGCCACGAGCACGAGAAGGATCCCGGCGGCGGGAACCAGGTTGCGAGGATTCAAGCTCGGATCTCCTCTTCTGGGTCACTCTCGAGTGTATCCACTCCAGGTGTTCGAGAAACCCCTAGCGTCGTCGACCGGTTGCCGGCATCAGGACCCCGCCGGCAGCTTCAAGGGTGATCCTCTCACCCTTCTCCAGCTCCAGGGCTATCCTCCCCGAGGGAGAGACGAGGGGAACCTCAGTGTCTCTACCGGCATCTATCGTCACACTGAGGACCTCGCCATTACCCCATTTCAGGTCGACCGTGGCACCGAAGCGCGTCTGTAGGCCGCGGACTTCACCCTCCTTCCACGACGGGGGAAGGGCTGGCAGCAGGCGGAGCACTCCTCCGTGGGATTGAACCAGCGCCTCCGCGATCCCACTGGAACCGCCGAAATTGCCGTCGATCTGGAAGGGAGGATGGTCATCGAAGAGGTTGGGCAAGGTCGATTTGCTGAGCAACTTCTGGAGGTGGTCCTCGACACCCAGCCCATCTCCGAGGCGGGCATGGAAGTTGATCAGCCACGCCCGGCTCCAGCCGGTGTGACCACCCCCGTGGGCGAGGCGGAAATCGATGGAGCGGCGCGCCGCCGCGACGAAGGCGCTGGAGCGCTCGGGGGTCCACTGTTCCCCGGGGTAGAGAGCATAGAGGTGTGACATATGGCGGTGTCCCGGTTCCACCTCGACTACCGGACCTGACCACTCGAGGATGCGTCCGTCCGATCCGATTCGAGGTCGTGCGAGTTTTTCGCGGCTCGCCCTGACCCGGTCGACAAGATCCTCCTTTTTGTCGAGGACCCGCGCTGCTTCGAGGGTACAGGTGAAGAGGTCCCAGATGATCTCCTGATCCATCGCGTTGCCCATGCCGACATCGGCAACCTGGCCATCGGGCGTCCGGTACCTGTTCTCCGGCGAGGAGGTCGGGCCCGAGACGAGCAGTCCCGTCCTGGGGTCGACGCAGAGGTAGTCGAGGAAGAACTCGCACGCTCCTGCGAGAACGGGCCATGCGCGATCGCGCAGGAAAGTCTCATCGCCAGTGAACTGGTAGTGTTCCCACAGGTGTCGGCAGAGCCATGCCCCTCCGAAGGGCCACAGGCCCCATACCGTTCTACCGATGGGCACGGTGAAGGCGTGGATGTCGCTGGTGTGATGGACGACCCAGCCATCTGCGCCATAGAGTTCCCTCGCCGTCTCCCCACCACGCGCCACCAGTCGGTCGATGAAATCGAAGAGCGGTTCGTGACACTCCGGCAGCCCGGTCAACTCGGCGGGCCAGTAGTTCATCTGCAAATTGATGTTGGTGTGGTAGTCGCCGTTCCAGGGCGAGGAGATGTGATGGCTCCAGATTCCCTGGAGATTCGCGGGCTGGCTGCCGATGCGTGATGAGGAGATCAGCAGATAACGTCCAAAGTCGAAGTAGAGAGCAAACAGATCGGGGTCGACTTCTCCGCCTCGAATTTTCTCGAGACGTTCATCGGTAGGAATGAGGCGGGCGTCGTGGCCGCCGAGATCGAGGGAACAACGGCTGAAGAGGTTGCGAAAATCCTCGAGATGGCGCTCACGCAACCGGTCGATGGAAACGGCGCGATCGATGGTCGGACCGCCATCGGATGTGCTGGAAAAATCGCTGGTGACACCGAGCAGAAGGAGCAGGGAATCGGCCCCTCGCACCTTGATCTCTCCCCGCTCGGTACGGGTCACCCCCCCCGACGGGATCACCTCGACGCGGGAGTTGAAGGAGACTCCCGGGTGTTTCCCGCCATGGCTGGCACGCCCCTCCATCGAGATCGCCTTGCCCGAAAGGGACATCACGCGGGCATCGGCGGGGCGGCCGAGGGAAACGACGCCGGTGATCTTGCCCGGTCGGTCGCAGGAGATTCTCACCACCAGCAGGTTGTCAGGGGCACTCGAGAAGATCTCCCGGTGATAGGTGGCATCGCCGATTCTGAACTCCTCGTGAACGGTCGCCTCGTCGAGATCGAGCCAGCGGCTATAAGCCTCGATGGCCCCACGTTCGCCGGTGGCAAAGCGAAGGTCTCCCAGGGTCTGGTAGGAGCGCGTCCAGCGCTCGCTCATAAACTCCTTCTGAAGAAGTGCCTGGGCCTTGACCACCTCACCCTCGAAGATGAGGCGACGGGCCTCATCGAGATGAGCAACCGCTCCGTGGCGAAGGCGATCCTGGGGGCTCCCCGCCCAGATGGTGTCCTCGTTCAGTTGCAGGTGCAGTTCCGCCGGCCCACCGAGAACCATCGCGCCGAGATGGCCGTTGCCCACCGGCAGGCCCATGGTCCAGACCTTGCCGGCAGGTCTGCGGTACCAGAGGATCCTGCCATCGGTCGGCGGTGTCGAAGCACTACCGATGAACTGCCCGCCACCGGCGGCGATGGCTCCTGCGCCCTGGGTCGAGAGGTACTTCCGGGCGAGTAGTTTTCCCTGCAAGGTGCTGGGGTCCACCGGCCATCTCGCCCAGCTCTCGTCGTCCCCTGCCCGCACCTGCCAGCTGCCGCCGGCGAGGGAGATCTCGCCACCGGGGCCGACGAGTGCGAGGTTGCCCGAGCGGATACCCGCGGCACCGCCCCTGTTGTAAATTCTCACCGCCAGCAGATTGGCCGCTCCGGCAACGACCGCCGCCGCTGGCACCGGGTAGATGCGGTCCTGGTTCCAGGCGCTCGCCCCCCCTGGCTCCATCGCACCGAGCCCGCCGATCCTGGTGCCGTTGAAGAAGGTCTCATCGGCGTCATCGATTCGCCCGACGATCAGCGTCAGGTCGTGGCCCTTCCAGTTCTCGGGTACCACCACGAAAGTGCGGTACCAGCCGTGGCCGCCGTTCTCAGCGAGAGAACTGCCCTTCCAGTCACCGGGTACCGGCAACAGGGACCAGTCATCGGCAGCAAGGTTCAGGGTTGGGAGAAAACAGAGGAGAAAGATGGTGCAGGGGACCAGTCGGGCTCTCATCGGCACTCCTGTCTGAGATCGCTTCTCGAACGCTGCGGAGGGAAGACCATGGCGGCATCTTCGATCTTTCACCCTCCCCTAGCAAGAGCGAGGGAACCCACCTCTGCCGTCCACAAATAACCACGGGGCGAAGAAGGTCACCCTTCTTCGCCCCGTGGTTGCTGTCAATAGCACGGTGAACTACCGCGCGTACCTCACCTGTCAGCCATAGGGCCGGGTGCGCGGCGTCGAGACCGCCTTGCCCGCCATTAACTCGTCGAGCGCCTGGACGACGTAATTGTTGCCGCTCTTGCGATCGTCGATCGCTCCCTGGTAGAGAACTTCGCCATTCTTGAGCACGAACATGTGCGGAGTTCGCTTGGCGCCGAAGAGCTTGCCGACCTTGCCGTTGAAGTCGGTGAGGATCGGATGCTTGATGTCGAATTCACTGCGGAACTTCTTGAGACCCTCGACGGTATTTTTTGACGTCGAGCAAACCGCCAGCCAGACGACTCCCTTGTCCTTGAACCTCTTGACGATGCCCTGGATGTTCTTGCTGTTCTTCTTGCTGTAGTGAGGACGCACCGCCGGGCAAGCGGACTCGGTCCACTCGATGACGACATACTTGTCCTTGATATCGGCGAGTGTGAACGCCTTGCCGTCGAGATCCTTCAGAGTGAAGTCGAGTTTCTTCGCCTCTGTCTTTGCGTCCTTTGAACCGTCCTGAGCGGCGACTACGCCGCCGATGAGCGCTACACCAAGGATGAGCGCGACCAGCTTCTTCATCGCGGGCCTCCGTATCTACTTTCTTGAATCCAGTTCATTCCGTCTGACTGACAACCTCCAGCTCAGGAGGCAACGAGCAGCGTCACCCTATCTTCTACCCTTGGGCTTGCCTCTTCCAGAGGGAATTCCCCTGACCGTGATCGCTTTCTTCGCCGGGACAATCCCCTTTGCCTTGCCAATTGAGGGGACCAGGAGGCAGCCGAGCTGGGTCAGGTCAAAGTTGACTCCCAGGTCCTCAACTTCTATCCGCGCCTCCCATGTCGAACCCTGACCATTCCTGGAAGATCGCAAATTTCTGACCACCGCCTCGCGACTGTGCCCTGTAGGCAGGTCATGGGCGAAAACCTTCCAGCTCTCCTGGGGGCCGCGGGCCTCCGCGACCTTCCGCCACCAGCGAACGATCCAGGTCCCTCCCTCGATCCGTCCGCCCACCTCGGAGGGTTTCAGAGGACCCCACTTCTGCTCCACCACGAGGCTGGGTTCCTTCGACGGGGGAACGGGATACTGAATCTGCCAGTGATCGAGGATCCCCTTCCCGAGCATCGAGGAATTCGTCTCCTCGGCGACTGCGAGTTCGAGGGAAACCTCGCTCTTGCCGTAGATGCAGATCTTCTCGCACACCTGCCACTCGACGGTCGCTTCCAGACGGACCGATTTCGCCGCCACTTCAGCAGGGGGAGTGATCCGCGCTCGAAGAAGAAAGGCGCCCCGATAGCCATAGACAACCAGGTCACCCGGCTCGACCAACCGCTCGGGCACCGGCCACTCGAGCTTCCCGGCGGTGAAACCGGTCGGCAGCTTCCACGCCACAATCGGACCATCGCCGCCATCCCGGGGGCTGTGCCAGTAGCCGTGCCAGCCCGGGTCCGGCTCGACCCTGAGGCCGACCCAGAAGGCTTTTCCAGGCACGAACGCCTCGACCTCGGCGAGGAGTTGCACTCGACAGGGATCAGCCTCCTCGAGGAGATCATCCTGGCCGCCGAGGCCGACCGGCATCATCAAGAACAAGGGGAGGATCAGGAGAGAACCGTGAAGCATTCTGGGCGTCACCTCGCCTCCAATCAGGTCGAACCATCTCGTCTTGCCTGGCCCGAGGGACAACTGCCGAAATTACTATCCACTGAACCCTGAAGGAAGGGGTCCGCACCCGATGGATGCGGACCCCCTCCCCAGCGACGACGAAACGGCTCTAGGTCTTGCCGTCTCGGTTTTCCTTGCGGTACTTCTCGAGGGTTGCACGAATTTCGTCACCCATCCTGCCATCGTCGGCGTATCTGACTGCCTTCTTCTGCCACTTCAGGGCCTTGCGAAAGTCGCCCTTCTCGTAGTGGACCCGGGCGAGGGTGTCGAGAATCGAAGCATCTTTCCCCAAAGTGAGGTCGTTGGCGCGCTCGGCGGCATCCATCGCCAGGTCCAGATCGCGTTCCTTGATGGCCTTGTCATCGGCGATGGTCCAGGCGATCTGGTTGAGAACCATGTGGTTGTCATCGTTCTCGCTGACGAGGACACGGCCGAGGGCGTAACCCTCCTCGTAACGGCCGAAGCGAGTGAGAAGGTAATCAAACTTCTGCATCTTCAGAGAGAGATTGTCCGGGAACTTTTTGATCGCCTCATCGAGGATGGCGATGGCGCCGTCGGCATCGCCCGTACTCGTCGCTTCGCCGAGAGCGCGCCGAATGCGCGTCATCTCCTTCTGGGCCGCTTGCCCCTCGTCGTAGACCTTGCGCGCGGCATCCCGATCCCAGGTGCCGGCGAGGACCGCCTCTAGAGGAGCGTCGAGTTCCATCGGATGGCCGATCCATTCGATCTTGCCGCCCTTGCCGATGATGAAACTGCTCGGAATCCCGCGCCTACCGGCGGCGGTGAAAACCTCGTTCTTGACCGATTTGTCGGGATCCGTGGCGACGGTGAACGCCATCGCCTGGGCCCACGTCTTGCCCTCGACGCTGCTCGATTTCTTCATGAATTCCGCGACGGTATCGAGTTCCTCATCGCTGATGGCGAGAACGGTGACCTGATTCTTGTACTTGGCCTGAACTTCGCTGAGGTGCGGCACGGCACCCCGGCAGGGACCTCACCAGGTCGCCCAGAACTCCAGGATATAGACCCGGTTCCTGTCGAGAGCGGACACCTCATCCCCCTGGAGGAAGTGAGAGATCTTCATCGCCGGAAGCGAGTCTCCGATCGAGATGACGGGCTCATCGGCGATGGCAACGCCGCCGGTGAGGGCGAGAAGCATCGCCGCAAGGAACAACTTGCGCATCGGGTCTGCCTCCTTCTTGGGCTGGTAACCTGCCGCCTGCGAGTTGCCGCCGACGATCAGCGCAGATTGTCGCCTCCAGGCGCCTTCGGGGCAAGGCAGCCCGAGAGGCACTACTCGGCGGGAACCGCCTCGAAGAAGGCGCTGGCGCGGAAATAATCCGGCTCTCTCGGCTTCCACTGTTCAACAACGTCCTGGGAGCCCATATCAAAGAAGGTCACCACATGGCCGACATCGACCCTCTTGGAGAAACCCTCCCGCCAGCGGCTCACCAGGGCGGCGTTGACACCGAGGTGGGGCCACAGAACCTTGCCATCAACATCCCGCAGCCGCAGAAGCGCCACAAAGGGGCCCGCTGGCCCGGCGACGATTTCGCTGCCCGCCTCACCAGCAGTGGAGTTTGCCTCGACCTGTGGAACGTCGAGTGCCACCAGATAGAGCGGGTCGACTGCCCCATCGTCGCGACGGAGCCGACAACGACCGAGGCGGCTGAAGATCCTCGGATACCTCGATTCACCCGGCTTGTACCTATCCCCCATCGATGAGGTGATGGAAAATTCGAGACCGGGAAAGAGCTCGGCGGCAATCTCCTCGAAGCTCGCCACCGTCGATACCGGGTGCAAATCCATCTCACCGCTGATCTGACCACTGAAGAAATCCCCCACCTCCTGGAAATCACCGGGGAAGGGCAGACATCGGACCAGAGAACCGGAGGGAAAAGACGTGCCGTCAGCCTCGAAGTGGTGAGCCGGGAACTCCTTGCCCTCCCCCACCACCTCCAGCGAGAAGGCGATCAGAACCCGTTCTGAATAGGGGGTCGTCACCCAGGTCCGATAGCCATCGAAGCCCAGGGCCAGCGCCCCGAGGAGGACCAAGGCCAGCAGCCAGCGGGCACTGCGGGAATTTTGAGCCATCGGCTTGCCCTCCACCGCCTCTGTGGACCCGGAGATCCTCTCGACTTTTTTCTCGATCGTTGTTGTCGAAGCAACGGGAGCCTAGCATGGAATCGGCAGTTCTGCCCGCTCTGGAGGGAGCATGAGGGTGACGACAGAGTACCGACCGATCCCCCACGAATACGAACGCCTCGATGAGTCCGAGATGGAGCGACGGTCGGCGGAGTTGCTCGCGGCGCTGTCGCGGCGGCGGTCGGTGCGCGCCTTCTCCGACGAGCCGGTACCGAGGGTTCTCATCGAGAGGGCCATCGAGAGCGCCTCGACCGCTCCCAGCGGCGCCCATCGCCAGCCGTGGCGCTTCGTCGTCGTCGATGACGCGGCAATCAAGAGCGAGATCCGCGCCGCCGCCGAGAAGGAGGAACAGCTCAACTACGACGGGCGGATGCCCAAGGAGTGGCTCGACGCCCTGAAACCCCTCGGAACCGGTATCGAAAAGCCCTTCCTCGAAAGTGCCCCCTACCTGGTGGTTCTCTTCGCCCAGACCCACGTCATAGGAGACGACGGCGAGTCGCGGCCCAACTACTACGTCTTCGAGTCGGTCGGGATCGCGGCAGGTTTCTTCATCTTGGCTTTGCACCTGGTCGGCCTCGCCACCCTCACTCACACCCCGTCGCCGATGGGGTTTCTGCGCGACATTCTCGGTCGCCCAAAAAACGAACGCCCCTACCTGCTCTTTCCCGTCGGCTACCCCGAGGAGGGCTGCAGCGTCCCCGAGATCGAGCGCAAGGCTCTCGCCGAGATCCTCGACTGGAACCGCCCGCCGAATGAATCCTGAAGCGGTTTGCTGTTACCTCTTCACGCGGCTACCCTGGGGGACGGTCCGAAACGAGGAGGTTCCCGATGTCCCCGATCAGCAAGTTCCTACTCTTTTTCTCGGTCCTGATCACCTGTGCCTTCCTCTGCGGCTGCAGCCCCAGCGAGGATGATTTCGACCCCGACACCGTCGCCACCGTCGGCGCCATCGATGCCTTCGGCAGCGTCGTCGTCGCCGGAATTCTCTGGGACAACCTCGACAGCGCCAACTTCTCCATCAAGGGCCAGCCGGGAGCGGAGATCGATCTCCAGATCGGCATGACGGTCCAGGTCGAAGGCAGGGTCTCCTCGAACGGCTCGTCGCTGATCGCCGCCGATGTCATCTACGATCCGACGCTCATCGGCCCCGTCTCATCGGAAGCCGGCGCAGGCGACATCAAGACCCTCACCATTCACGGCGCTGCCGTCGAGATCGATCGATTCACCGCCTACGATGGCACCACCTTCGATATCCTCGCCGTCGGTCGCATCTACGAGGTCAGCGGCCACATCGATGAGGCGGGCACGGTGGTCGCTTCCTTCGTCAGGGACCTCGGCCCCGAGATACTGGGGGTGAGCCCCGTCGTCATCCGCGGAATCGTCTCCGATCTCGATGTCGGCGGCGCGGGGGTCGGTTTCTTCTCCATCGGCAACATCACCATCGACTACAGTCAAGCGCTCGTGGAGGGGATCCAGGCACTCATCGATGGCGTCGAGGTCACCGTCAGGGGCAACCTCGGGGCGACCTCCGATGAGGTCAGCGCAACGAATATCTCACCGGCGATCGTCTATCCCGGTGAGGCCGCCTACTTCTACCTCGATGGAGCCCTCATCCTTGATAACAACCAGTGGCGGATCGCCGGCTTCCCCGTCGACTTTCTCGCCAACACCTACTACGACCCTTTCGACGGGGTCTTCAGCGTCGGTTCCCGCGTCTGGGTCTGCGGCTACTACCGCTCGGGCAAGGTCAAGGCCGGCTGGCTGCGTCTGCTCGAGCCCAACGTTTTCGTCCACGCCGAGGTTGCCGCCACTGGCGACATCTATCCGAGTTCCTTCCCGCGGGTCGAGATGCTCCCCGTTAACGTCCCCGGTAAAGTTCCCCCACGGGTGACGATGAAGAATTTCGTCGATTTCGACACCCTGCTTATCGACAGCCGCGATGGGCTCGACCCTTTCACCCTCGATGACATCGCCGCCGGCGACCATCTGCTGATCAGCGCCGTCGGCCTCGCCCCCGGCTCCATCGACCCGCAAGGGACGCGCATCCTGCGCCTCGAGCGGGTCCTCTCGGTCGGGTCGGTCTTCCTCACCGGCGAGATTTACCTGCCCTTCTTTTTCGGGCCTGGTAACGACTCTTTCCGGGTCCAAGGCACCAAGGTCTTCACCGACGCCTTCACCAGCTTCACCGACTCGGGCGGATCGTCGATGACCGAATTCGAGTTCTACCTGGGCTTGTCGTCGGGACAGTCGCTGGGGAAATCGGTCGCCGTCCTCGACCTGGCCGATGGCGACGACAGCACCATCGACGTCGCCGATTCGGTGCAACTCCTCGACTGACCCACACCCCATCGAGCGCTACCAGACGTCGGCGGCCTTGACCCGTTCGGTCGCGCGAACCTCGTTGCCGCTGGGTGAGCACTCCAGGCCGATGTAGTCGCGGTAGCCGAGATCCCACGCCTCCTTGAAGACACGCGAGTAGTTGATCTCGCCGGTGCCCGGCTCACGGCGGCCGGGATTGTCGGCGAGTTGCAGGTAGCCGACCTGATCGTAGCCCTCGCGCAGCCGCCGGCAGAGATCGCCCTCGGTGATCTGCATGTGATAGAGGTCCCAGTTGATCTTCACCATCGGCGAGTCGACCTCGCGGCAG
>DQQH01000258.1 GCA_015664425.1 Planctomycetota bacterium
CCGAGGTGAGCAGCGTCCACAAGCGCCAATTCTCGAGCTGGGAGTATCGATGAAATTGCTCAAGGAACTCTGCGAGACGTACGGCGCACCGGGATTCGAGGACCGGATCCGTGAAATCTACCGCAGGGAGATGGCTCCCCTCGTCGATCGCATCGAAACCGACGGCATCGGCAACGTCATCGCCATCAAGGAGGGCAGTACCGATTCACCGGTCAAGGTGATGGTCGCCGGCCACATGGATGAGATCGGGTTCGTCGTCAAGCACGTCGATGACAACGGCTTCCTGCGCCTCTCCCCCCTCGGTGGCTTCGACGCCAAGACACTGATCGCCAAGAGGGTCTGTGTGCGCGCCTCCTCCGGCGAGGACCTGATCGGGATGATCGGATCGAAACCGACTCACATCATGACCCCCGAGGATCGCAAGAAGATGCCGACAGTGCCGGAACTGTTCGTCGATGTCGGGCTCGATGGACCAGCAGCGCGGGAAACGATCGAGATCGGCGACTCGGTGACTCTTCACCAGTCCTTCAGTCAGAACGGAAATCGAGTCACCTGCAAGTCGATGGACAACCGGGTGTCGATCTACACCTTGATCGAAGCGACGAAGCGGATCGACAATCCCAATGTCAGCGCATATCTGGTCGCCACCTCCCAGGAGGAGGTCGGGCTGCGCGGTGCGATGACGGCGTCCCATCGCATCGAGCCGGACTGCGGAATCGCCATCGACGTGACCCTCGCCTGCGACACCCCCGGAGCAAAGCCGGATGAACAGATCTCGGCTCTTGGCGGCGGGGTCGCCATCAAGGTGCACGATTCTTCCTCCATCTCCTGCCCTCAGTTGGTTCGCTTCTGTCGGGAACTGGCGCGGGCGAAGGACATCCCCTTCCAGATGGAGGTTCTGACGAGGGGCGGGACCGACGCCGGCGGAATCCAGCGTGGTGGCAGCGCAGTTCCGGCGATCACCTTGTCGGTGCCCTGTCGTTACGTACACACCGTCGTTGAGACGGTCGACGTCCCTGATCTCCAGGCGACCATCGACCTCCTGGTGGAGTTCCTCAACCGTGCCCACGAGGTGGATCTGAGCTACTAGCCCGAGATCCGTTGCCACAGGGTCAGGCTGGTCTCCCCGTAGCGATGGGCCTTGAGACCTTCCAGCCCCTCGGGGGGGGGTCGAGACGGGGCCCCGCGTCGGGTGCTCTATGGCAATCACGCCATTTTCTGCGAGGAATTCAGCGCCGAGTCTGCGCGCCAGTTGCCACGGAGTCCTGTCGGGGTCGCGGGCGAAATCGGGGAAGGGCGGATCGAGCAGGACGATGTCGAACGGTTCCTCGGGAGGGTGTTTGTCGAAGAGTCGATAGGCGTCGGCGGCAAGGACCTCGCACTGCGCCTCGAGTCCGAGGGTGCGCAGGTTCTTCTGGATCAGGGCGATGACCTTGCTGTCCCGTTCGACCAGCGTCGCCCGACGTGCTCCCCGGGAGATCGCCTCCATCGCCAGGGCGCCCGATCCGGCGAAGACGTCGAGAACCCTCGAACCGACGATCCGATCACCGATCATCGCAAAGAGCGACTCTCGCACTCGCGATCGCATCGGCCGGACCTCTCGCCCCGGGGGTACTTTCAGCGAGCGACCCCGGTGTGTTCCACCGCCGATGCGCATCTTGTGATCGCGACCCCTCAAGGCGTCGAACGCCGCTGCTGAGGCCCTGGAACTGTGAGGGCACAGCGAAATCCGGTGTGGCCGAGACCGGTGTCGGCGGAACTCTTCATGCGAGCGCTGATTCGATATCCGGTGCAGTAGACCTCACTGCAGAGGAATGAGCCTCCTCGCATCACGCGCTTGATGACCCCGGGTTCCTGGGGGTCATGGGAGCTGTCGGGTCCGAGGGGATTCCTCACCGACGGGCCGTCGAGGCGATAGGCATCCGGTCGGTAGAGGTCGAAGACCCACTCCCAGACGTTGCCTGCCATGTCGGAGAGTCCGAAGGAATTGGCTTCGAAGGTACCGACGGGGGCTGTCCCGGCGAAGCCGTCGGCAAGGTCGTTCTGCCACGGAAACGCACCCTGCCAGATGTTCGCGGGCGAGCGGTTCGCTGGAGGCATCGACGGGCCCCACGGATAGCGCTCTCTCTCCTCACCTCCTGCGGCGTATTCCCACTCCGCTTCGGTGGGGAGTCGTTTCCCCGCCCAGTTGGCGAAGGCGACCGCGTCTTGCCACGCGACCTGGACCACGGGGTGGTCGCCGATGCCGGTGAGGTCGCTCCCTGGCCCCAGTGGCGATCGCCAGGAGGCACCGGTGACCCACTGCCACCACGTTTCGCGACTGTTCTTCTCGGGTGAGCGAAAGACAAGAGAGCCGGGCTCGAGAAACTTGGCTTGGAGGCCGGGGAATTCCGCCGAATCGAGAGGACGTTCCGCCACGGTGACGTACCCGGTTTCCAAGACGAAGCGAGAAAACTGATCGTTGGTGACCTCGGTGCGATCGATCCAGAAGCCGTCGAGGGTGACGCTTCGCTGGGGGCGCTCATCGGCGGCACCGTCGTCACTCCCCTGGCGGAAAGTGCCACCGGGGATCCACGCCATTCCCCCGGGGGTGTCTGCCGTCGGGACAGGGGACGGGCCGCCCTTGCACCCGCCGAGGAGAAGGCAGGAAATGAGGACCAGGAATAGTAGGGCGCCCCTGACCATCTCGGGCCTAGGAGACGAGTCGTTCATCCGAAGCAGCGAGGCGCTGAGCGAGGATGCGAGCCATGTTGCGAACCACCTTGAAGGCGGTGAGATCGCCTTCATCGAGAAGTTGGTTGAAGGGTTCCTTGGCGAACTTTTTCAGGCGGCCGTCCTCGATGCACATCACTGTGGCGGAACGAACGTCTTCACTGACGAGGGACATCTCGCCGAAATAGGCGTTGTCCTCCAGTCGTGCGAGAACCTCGTTTCGATTCCCCGACTTGAGAACTTCGAAGGAACCGGCGCCGATGACGTAGAAGCCATCGCCGGGGGAGCCCTGGAGGACGATCGTGTCCCCCTTCTTCGTCTCGACATCCTCGGAGATCCGGAGGAGATCGGCGATCTCGGACGGGCTCAGGCCATCAAAGAGCGGGACTCGCTGAAAACTCTCGACATATTCTGTTGGCATCCTGGGGGCTCCATTTCTCCCTGGAATCGACCGATTCAGTCTCGACTACGACCCCGGCCTGATCCTTTGAAGATGGGCAAACGATATAGCCAGAGGGTATCTCCTGCAACGAAAGAGTGGTTCTAGGGGGGGGGATTGCCCTCCTCGAGGGCGCCCTCTAGCGGCACCGAAGCGACCCAGAAGGGGCGTAGATCTGCCGGAAGAGGCGCATGAAAGCGCATCGGTGTGCCCTCGACGGGATGGTGGAAGAAAAGTCGCCAGGCGTGGAGAGCGTGGCGCTCGAGGGGTGCGGAGGAGGTTCCGGGAAGGTAGTTGCAGAGGTTTGCGCTCTTCTCCCGGCCGTAGAACTTGTCGCACAGGATCGGATGTCCGATGGCGCGCAGGTGGACGCGGATCTGATGGGTGCGCCCGGTTCTCGGGAAACACCTCAGCCAGGTGAGGGCCGGGAGAGTGGCAATTTTCTGCCAAGAAGTGAAGCTCTCTCGGCCGCCGGAGTCGTGACGCACCCCCTGCTTTCGCGGGTCCCCGGTCGATCTTCCCAGAGGCAGGTCGATTTCCCCGGTCACCGTCCGAGGGCACCCGTGGGCCAGAGCGAGGTATTCTTTCGAAACCTCGCGCTCGTGGAATTGAGCGGAGAGAGCGCGGTGGGCCTCGTCAGTCTTCGCCACCGCGATCACTCCTGAGGTCTCCCGGTCGAGACGGTGAACGATTCCTGCTCTATTTTCTCCCCCTACTCGCGACAACCGCTCGGTGTGTCCGAGAAGGGCGTTGACCAGGGTTCCCTCAGGAGGTGAGCCTGGGCTGGGGTGGACCACCATCCCTGCGGGTTTGTCGATGATGAGCAGGTGTTCATCTTCGTGGATCAGATCGAGAGGGAAATCCTCGGGAAGGGGCATGGTCGGCAACGGCGGCGGGATCTCGACTTCGACAATCTGACCTGACCGGACCGAAGCACTCGGCCTGACGGTGACGCCATCGATCAGCACCAGGCCTCTCTCGATCCACTTCTGGAGGGTCGAGCGTGAACGATCGGGAAACCGGGAGACGAGCCAGCGGTCGAGACGGAGGCCCGACTGGTGGTCCTCAACGGTTGATCGCCAGGGGGGAAGGGCGCTCTTCTCAGCGACCGTCGCCACCTTCGCCGGTCGCCGCTTCCTCTTCGCCGGTAGTCGCCTCTTCGGTGGTGGCGCCATCTGTGGTGGTAGATTCCCCTTCGCCAGCGTCGTTGGAGGTCGCTCCCTCGTCTGCCGCTCCGTCGTCCGAAACTTCCTCACCCGAGGCACCTTCAGCGGCGGCAGCATTCCCCGATGCCTCTTCCCCGGTGCCCTCCTCCGATGCGTTGGTTGCACCCTCTTCGGTGCCTTCGTTGGGGTCTGTTACCGTTGCTGCTTCGCCATCGGTTGCTGTGACAGGATCGACGACGGGAGGCTCAGGTATGACGATAGGTTCCGGTTCGGGGAGAACGAAGCCGGCGCTCGACTCGATCGCCTGGCGGAATTCCTCGATGTAAGGCACCAGAAGCAAGCTGTCGGGATGGCGTTCGAAGGTTGATTCGAGCAAGCCGAGAGCTTGCTGGCGATCGCCATCACCATTTTGAACGAAGAGCCATAGAGCGTAACGAGAGACCACGAACGGTTCGATCTTCTCGGAGCGGACGGTTTCCAGAAGGCGAGACGCGCCGGAGCGGATCTCAGCGGTACTGCCTGAGAAAAAGGCCGCAATCTCATCGTTGGTGCCCTGCCTCTGGACGTCCTCGATCTTTCCCATCAACTGGGTGATGAGGATGCCACCGATCACGGCGACAACGAGCAGAATCAACGGTATGCGGAAGCGACTCGCGGTGCGGGCGACTTCCTCGGTGAGATGTTCGATCGTCTGGTCGAGATGCTGGTTGTCAGCATTGGGAGGCTGGGAGCTGCGAGTCTTGGTCTTGGCCATGGGCCCTTCCTCGGTGCTGGTTTTGTTGGGGGCCCTATTGGACCCCGACGTTGATCAGCAGCCTTGTGACGTAGTGGTGACCCCGTTCATCAGGGGTCCTCTTAATGAGGATTTCGGCAAATTCATCCCCCCGAGTGAAGCGAGATCTCAAACCTCCCGGTTGATCCTCCAGTTGGAAGGTCCAGCCATGAATCGGCATCTGCTCCCTGTACCAATTCTGGACTTCCTCGACCGGGCGGTCACCCCAGTAGACCAGCTCTATCGAGCGGACAGGGAGGGGCCCATCCTTGAACTTGAGGTAGGCCCAGGAGCGATTCTCGTCGAATTCGAAGGCGTAAGGGACGGGAATGTCATCGGGCTGATAGCCCTTGACCACTTCAATTGGGTCGCTGGTGGTCCCCATCGTCTGACAACCTACGATGGAGAAAAGCAGCAGACCTGTTGCGAAAACCATGCAGATCCAGCAGTACCTCGTGTTGTTCACCGGTTCGCCTTCCCGTCCAGAAAATCGAAGTGGTCGTTTCCTTGCTCGTACCGTCGGTACCAACATAATCGCCTCGCGGCGGAGAATCGAGTCTGTGAGTCGGCCCATCGTGCGAAACCTGAGCCGACTTGGAAAGAGGAAATCCCTGTGGCCAGGTCATCTCTGACATCTCTTGGCCTCGCCCTAGGCGAGTTGAGGAGGCATCCCCTGAGAACCCTTCTGGTCAGCCAGGGTGTTCTGTGGGCTGTGGCTCTGATGGTGCTCCCTGCGGCGGTTCTGCTCGGATCCCGGCGAGCAGCGATCGGCCAGGCGAGGGAGATGGGGACCGACAGGATCCAGGTGGAAGGGGCCCCTTCCGCCGGCGAGTCGGGGCGGCCACAGGAGGAGGATCTCGCCCCCCTGCGCCTCCTTCTACCCGATGCCACCGTTTCCGGGATGCGCGTTTCGAGGCTAACCCTTCCCGGAGCGCCTTCTGCATGGCTGGTGGGGGGGGGACCGGGGGCAAGTTCACGCCCGAAACCTCACTCTTGAACGGGGGCGCTGGTTCGACCCCGACGCCGGGCGGGCCGAGGCGGTGATCGAATCGGGGCTCGTCGGGGATCTCTTCGGAGATTCCGAGGCGTTGGCAAGCCGGGTGACCCTCGAGAAGAAGGCGGATGGATCGATTTCCCTCACCGTTGGCGACAAGCCGGAGGGAACTCCTCTGGAGATCGTCGGCATCCTCCAGCAACCTGATGACGCCCCCAGCGATCTCTTTGGCATCGCTCGCGACCGTCTCTTCGGCGATCTGGTGCGCAATCTCCTGAAGGCCTTCGGCATGATGCCAGGAAGGGTGCCCTGGATCGAAGATGGGAGGAGCCTCCACCTGGCACGCTCGGAGATCCCCGGTTCCCACCTCGACTGGATGGTCATCTCCACCGACCCCGCTGCCATCAATGAGACGAGCTCCGAAGTCGAGCGATTTCTCGTCGCCAGGGGGAGAACCCCCATTCTTTACTCGAATGCCGCCTGGTCGGTGCTGGCGAAGTCGGAACTCGATAGCTACCTGGTCCTGCACGATGTTTTCTTCTGGGTGACCGCCGGACTCGGCCTGGTGGTGCTGGCGAATTTGCTGCTCCTCTCGGGGCAACGCCGTCGGCGAGAGGTTGCCCTGCGCCGTTGCGAGGGAGCGACGAGACTGGACATCTTCCTGCAATTTCTGTGGGAGGGGGTGCTGCTCGCCGCTTTCGGCACGATCCTGGGGGTAGTGATAGGGATGATCCTCGCCCAGATCCGGGCTGAACTCTCACCGGCGGCTCTGGTCACAATCGACTGGCCCTGGCTCTCCATTTTGAAGGCGGCTGTGCTGGTGCTCATCGGTTCGACCATCGCGTCCATCGGGCCGGCATGGATCGCCAGTGGCTCCGCCCCGGTCGCCTTGCTCCGGAAGGGAACCTGAGTTGTCTCCTGCCACCGCAATCTCCCTGACCCTGACCGCCATCGCTCGTCACCCTATGAGAGCGGTACTCGTCTCCAGCACCTTTGCCATCGGGTTCGCCTCGGTGCTCTCGATCATCGCCACGATCGAGGGAGGTCAGCGCGCCATCAAACACGACCTCGATGCGTTGGGGACCGATCTGATCGCCTGCCTGAACCCGATCCGTGTCGGGCCTTTCCCTGAAATCGGGGAGGTCGAGGAGGGTCTGAGAGCGATCGAGGCCGGGGATGTCCGGGCTCTCGCGGAGATGCTGGGTTCCGAGGTCGATGGGGTGATCCCCCTTTCTGTCGATCTGGTGGTGACCCGTCGTGGAGGGGTCGCCATGACCCACACCGTGCTCGCGACCGAGCCGGCCTTTGGCGAGGTGGTGCGGTCGGGAATGCTCGCCGGCAGGTTTCTCGAGGCCGACGATTTCACGAGGTCCAATTCGAGCGAGGTGGTCCCCGCGGCGATCGATGAGGCGTTGGCGCGCAGGTTCACCGATGAACCCGCTAAGATGGTGGGTGAACGGATCTCGACGGTGCGGGGGGGGAAGGCGATGGAGGTCGAGATCATCGGCGTCCTCAACGATCCCATCACCCTGCGCAAGCACCTGCAGCTTCTCGACGGGACCTCGAAGGCGAGAACCATCGCCGCTCGCCGTCTCGAATTCCTCAACCTCTACCTCCCCTTCCGTCCCGAGGTCGATCGCTGTGCCGGGGTCCTCGTCGATGCCCGCGACTCATCCGATGTCGAAGCGCTGGTTCCACGGCTGAAATCCTTCTTCAGCGCTCGCGCTGTCGGCCCCTATTACCACATACAGAAGCTGTGGGTTGGGCAGGTGTTGTCGATGGCCGATCGACTCGGGAAGGTGGGTCATTTCCTGTGGATCGTCGATCTCCTGGTGGTGTTGGTCCTGGTTGCCTCCATCTCGCTGCTGGCGGTCGATGAGTCCTTCGCCGAGGTCGCCCTTCGCCGGGCTGAAGGGGCAACGGTCCCGGAAGTGGTGGCACCGGTCCTCCTCGAGGGGATCTTCCTGGCCCTGGCGGGGTTGCTCCCGGGCTGGCTCCTCTCCGTCGTGATTCTCCGGGAGGGGGTCCAGCCGGTCCTGGTGTGGGAGCCCTACCTCCCCCCCCTTGCGATCTGGGGCACCCCACTCCTGCTGGTGGTGACGGCCTTCCTGGCATACCTGGTACCGGCTCGCAGAGTGGCTCGCCTGCAGCCAGCGGTGGTTCTCTCGGGGCACCGGGACTGAGGTTCTTGCCCTGCCGGAGGGGCTCGCGCATCGTTCTCCAGGGTTCTGAAAGGAGTCGGTGATTCGATGTTGGTGGAGATGAAGGGGATCGTGCGCGAATTCGGCGTAGGTGACGCCAAGGTGGTCGCCTGCGATCATCTCGACCTGACCGTCGAGACGGGGGAGTTCATCGCCATCGTCGGAGATTCTGGATCGGGGAAATCGACCCTGCTGCAGATCCTCGGCTGCCTCGACAGTCCCGACAGAGGCAGTTATCTCTTCGCCGGCAGGAATGTCGATGGATTTTCCGACAGGGAACTCGCCAGGATTCGCAACGAGGAGATCGGCTTCGTGTTCCAGTCCTTCCATCTCCTCGGCGATCGTAACGCCCTGGAAAACGTCCGCCTCTCACTCGACTACCGTCGGGGAGATCCGCCTCCTGACTCGGCCGAGGACTTGCTCGATCGAGTGGGGCTCTCGAAGAGAATCCATCACCTCCCATCTCAACTCTCCGGTGGCGAGCGGCAGCGGGTGGCCATCGCACGGGCGCTGATCAAATCCCCGAGGCTACTCCTCTGTGACGAGCCGACCGGAAACCTCGACTCCACCAGCAGCGAGTCCTTGCTCGACTTGCTGGAGGAGTTGCGCACCGAACGTAGGATCACGGTGGTGCTGGTGAGCCATGATTCAGCCGTTGCCGATCGTTCGGACAGGATTCTGACGCTGGTCGATGGCAGGTGGGCGTCGTGAGAGGGGGAAGCTGGTCGGCATTGGCCCTCTTGCCTCTCATCTTTCTAGGCGGGTGCGAGGATCCCCTTCCCCAGGTTGTTATCTACTGCTCCCACGACCGCGCCCACGCCGAGTCGATCCTGCGCAGTTTCGAGCGAGAACACCGGATCCGTGTTCTCGCCGTCTACGACACCGAGGCGAACAAGACGGTCGGTCTCGCCGAGCGATTACGGCGGGAGAAGGCGCGCCCTCGTTGCGATGTTTACTGGGGTAACGAACCTCTGCGCACCATTCGCCTGGCGCGGGAAGGGGTCTTCGAGCCCTACCGCTCTCCCTCCGCAGCAGGCATCCCGCGACGCTTTCGCAGTGCTGAAGATCTGTGGTGCGGATTCGCCGCACGGGTACGGGCGATCGCCTTCTCGCCAGAGCGTACCGCACCGAAAGAATTACCAGGGTCCCTCGAGGAACTGGTCGATAGTCGCTGGCGTGGCATGGTGGCGATCGCCGACCCACGTTTCGGGACCACCTCGAGTCACCTGGCAGCACTGCGATCGGTCTGGGGTGCTGACCGCTACCGCGACTGGCTTCGCCAGCTCAGGGCAAACGATGTCCAGGTGGTCGCGTCCAATTCAGCGACACGCGATCGAGTGCTCTCGGGGGAGGCTTCCCTGGGGCTCACCGACACCGACGACATCGAGGTGGTCCGCCGACGGGGGGAGTCGATCTCCGCGAGTTTCTTTCCCGAGGGAGGCACCTTCCTGATGCCCAACACCGTCGCCGTCGTCAGTGGCGCACCTCATCTCGAAAGAGCGAAAGTACTGGTCGACTATCTCCTCTCTGTCGAGGTCGAGGAACAACTCGCGGCCGGTCCTTCACGCCAGATCCCTCTTCGTCGAGATGTTCGGGTTCCCCCAGGAGGTCTGTCACTCGACGCCCTGGTGCTCCTGGAAGTTTCCCTCGAGGAAGCGGCATCGGCCCTCCCCGAGGCTGTCGATGAGGCGGAGAGGGCGCTGATCGATCCTCCCGACGGCGAGACTCGATGACAGCGATCGAGGTGGCCCTGCTCCTCGATACTCTTCTCCTGGCGTGCCTTTCCGCGGCGCTGGCGACGATCGTGGGGGGCAGTTTTGCCCTTCTTCTCACCTCCTACAGGGTGCCCGCTCCTCGACTCCTGCAGCTGCTCCTCTCCCTTCCCTTCCTGCTGCCTGCGGTGGTCCTGACCACGGAATTGCAGGCCCTGCTGGGAGCAACGGCCCTGCAGCCTCTCCTGCGCGGGATGACAGGGGTGGTCTTCATCGAGGGAATGCGCTGGGCGCCACTGGTGATGTGGGGCGCCCTGGCGGCGATATCGGCGCTCCCCGCAGAGGAGGAGAGAGCGTTGCGCCTGCTTCCACCCGGGAGTGCTGCCCTGCGCACCCGGGCAGCCCGTGTTCGCGGGGTATTGCTCAGGATGGGAGCGCTGGTGGCGATCTTCTCGATGACGATGACGGAGGTTGCCGGCTATGCCTCGGTGGAGACGATCGGCACCCGGATCGTCGCACGGATGACACTCGGCGAGGATCTCCAGGCGTGGTGGCTGGCGTGCGGGCTGGTGGTGGTGTCGCTGCCATTGTTGCTGGTGGTCGTAAGCAAGCTGCTGCAGCCGGGGGCTCTCGCCGTGCCGACGGTGGATGGCCGCGCTGGGCTCGCCACCGACAGCAGGGTGAACTTCTTGCTGTGGGTCTTCGGGAGTTTTCCCGCCCTGCTTCTCATCGCCATCGCAGTGACCGCAGTTCCGGAAGCGAGCACATCTCGTGAGGCGCTGGTCGAAATGGGTCGTTCCCTCGGTGGTGTCGCCATCGAATTTCCCAGAGTGCTCCTCGTCGGTGCCCTCGTCACCCTCATCGGCTGGCGGCTGGCCGACGGCGGGCACTTGTGGTTCGCTGCTCTGTTGTTGATCCCCGCTCTCCTCCCTGCGAGTGTCGTTGGCATCGTCCTCGTCGAACGGGTCCAGCCCCTCTTGCCCGCATCTCTCGACCGCTGGCCGATCCTGATGACCCTCGCCGGGATTCTCCGTTTCGCGGCGGTCGGAGTGGTGGTCGGCTTCATCGCCAGGGTGAGTCTTCCTGCCGCCGAGGAAAACGCTGCTCGGTTGCTGAAGCCGGCCGCTGGTCGCTGGTGTGTCCGGGGCCCGCGGGCGTTTACTCTGCTGGCGGCTGGAGTGCTGATCGTCGCCCTGCTGGCCCTCGGTGAGGTGGAGAGTGGTTTGCTGTTGATCCCCGCCGGACACCCCTCACCCGCCCTCGAGTTGCACCAGCTGCTGCACTTCAGGCAGGATGAGCAGGCTGGGCGACTTTCTCTGGCCCTCGCCATCGGCGGTGGGGGGTTGGCGCTGGTCCTGGTGCCACTGGCATCGAGGAGGAAGAGATGACAGCGGAGCGCCTGGCCGTGAAGGGGCTCATCGTCCGGCGCGGCAATTTCATCGTTGGCCCCGTCGATCTCCATCTGACGGCGGGAACTGTCGGTGTGGTGGTCGGCGACAATGGCAGCGGCAAGTCGACGCTGCTGCTCGCCCTGGCGGGGCTCATCACCGTCGAGGAGGGGATCGTTACCCTCGATGGCAGCATCGTCGAGGGCGCGGGGAGTCGCGTCGATCCCTGGCGCAGAGGGATCGCCATCCTGCAGCAGAGCAGTGGCCTGTGGCCGCACCTCTCCCTGCGTCAGCAGTGCCGACTGGTCGCCGGAAGTGACGGCTTCGACGGGGCTGGAATCACCGCCTGCGCCGACAGGCTGGCCCTCGTCGATCTTCTCGATCGAAAGCCGACCGACCTCTCGGGAGGAGAAGCGCAGAGGGGGGAACTGCTGCGGACCCTCGCCTCGGGGGCGAGGTTGATCCTCGCTGATGAGCCTTTCAGTGGCCAGCACCCCGCTGGGGTCGAGAAGATGGAGGATGAGTTCCGTCGAGCCACTGCGGCAGGTCGCAGCGTGTTGATCGCTTCTCACCGGGATGATGGCGATCGGGTCCTGCTCCGCCTCGGAGGTCCTCGACGGCAGGATCGCGAGTTCAGTTCTCCTGGTCCTTGACGAAGCGGCCGTCGACCATCGTCAGCCGGCGGTCGGCGCGAGCGGCCAGGTAGGGATCATGGGTGACCGTCAGGATCGTTGTTCCGAGGGTCTTGCTGAGGGTTTTGAAGAGTCGATGAATCTTCTCGCTCGTCACCGAGTCGAGGTTGCCGCTCGGTTCATCGCAGAGCAGCAATGCCGGGTCGTTCATCAGGCCCCGAGCGATGGCGACCCGCTGCCGCTCACCCCCGGAGAGTGTGTTGGGGGCCTGCTTCTCCCGGCCCGTGAGGCCGACATGTTCGATCAACTCCCTGGCCCGTGCCTCCAGCTGCCTTCGTTCCCTGCGGAAATCGGAGGAGGAGCGGGAGACCATCGCCGGAAGAAGAACATTTTCGAGCAGATCGAGATCGGGCAGGAGGTGGAAGAACTGGAAAACAAAACCGATGAATCGACTTCTGAGAGCCGCCCGTTCGTTTTCCGTCAGGGTGCTCGCCTCGATGACACGATCTTCTGTGTGGTAGAAGATCTTCCCCGCCGAAGGGGTGTCGAGGAGGCCGAGGAGATTCAGCAGGGTGCTCTTGCCGACACCCGAGAGGCCGAGAACGGCGACCATCTCGCCTTTCTCGACGTGCAGATCGATGCCCCGGAGGACCTTCAGCTCGACACCCTGGCTGCTGAAGTGGCGGTGCAGCCCGGTTGCCTCGATGACGGTGGGTTTCTCATTCATGGTGCAACGCCTCGATCGGGTCTCGCTTTGCTGCCCACATCGCAGGAATTATGCTGCCGAGGAATCCAAAGGAGAGGGTCGGCACCAGCACCAGCAGGTAGTCCTGCCATGAGAGAACGGCGGGGATTTTGCTGAGATAGTAGACGTCGGGTGGGAAGAGCCGCCGGCCGGTCAAGTCGTAGATCCCGTCGTGGACGGCGTTGATGTTCTCGACCAGCAACCAGCCCAGGGTCGATCCGAGGAGGACGCCACTGACGCACAGCAGCAGCCCCTGCCCGAGAAAGAGCCGGATGACGCCGTTGCGTGTCGCCCCCAGCGATCGAAGAACGCCGATGTCACGGGTCTTCTCGATTCCCATCAGGGTCAGGATGAGGAAGATCATGCCGCTGGCAAAGGCGATCACCAGCATCATCATCGTCGCGACGATGCGTTTCTCGATGTCGACCGCCTGCAGGAGCGTCGATCGTTGCTGCTCCCATGTCATGACGAGGATTGGCCGGTCGGGAAGTATCTCTGCCCCCGGGTTATCACGGTCATCGGCGATTCTCTTCCGGATCCTCTTGTCGATCAGATCACTGACCCCAGAGGCGTTGCGGTAGTCATCGATCTTGACCGCGATCCCCGAGATTCGAGAATCGCCCGTCTCGTCCTCCCACAGATCGAGGAACTCCTGGACCGCACGGATGTCGGCGTAGATCCAGCGCAGGTCCTGTTCGTAGGTGCCGCTCTGGAAGGCACCGGTGACGATGAAGTTCTGGACCACAGGCTCCAGGGTGACGGGGGAGTAGGAGGAGAGCTGAACCACCTCACCGAGTTGCAGTCGGTAGTGGCGTAGGGCTTCGATGCCAACGATCAGAGCCTGCGGGGGGGACTCGCCGGAGAATCCACTTTCGTCTGTCCCGTTGCCCAGTCGGCGGAGCATTTGCCGTCTGCGGTGGATGGAGAAGAACTCGCTGACCTCCGAGGAGAGCATCGGCTCGCGGTCGTCGGGCAACGAGGCGAAGGAATTGGCACGCAGATTCCTGATTTCGCTGTCGCGAAGAACGTAACGCTGGAATTCCCCCACCTCGCACTCCAGTTCCGGGACGATCCCGCGCAACTGGCAGTAGTCGAGGCCCTGGGACTTGTAGATGGCGAGGCTCTCGATGAAGGGCGCCGAGGCCTCGACGTGATCGACCGCTCCGATCTCATCGAGGAGCAGATCCTCGCCAACCATTCCCTGTTGGGGACCACCGACCACCGTGATGTGGGAGAGGGAACCACGAATCCGTTCGCGCATCTCGTCCTTGAATCCTCCCATCACCGCCAGAACGGAGATCAGCGCGAAGACACCGAAAGCGACACCGAGTACCGCGGCGTATGGGATCACGCGCCTTAACAGGTACCTACGGGTGAGGAATGGGTGGTATCGCACAATCGTTCCGATCTGGGTGGACGTGGATCCGACTGGAGAGTGTACCTATCCTCAATGGTGTGAGGATGCAAGGATTGACAACTCCCCCTTCGGGGTCGCGGTATTCTCACAACCCATTTATTCTCACGAACTTGGGGGAGTGCTTATTTTCCTGTCATTCCGTTGAGAGGTTGCGCCTGAGTTACGGAATCGCTGTCGAAAGTAGGGATCCCTCGATAAAATAGGGGCGCCGGGTCGAGAGAACTGGCCAGCGAGTCCACGGTCCCAGAAGTTTTTGATCCCGATCGAAAGATCCGGCCTTCCAGGCCCTTGAAGCCTCTTCAGAACAAGGGCTTTCGAGTCGATGCCTGCCTGGACTGAACCCCTTTTTAGACCCGAATCACGGGAGAGGGAGTGCCGATGCAAATCCGAGAGATTTCCGTCGAAGACTACGAGAAGGTTGTCGTCGCAGAGGACAAACCCTCCGGCCTGCACGCCATCATCGCGATTCACGACACCACTCTCGGCCCTGCTCTCGGGGGTCTGAGGATGTGGAATTACGCCGATGAGGAAGAGGCGCTCAACGACGTCCTGCGCCTGGCCAAGGGGATGACCTACAAGAGCGCCTGTGCGAACACCGGCCTGGGCGGCGGCAAGGCGGTGATCATCGGGGATCCCAACAACGACAAAACAGAGGAGAGATTTCGCGCCATGGGGCGCTTTGTCGAGAGCCTTGGCGGCAAGTACATCACTGCAGAGGATGTGGGGGTTCGAATCGAGGAACTCGAGTGGATCCGCTCCGAGACGCGCTACGTGACCGGACTCTCTCGCAAGTCCGGATCGAGCGGGAATCCGTCTCCCTTCACCGCCAGAGGCGTCATGAGGGGGTTGCGGGCCTGCGTCGAGGAGGCGTTCGGAACCAGCCGCCTCGACAACTTCCACTACGCGGTCCAGGGTCTCGGCCAGGTGGGCGGCGACGTCGCCCGGGGGCTCTCGATGCTCGGTGCCTGGGTCACCGTCACCGACATCGATGAGAATAAACTCGAGGAGTACACCGCCCTGCCAGGGATCGAGAGTGTCCCTCTCGATGAGATCTACGATGTCGATTGCGATGTTTTCATGCCCTGCGCCCTCGGGGGTATTCTCGATGGGGAGACGATCCCCCGCCTGAAAGCCAAGGTCGTCGCCGGTTGTGCCAACAACCAGCTCCTCGGGTCCGAGGATGGGGATCATCTCCATAAACGGGGCATCCTCTACGCCCCTGATTTCGTGATCAACGCCGGTGGAATTATCAACGTCTCGATGGAAATCCGTCCGAACGGGTACGACGAGCGACTGGCAGTGGCCCAGATCGAGAACATCTACACCGCGCTCAAGGTGATTTTCGAAACCTCCCGTCGCGATGAAGTGACGCCGACGATTGCTGCTGAGAGAGTTGCCGAAAAACGCCTGAGGGAAGCACGCGAGCGCAACGGCAAACCGGTGGCAGATTCGGCCCCGACGCCGTGAACCCGCCGGCGTCTCCAGCGGGGGAGTCCCTGCCACGTGGGGCCCGGCTGCTCAACAGAAACGACTTCCGGCATGTCTTCCGCGGCGGTCGGAGGTGTCGATCCTCCCACCTTCATCTGGTTCTTCTGGAGAACTCCCTGGGGTATTCCCGCATCGGGCTGGCGGTCAGCCGCAAGGTCGGCGGGTCGGTCGTTCGAAATCTCATCAAGCGTCGCCTTCGAGAGCTGTTCAGGAGGAACCGCGAGCTGCTGAAGAAGGGCACCGATGTCGTCGTGATTCCCCAGCCGGGGGTCGATGGTCTGACCTTCCAGCAACTCGCCGATGATTTTCTCGGACTGCTCTCGAGGACGTTTGCGGCGGAATCTTCCCACCCCCGGGGGGAGCCCACCCGGTGACCGGGGTTCCGCCGTCGGTTTCTCTCGCCGCCCGGGCTCTGATCGCCCTTGTCAGCGTCTATCGTCGCTTGATCTCGCCCCTCCTTCCGCCCCTCTGCCGCTTCCAGCCGAGTTGTTCCGAGTATGCTCTCGAGGCTCTGCGCCTCAGAGGAGCGGGTAAGGGGCTGATCCTGACGATCTGGCGCCTTCTCCGCTGCCACCCTTTCAGCCGCGGCGGCCACGACCCGGTTCCTCCCCCTCAGCACTGAATTTCGTCGCCTTCGGGGAACACGCCATTGCCTGGCTCCGTTATGCTATGTAAAGTATAAAGTACATCAGCGGAGACGCCCGCACGAGAGGTCGGAAAGTGAGAAGGAAAGCATTTTCAGGAGCCCTGCTGGGGGCTGCGCCGGGGGGAGAGATGGCGATGGTTCCGGAGAAAGAGGTCGACCGCTCCTCCCCCGTCCCGCGCAAGCTCTACAAGACCGGGGAGATCATGGCTCACACCGGGATTTCCCGGCAGACCCTCCACAACTACACCCTCTTTGGCCTGATCAGGGAAGAGGAGCGGACCCCTTCGGGGCATCGTCTCTACGCTGAGGAGGTCTTCATCCGTCTGGCGAAGATCAACGACCTGAAGGAAAAACTCAGCCTCAGGGAGATCAAAGAGATGGTCGAGAAGGGGAGAATCTGATGGAAATACTCGACTCAGGCTTGACCACGCTTCTTCTCATCCTCGCCCTTCTGTGCTTCCTGATCCCGCAACGCAATCGCAGAAAAAGCCCCGTCCAGGGGGTCTCCACCCCTCGTTCTCCTGGCTTCGGAGTCAGACGAGACAGCGAATCGAGGGGGAGTTGACCCTCACCACTTCTTCCCCTCGCAAGCCGTGGGGGTTTTCAGCAATTGAAGGAGACGGACGATGACGACAATCGACCCGCGTGATGATGCGAGAAGGCTCCGCGACGGATTGCGGCGCCAGAGAGAGATCTACAGCGAACTCTACAACCTCTTCGAACAGACGCTCCTGGAGGGCGCCGATGACCTCTTGAACTGGGTGTTCGCCAGCGAGGACGTGGTCAATCGGGCAGCAGTCGTCGACGCAGAGATCGACGAGGTCAAGGAGCGCTGGGAGACCCAGAGGAAAGATGTTCCCGACGCCCTCATCGCCGAGGTCCGTCTCGAGCGCGACCTTCTCCACCAGAACCTCCAGGACCTCCAGCGGATGCAAGAAAAGCAGTTGCAGCGCATATCGATGGGTTTCGAGGAGAAGAGCGAGAGGGTCAGAAAGGCCGAGGGACAGCGTCGGATCCAGGAGGTCTACGGTGCCTCTCCGGCGGTTTCAAACCGGTTCAGCGGCCACCTCGACTGAGTCCGTGGGAACCAGGGTGTGGCTGCCAACCCCGGAGTATCTTGCAAATGCCAGTGTGCTACCCTTCCCAGCCTGACTGACTCGCATGGCTCGACCTGGCACTGGACCTGCCAGAGGTTTCGCGGGAAGGAAGTTCTCGAAATGAGCGTTGAACCCAATCCCGGAGATAACCTCTGGGAATCGATGGGCAAGGTCGGGTTCAGGAGCGGTCCCGACGCGGCTTCTTCCGGGCCAGATCTCGAGATTCTCCCCGACGGCGGGTCCCTCGAGGGCCATCCCTACCGCAGTTTTCTCCATCGCCTTGAACGGCCGGCGAGATACACGGGGGGAGAGCTCGGAGCGGTCGAGAAGGACCGCGCCGATCTCTCGTTCCTGCTGGCGTTCCCGGACGTCTACGAGATTGGCATGAGCCACCTCGGGTTCAAGATCCTCTATAGCCATCTCAACCAGGCCGAGGGGGTTCGGGCAGAACGGATGTATGCTCCCTGGCTCGATCTCGAGCAGGAACTCCGTTCGCGCCAATTGCCCCTCGTCAGCCTCGAGAGCTGGAGCCCGATGACAGCCTTCGATGTGGTCGGTTTTTCCCTCCAGTACGAGCTCACCTTCACCAACGTGCTGACGATGCTTGACCTCGGCGGAGTCCCCCTCAGGAGCGCTGACCGCGATGAAGATGCCCCGCTTGTGATGGCTGGCGGGCCATCAGCATTCCAGCCGGAGCCGATCGCTCCCTTCATCGACGCCTTCCTCATCGGCGATGGAGAGGGGTATTTCCTGGAGACGGTCCGGGAGTGGAAGCGCCTCGAGAATGAAGGTCTGTCACGTCGGGAACGCCTCATCGCCATCAGCCAGCTCGATGGTATTTACGTCCCGGCTCTCTACAGTCTGCGCCTCGAAGAGCTCACCGGCGTGCAGGTGGTCGACCGTCCCGTCGATGAGAGAGTGCCGGAGAGGATCGCGAGAGCTCATGTTGCCGACATCAACGATTTCCCTTTCCCCACCGATGGTCCCGTCCCCAACACCGAAGTCGTCTTCGACCGCTCCTCGATAGAGATTGCACGGGGTTGCACCGAGGGCTGCCGCTTCTGTCAGGCGGGAATGATCTATCGGCCGGTCCGGGAACGGAATCCCGAGGATATCAAGACGGCAGTGCGCGACTCGCTCAAGTGCGGAGGCTTCGATGAGGTCTCATTGACCAGCCTCTCGACAGCAGACTACTCGGCGATCCAGCCGCTGGTGAGCGACATCATGCCGGAATTGAGGGACCAGCGCGTGGCGCTATCGGTCTCTTCTCTCCGGGCCTACGGTCTCACCGATAAGATGCTCGATGAGATGGCTTCGGTCAGGAACACGTCTCTCACCTTCGCACCGGAGGCGGGAACTCAGCGGATGAGAGACGTCGTCAACAAGAACATCTCGGAGGAGGATATCGCCAAGAGCGCCCACCGCATCTTCTCGCGCGGTTGGCGGAAGATGAAACTCTACTTCATGATCGGTCTGCCGTCAGAAACGGATGAAGATGTCATCGGAATTGCCGATCTCGGCAAGCGGATGCTCGACATCGCTCTCGAATACCTTCCCCGCGGCAGAGCGAAGGTGACCATCTCCGTTTCCAGCCACGTCCCCAAACCATTCACGCCCTTCCAGTGGGCAGCTCAGGACAACAGCGAGGAGATCGAACGCAAGCACGACATCCTCCGCCGCACGACGCGAGTCAAGGGGTTGGAACTGCGCTGGCACGATCCGAACACCTCCTTCCTCGAAGGGGTTCTCGGGCGAGGTGACAGGGTCCTCGCCGATGTGATCGAACTGGCCTGGAGAAAAGGGTGTCGATTCGATGGGTGGTCCGATCGCCTTCGTTTCGAACTCTGGCTCGAGGCGCTCGAGGAGTGCGGTATCGAGTACGAAAAATACCTTGGAACCATCCCGGTCGATGCGAGGCTTCCATGGGACCACATCGACTGCGGAGTGGAGATGGGTTTCCTTCTCAAGGAGTACCGCAGGTCACTCAAGGATCGCACCAGCCCTCCCTGCGGAAAGCCGTTCAGAAAACTGACCCACCACACCACGCTGGAGGACGCTCTCGAGGAGAAGAAGCGTCTCGTATGCTTCGACTGCGGAATCTCTTGCGACATGACCCGGATGAAAGAGGAACGCATCGGTTTCCTCGAAAAACTCGGGTCCCATCGCTCGGGGGATCGATCCAGGACGATTACCGAGGATACCCTCGACGATGTCCGCGCGGCTGGCCACAACCGCCGGAACGAGAGAGGGACCGGAGGCAAAGCGGTTCCCTCCCACGTGGACTTCCAGGATCGTCCCTACTTCAGGTACCGCCTGAGGTTCGCAAAGTTCGGGCAGGGGCGATTCATCAGCCATCTCGACCTCAACCGGATGGTGCCTCGAGCCCTCAGGCGAGCGGGGTTCGCCCCCGCATACTCCCAGGGGTTTCATCCGATTCCCAAGCTCTCCTTCGGTCCTCCCTTAAAACTTGGGCTGGCCGGATTCTCCGAAATGGTCGAGGTCAGAATCCACGATCAGGTCGATCCATCCCAGCTGGTCGAGGCGCTCAACAGAAATCTACCCGAAGGAATCCTGATCCGTGGAGCGCACTCTGTCGGTGAGGCGGCGCCGAAACTCTCCCGCATCACCTCGTGGGCGGACTACCTCGCCTTCATTCCCGCAGACCTCGCTTCACGGATCGGCGACGATGCTCTCGGGGAGTTGCTTGCTCTCGGGGAGATCTTGATCGAGAGAACCGACAAGAAGGGACGACTGAAAAAGGTCGATTTACGTCCAGGTATTTCGGAAATTCGCTGGCTCGACGGTATGCCTGCAGATCTCGAAGACCTCGCCGAACTGGGGAAAGATCGAAGGTTGTTGCAACTTCGCCTGGCCCTGGAGGGAATGCTGCTGGCGCGACCACAAGAGGTGCTGGCTCTTTTCCTCGACGCCCCCCTCTGCGAGGGGATAGAAATCGTAAGGCGAAGGCTGATGCCCGCTCCTGCTGCTATCGAGGTGACCTAGAGGCCCGAATCTACAGGAGGATATTACCCGCAATCATTTCCGATCGCTTCGACGGGACATTCCTCCATCGCCTGTTCGCAGAGCTCTTCTTCCTCAGGATTTTTGGGCTGCTTGAAAACGTATGAATAACCCTCGTCCTCGTTCGCTCGGAAATTGTCGGGCGCGGTCGTGCGACAGAGGTCGCAATCGATGCATTCATGGTCCACGTACCATTTACCCTCGACATTTGATTCGACCTTGTTTTCAGGATCAGCCATCATGATTCTCCCGGAGTTGTCGACAGTCCGTGGCCCTCTCTGCAGCGATCTCTCCTCGCGGGCGATTGCCAGGAGGTCCGAGATAGAGAACCAGGTGGTCGAGAGTATAGAGGGGGATGACCATCTGGCAAGGGCTGCAAGGAAGGGAATCGGTTCCCATCGGTTGGTCTCGGTGGCGGACAGTTCCTCCCTTGGGTATCTTCGCACCTCGCGCTCGAATTGGGACCGGTTCAAAGGTCGATAGAGAAGGACTCCGATGAAGGTCACCATCGCACATAGCCCCGATTCCGATGACGCGTTCATGCACTTCGCCATCGGCGAGGGAAAAATCGATACCGGCGAATACCAGTTCGAACATCTGCTGAAGGACATCGAATCCCTCAACCTCGCGGCTCGGGAGGGAATCTACGAGGTCACTGCGATCTCGATTCATGCTTATGCCCATCTTGCCGACCGTTACGCGCTTCTCAACCACGGAGCGAGTATGGGTGAGGGGTACGGCCCCGTGGTGGTGGCGTCTCGACCCTTGACTCGCGATGATCTCGAGGGGCGAACGATTGCCATCCCCGGGGAGTGGACCAGCGCTGCCCTGTGCCTGAAGTTGTGGCTTCCGGAGGCGAAGACGATTCCTGTTGCCTTCGATGAGATCATTCCGACGATTCAGCGGGGGGACGTCGATGCTGGGGTGATCATCCACGAGAGCCAGCTCACCTACGGAGATGAGGGCATGCACGCGATCGTTGACCTGGGAGTCTGGTGGGCAGAGGGGAACGAGGGCCTACCTCTCCCCCTGGGAGGAAATGCGATCCGTCGCGATCTCGGGGAGCACCACATCGGTAACATCTCGAGGATTTTGCGCGAGTCGATCGTCTATGCCCTCGAGCATCGGGATGAAGCCCTCGAGTACGCAGAGTGTTTCAACCGTGGGCTCACCCGGGAGCAGACGGATCGTTTCGTTGGCATGTATGTGAACCGACGGACCCTCGACTATCGGGAAGACGGTCGCGAGGCTGTGCGTCGTTTCCTTCGCCTAGGTGTTGCCCAGGGACTGGTCCCGGAAGTGGCGGCACCGGAGTTCATCGACTAGCACGTCCCTTGTGCTGGAGAGGCCCGATGGCTGAGAGTGAGCCTCCCCCGACCGGCTGCACGACCACCTTCTGGGGGTGGGGTGGAGTCTCCCGTGGGGAGAGTTTCTTTCATGACCAGCTGGCAGCGGAAGTCCTCTGCCAGCTGGTGAGGGAAGTGCCCACTGCCAGTTGGTTGCCGCGAGGCGCAGGGTGTAGTTACGGCGATGCAGCCCTCAACAGTTCCGGCACCCTCCTTCGTCTCCTGGGCAGCGAGAGAATCGAACTCGACAGCGATGCCGGGCAGGTTCGCGTCGGGGCGGGAATGCGCCTCGGAGATCTCCTTTCCCGGTTGGTCCCCCTCGGCTGGTGGGTCGGAGGGGTTCCCGGGTTTCTCGACGTCACAGTCGGCGGGATCGCTGCCGCCGACGCCCACGGCAAGGATCATCTCGGTTCCGGTTCCTTCGGTGACCAGATCGAGGAGATCGATCTGGTCACCGCCGATGGCTCCCGGAGTCGAATCAGTCGAAATCGCGATGGCGAGCTCTTCGCTGCGACGATCGGCGGGATGGGGCTCACTGGCCAGATCACCCGGCTTCTCCTGCGCCTCCAGAAGTTGCCTTCTGCCTGGATGGTGCAGACGAAGAGGAGGACGGAGACCCTGACGGAGACCTTCGACAGGCTCGAAGAGATGCTCGCTGAACACAGCCATGTCGCCGCGTGGATCGATGGGATGGAGAGGGGTAAAAATCTCGGAAGGGGGGTCGTCTCCGGGGCCAATTTTGCAGAACGGTCGCTGCTCTCCTCGATCGGTTCAGCACGCCATTTCAGGTGGCAGCCGACTCGACCGTTCCCGCTGGTCCCCGCCCTCTCGAGTGTGTTCACGGCACGAACGGTCCGCTGTTTCAATTCCCTCAGATGGAGTTTCTCTCCATCCGAAAAGAGAGAGGGTCTCCGCCCCATCGCCCAGGCTCTCTTCCCTCTCGAGTCCCTCAAGAGATGGAACCGACTCTACGGAGAGGCGGGCTTGTTCCAGCACCAGTGTGTTTTACCGAGGGAGGTCGCCCCAGAGGGGGTCGAGGAGATCCTGCGCACCCTTCATGAGAGCAAAAACCCGCCTTTCCTGGTGGTTCTGAAGCGTCTTGGTACCGGCACCTTCCCCCTCTCCTTCCCCCTCGATGGCTGGACTCTCAGCTGTGATCTTGCCGCCTCTCCTTCGAGCGAGGCAGTGCTCCGAGTTCTCGATGAAAGGGTTGCCGCCCTGGGAGGAAGGGTCTATCTCGCCAAGGACTCGACACTGACTCCCGCACTTCTGGAGAGGATGTACCCTCGCCTCGGAGAGTTGCGTGAGGTCAGGAGAAGGGTCGATCCCGAGGGGAGGCTCGCCAGCGACCTCTCCCGCAGGCTGCGAATCTGAGGTCGAAACAGCCGAACCCCCGGGGTCAGAAAGTCACCGAGACTCCGAAGAAATGACCGTCGAGGTCGAGGTCGACCCTTGCCGGGGAGTTTTCGACCACCCCATCGAAGAACAGACCGATGCGCCGCGTGCCGATGATGAGTTCGCTGTTTTCGTTGATGCTCCATTGGGCGGTGAGTTCCACGTCGACCAAGCCGATCTCGTAGTCGGTCACGCTGTCGAGAACGGGAATGGAGACCTCTGCCCCGACTCGGGTTCCCAGCGGCAGATCGATGTCTCCCCTGGCTCCGATGACAGGAACGGGCAGCAACTCATCAAGTTCACGAAACGCATCGGATCCGGTGGTGTCATCGACGCGCAGATTGACGAGGAAGGTGTTCAACCCAACGACGACCGCAACGCGGACATGTTCGCTGCTGAGGAGATCGAAGCCGAGTGTTCCCCGGATGCTTCTGAGGTCGAGATCCGAAGCGATATCCCCGGTGAACTCTGTTCCCAGGAAATTTCCGGTGAAGGAGCCCGGGGAACTGGTGTTGTAGTCGAAGGCGGTCAGGCGCAATTCGAGTGGCGCGATTCCAGCGGAGAATTTCAGGTAGGGGAGGTTCTTGTTGCCCGTAATCCCACCTTCATTTCCGAAGTGGAAAACACTGCTGATGGGCAAAGTGGAAGTGGCCTCGGTGTCGGCAGTTCCCTCGAAGTTGAAGTGGGAGTGGACAACGGCTGCCTCGGCGTGGAGCCCGATCCAGGGGGAGTCGCCAGGTAGGCTGCAGGAGCAACAGAGGAACGGCAGGAAGATGATCGCCAGCAGCGGAAAACGCCTGGTTTTCATCGAACCTCCCGGGTGTTGGATCGCGAATCGAGGGAGCGCTCCTTCTAACCCAGGGAAGCGCCAAACGCCACCTCCCAGGGTGCTGGGCGGTGGCCTCGAGAACGCCAAGGGGCTAGGATGAGTGGATACCAAGGGGAGGATCGCCGTCGATGATTCAACAGGCTGAATTCGGGCCCGCCAGCCTGTGGGCAGGCCTCCTTATCCTCAACTTCCTGGTCACGCCGAACTCGATCGATGCTGGCGAGGAACAATACGAACAATTCGAGCGCGAAGTGCGCCCCCTCTTCGTCGAGCATTGTTACCGCTGTCACAGCCTCAGCTCCGGAAAGCAGAAGGGGGGATTGCTCCTCGATTCCCGCGATTCCCTCCGCAACGGAGGAGACAGCGGTTCTGCCATCGTCGAAGGAGACCCCGCCGCCAGTCTGCTGATCAAGGCGGTCAAGCAGTTGGACCCGGACCTGTCGATGCCTCCTGAAGCCAAACTTGCCCCATCTGAAATCGTCGCGCTGGAACGCTGGATTCTCTCCGGTGCTCCTGATCCGCGGGACGAGTCAGCGGCAGTGGTGGTGAAGAAGGAGATCGACTGGCAAAAGGCTCGCGAGCACTGGGCTTTCCAGAAGATGGCAGACCCCCAGCCGCCGTCCCTCGCCGCCGACGAATGGTCCCGTGACGCTATCGATCAGTTCGTTCTCGCACGGCTGAGAGAAAAGGGACTTGCTCCTGCTCCGGGTGCCAATCGGCGGACCTTGATCCGCAGGGCGACCTTTGATCTGGCGGGGCTGCCTCCAACTCCCGAGGAGATCGATCATTTCCTCGCAGATGACCAGCCTGGAGCGTTCGAGCGCATCGTCGACCGCCTGCTCGCTTCTCCCCGCTACGGCGAGCGCTGGGCGCGCCTCTGGCTCGATGTAGTCCGCTACGCAGATTCCAACGGCCTCGACGAGAACCTCGCTTATGGCAACGCCTGGAGGTACCGGGACTACGTCATCAACGCCTTCTCCAGCGATATTCCCTTCGACCGATTGGTGCTGGAGCAACTCGCAGGAGACCTTCTGCCGGTTCCCGATGACATCGAACGCTGGAAGGGTCAGCTGATTGCGACCGGGTTTCTCGCCATGGGCCCGAAAATGCTCGCAGAACAGGACAAGGAAAAGTTAGCCATCGACATCGTCGATGAGCAACTCGACGTGACGGCGACAGCATTCCTCGGCATGACTGTCGGATGCGCTCGTTGCCATGATCACAAATATGATCCGATTCCGACCCGTGACTACTACGCTCTCGCCGGTATCTTTCGCTCTACCAGCACGATGGAGAACTTCAACCACGTCTCGCGCTGGCGGGAACTCTCCCTGGCGACGGCGGATGAGGTCGAGGTGCGCAAGAAGTGGCAAGTCGAGATCGATGTCGCCCGCAAGAGAGCCAAGGAAATCGAAGCGGACCTGGCGGCAGGACAGCTGGGGCGCTGGCGCAAGCATGCCGCTCAGGACCTGCTCGCTGCCTCGAAGGGACGCAAGAGCGCGGTTTACTTCGAGGCGGAGAGTGCAGAGAAGACAAACCTTCACATCGATTCGAGCCACTGGGGTTCACCGGAAGTCACCATTCTTCACACCACCAAGGGGGGTGAGCAGTTTGCCCGCTGGTCGGTGGAGATCCCCCACTCGCGGCGCTGGCGCCTCGATATTCGCTATGCATCCAAGGAGAGTCGCCCGATGCGCCTGTTCATCGATGGCGAGCAGATTGGTGATCCGGTTCTGGGGTCGAAGACAGGAGATTTCTTTCCCAAGGGTCAGCGCTGGGAGCAGGTCGCGACACTCGACCTCAGCAGCGGTATCCACCAGCTGGAATTGAAGGGAACAGGGGCTTCGATACCCCATCTCGATCGCCTCCGGTTCGTCCCCGCCGGCGAGAAGGACGCCACGACCTGGCTCCCTTCTGACACCGGCTCCAGCCCGCCGGCGGTTGTGGCGGGCTGGATCGATTTCCTCGATCGATCCTCACGCCAGAAGGACCCGCTCTTTGGCACCTGGTTGCGCTTCCTGCAGCTGGAAGAGGGTGGATTCGTCGATGGGGCTCGGGAAATCTGTGACGATGTCTCCGCCGAGCTGGCGGCTGGCAGCGATGGGGTCTCTCCCCTTCTTCGGCTGGTCGTCGATGGCCTGCCTCCCGAGAGCCTGCGAGAGGCCGCGGGGCGCTTTCAGGGGGTCCTCTCTGCCCTCGACCTGGCCTCGGAGAAGCGGCCAGTTGGCAAGGATGGAAAGAAGGCAGCAACCCTTCAGGACCCCGAACTGGAACGACTGAACGGCCAATTAATCGCGCCAGGGGGTCCCTTCGGGGAACCTCTCGCCCTCGGAGAGAAGGCGATCCCGGCTGAGATGAGGCAACCGCTCGAAGAGGTGCGTGGGGAGATCACTCTTCTGGAAGAATCGGAGCCCGATCCCATCTCGACGGCGCTCGGGGTTGCCGACGGTAAGGTTGGCGACCTGCCGGTGCACATTCGTGGGAACCACTTGAACCTGGCGAAGGAAGTGACGCCGCGGGGTGTGCTCGAGATTATCTCCCACTGCGTCCCCACACCGGTCTTCGGAGGGGAGGAGAGCGGTCGACTGGAACTTGCTAGATGGATAGTTCACGAGGAGAACCCCCTGACCGCCAGAGTCATCGTCAACCGGATCTGGCAGGGCCATTTCGGCACCGGAATCGTCGAGACTCCATCGAACTTCGGATTCCGTGGTGGGACCCCCAGCCACCCGCTCCTTCTCGATCGCCTCGCTCGCGATTTCATCTCCGATGGTTGGTCCCTCAAGAGACTGCACAGGAGGATCTTGCTCTCTGCCACGTGGCAGCAGGAGACTCGGGTGAACGAGCGCGCCAGAGAAATCGACCCCGGGAACCGTCTCCTCTGGAGCCAGAATCGTCGTCGACTCGAGGCGGAACTGGTTCGTGACGCGCTGCTCGCCATCACTGGTGACCTCGATCTGGCGATGGGCGGCACTCTCCTGCCAACAGCCAATCGTGGCTACGTCACAAACGATCAGTCGGGAAACCAGGCCAGGTACGACGCCCCCCGAAGGGCGATCTACTTGCCGATCATTCGCAACGCCATGTTCGACCTCTTCAGTTCCTTCGATTTCAATGACCCATCCGCGCCGATGGCACGTCGCCCCTCCACCATCATCGCCCACCAGGCGCTCTTCTTCCTCAACAGTCCTCTGGTCCTCAGTACCAGCGAACGTCTCGCGAAGGAATTGCTCGGCCTGGAAATTTTGGACGCAGCCGAGCGCATCGATTGGCTCTCGGAAAGATTGCTCGGGAGGCGAGCGACGGCAGAAGAAAAGCAACGGGCCGAACTGTATCTCGCGGCTGCGAGAGCGGCCCTTCTCGGTGAGGCAGGCGAAGAGGAGGAGAAAGTGGATCTCTCTCTCTGGCAGAGTTACTGCCAGGCGGTCCTCGCTTCCAATGAGTTCATCTACTTCGACTGATTGGATGTGTTCAGTGCCAGGACAGTCCTGCGGGTGTGAAATCAGCCGAAGAGAACTTCTCCGCAGGGGGAGCGCGGGCTTCGGGATGCTCGCTCTCTCTGGCCTCATCGGGGAAAGCATGCTCGCCGATGAGGGACTGATCTCTCCCCCCCATCACCCGGCGAGGGCGAAGAGGGTGATCTTCCTCTTCATGCATGGCGGGCCGTCCCAGGTCGATACCTTCGACTACAAACCCCTCCTCGAGCGGGACAACGGCAAGCCCCTGCCATTCTCCAAGCCGCGGGTCACCTTTGCCAAGACCGGAAACCTGCTGAAATCTCCTTGGGAATTCCGTCAGTACGGTGAATCGGGAATGTGGGTGAGCGACCTCTTCCCCAACGTCGCCACCTGTGTCGATGACATTTGTTTCCTCAAGAGTCTTCATGGCACCAACGATGCCCACGGTGGAGCTTTGCTCGCCCTGCACACCGGTTCGGATACCTTCGTTCGCCCAAGCATGGGGTCCTGGGCCATCTACGGTCTCGGAAGCGAGAATGAAAACCTCCCCGGTTTCATCACCATCTGCCCGACTCTGGGGCATGGCGGGGTCAACAACTGGTCTTCCGCCTTCCTCCCCGCGAGTTTCCAGGGGACGCCGATCGGGCATGCTGGTATTCCCGCAAGGAACGCAACCATCAACCATCTGAGCAACAAGCACTGGCATCCGGATGTCCAGAAACTCCAGCTGGGCCTGATGCAGGACATCAATCTGGAACACCTCGGGAGCAAGGGGACAGATGACGCCCTCGAGGCTCGCATCCGTTCCTTCGAGATGGCTTTCCGGATGCAGGCAGAGGCTCCGATGGTGATGGATCTGTCTGGCGAGACGAAGGAAACACTGGAACTCTACGGAATCGATGATTCGAAGACCGAGAATTTCGGGCGGCAGTGCTTGATGGCCCGTCGCTTCGCCGAATCAGGGGTGCGTTTTATTCAATGCACTCACAGTTACAAGTGGGACCAGCACTCCAACCTCAAGAGCGGACATCAGAACAACGCTCTCGAAGTGGACAGGCCGATCGCGGGCCTGCTCAAGGATCTCAAGTCCCGTGGCCTCCTCGAAGACACCCTCGTTCTGTGGGGAGGGGAGTTTGGTCGAACTCCGACCGCTCAGGACGGCAACGGACGTGATCACAACCCCCATGGGTTCACGATGTGGATGGCTGGAGGCGGGGTTCGTGGAGGTAATAGTTACGGAGAGACCGACGACTACGGTTATTATGCTTCGAGAGACAAGGTGCACGTCAACGACCTCCACGCGACTCTTCTGCATCTGCTTGGAATCGATCATGAGAAACTGACCTTCCGTCACGCTGGCCGGGATTTCCGGCTTACCGACGTTGCCGGGGAAGTTGTTCACGACATCATCGCTTGATCGTGGAGATCAAGGGTATGAAACGGAATCGATGAGAACACAGGAGGCGAAAAACGAGTGCGGGAGAGTCCAGGCATTCTCTTGTGCCCTGCTGGTAGCCATGGCGATGAGCGGAAGTGCTCAGGCCGGGCAACCCGAGGTAGATGGTCCCAATCTCCAGCCTGGTCTCATCTACGAGGGCTACAACATCGGTGAGGAGCTGACTCGTCTTCCCCGCCTCATCCCGGGGCAGAAACCCAATACCGCCAGGATCGTTTCCACCGTCAACTTCCTCGGAGCGGAAGATGGCAATAACTTCAAACCTCTCATCGACAAGTTGTTCAACCGGGTGTACGGATTCATGAAAATCCGCCGCACTGGGAATGTCATCTTTCGTCTGAAGTGCGATGACGGCGGGATCCTGTTCGTCGATGGGGAGATGATTGTCAACAACGATGGTAAGCACGACTCCCAGGGCGTCGATGGGGTGCTTTCCCTGCGTCGTGGAGTTCACGAAATTCGAATCGAGCACTTCGATGGGGAGGGCGAGGATTCCCTGATCCTGGAGTGGCAACCTCCCGGTGCGAAGGCGTTTCAGATCGCTCCTGCGGGGCTGTTCTTCCACGACGGGGACGTGGACCTGAGCACCGAAGTGGGACTGAAGAAGGTCGAGAAGATAAACCCGACCGAGGGGTTCTCGAGGGAAGAGGCGGTCGAGTACGCCATCGAATTGGGGGTCCAGTACCTCCTCTCCGAAGAGGCCCGCTCCATCGGCCCCGCCGAGGGACGTCATCGCCTCGGCCACCCCGCCGTCGAGACCTACGCTCTGATCGTTTCCGGGGTGTCTGCGGGCCACCCACAGATCCTGGCGAATTTCGCCTACCTCGACCGGTTTCTGAAGAGTGACCCCCACACCTATGCCCTCGCCTGCACCATCATGGCCTATGACGCAGCGATCGCTCAGCTGGAGCAGGACCGGATTCTGATGAATCCCCAGGGGGATCCAGCGGATTGGCTGGGGAACGTCAATCTCGCCCGGTCTCATTACAAGCAGATCGGGGATATCGGCAAGCTCCTCCTCAACAACCAGAACCCCGGAGGGGGCTGGCGTTACGCTCCCAGGGAGGGTGGAGGTGACATCTCCTGCACTCAATTCGCAGTTCTCGGCCTCGCCGCCGCCTCCAAACGAGGATTCAAGGTCCCCTTCAAGACCTGGGAAGAGGTCGCGGGTTTCATTTCGAGAATGCAGATCGACAGCGGCCCCGCCACCAGCAAAAGGGTCAGACTGGAGAAGATCGCCGAGCGAGCAGACTCGAAGAAAGCCGGAGCCCCCGGGTCGCGAAAGGCTGGCCGCAGAGGCGGGACAACCATCGCGCCTGAAGAGGTTCCCTCCCAGGTTCCCATCGCGGGTGTCGGCGAGGTGCTGTCGCGGCGTTACGGCTACACCGGGCCTCAGAAGACAAACGATGGTGTGCGGAGCTGGAACCGGACATGTGCGGGTGTTTCCAGCCTTGCTATCATCGACCATCTCGTCGGCGCTCGATTCGACATCGAAGTGAGGAAGAAGCTCGCCAAAGCCTCTCGTGATGGTTGTGGCTGGATGATGGAGAACTGGGCTCCTTTTGGTTGCTACTACGGGATCTACAGCCTCGAGAAGGTCGGCGACACTGGCGGAATCAGGCTCTTCAACGGAATCGATTGGTACCACGAAGCGGTCGACTGGCTCCTCGAGAAACAGGAACCCCGGGGTAACTGGACCTCGACATCGATGTGGGGTGAGAACGAGAGAACCACCACGGCTCTGGCGCTTCTGGTACTCAATCGCGCCACCTCCTATCTGACCCGCAATCCCGCCGACAGAATTATCGCGACAGGTCAGCAGCGCAGAGAGGGTTCAGCGGACCGCCTGTGGGTCTACATGGAGGAGTTCGACCGGAGCATCTTTGTTCCACAGCTTCTCCGTACCCTCCGTTACCGCCCGCAGAAGAAGATCATGGAGTTCTTCGCTCGGGTTTGCTCCAGTTATCCGGAGTATTGGCGCCCTGAACTGGTCGAGCCCCTGCTCAGGTTGCGCGTCTCCTGCGATGACAAGCAGATGGCCGCGATCATCCAGGACCTTCTCGACTTCGTTTGCGGGGTCGATCTCGGCTCCGACAAGAACTATCGCGAGTGGCTCAGGATGTGGGTGCGGGCGAAGGAGATCGGGGATATGGAGGATCTCTACGCTCACGCCGAACTCCTCGACATCTATTCTGCCGCTGCTGACTCCGGGCCGTTGAAAGCTGCAACGGTTCGTTCTGCACTGAGAGTCAATTCCCGCGAGATTCTTCCCCTGCTGCTCGAGGATCTGCTCTCCCCTGTGGCTGAGATTCGCGTGGTTGCTGCCAGGGGAGTGGATGGCCTCTTTGTAGATCCCGCTCCCTTTTTTGACTGGGCCCTCGAAGTTTCCGAGTTGCAGGAGGCCGCAGCGATGCTGAAACGCTGGGCACTCGAGCAGTCGAAAAAGGTTTCGAGCGAGTGAGCCCAGCGGCAAGGAATGGTAGTTGCTGATGTCCCCCGTCTTCCTGTGTGTGGTGCTGCTCTTCCCTCCAGTTGCTGTCGATCCCCCGGAACCGATCGAGCCGTTGCCGTCTGCAAATCAACTGGCCTGGCAAGCGATGGATTACAACGCTTTCGTCCACTTCAACATCAACACCTTTACCGATCTGGAGTGGGGGCACGGAACCGAGGACCCCGACACATTTGCTCCACAATCACTCGACTGCCGGCAGTGGTGTCGCATCTTCAAGGAGGCGGGGATGAAAGGGGTGATCATCACGGCGAAGCACCACGATGGTTTCTGCCTGTGGCCCTCTGAATATTCCGAGCACACCGTGGCCAGGAGTCCCTGGCGAGATGGCAAGGGGGATCTCCTCCAGGAACTCTCCGATGCCTGCAGTGAGTTCGGTCTGAAGTTTGGGGTCTACCTCTCCCCATGGGATCGTAATCACCCGGCATACGGCGATTCTCCCCGGTACAACGAGGTGTTCCGGAACCAGTTGGAAGAGGTCCTCAGCCGCTACGGGGAGGTCTTCGAGGTGTGGTTCGACGGCGCCTGTGGTGAAGGCCCCAATGGCAAGAGGCAGGTTTACGACTGGCCGTCGTTTCACGAGGTGGTCAAGAGGCTCCAGCCGGGGGCTGTGATCTTCAGCGATGCCGGGCCCGGGTGCCGATGGGTGGGGAACGAACGCGGCTTCGCTGGTGAGACGAACTGGTCGATGCTGAGGAGAGATGAGTTCTTCCCCGGAACACCGCGCTACCGGGAGTTGACAGAGGGGCACAGGGACGGCACCCACTGGCTCCCCGCTGAGTGCGATGTTTCGATTCGACCGGGATGGTATTACCACCAGGAGCAGGATGAAAAGGTCAAGAGTCTCGAGGAACTGATCGAGATCTGGTTCGGGTCGGTCGGTCGTAATGGGTTGTTGCTGCTCAACATTCCCGTCGATCGTCGCGGCCTCGTCCACGAGAACGATGCGGTACGGCTTCAGGAATTTCGAGACGCCAGGGAGGCCATATTCGAAAACCGGGCCGCTGGCGCCTCGGTCAGGGCAAGCAATGTGCGGGGAAAGTCTCCACGCTTCTCAGAAAAAATGATGATAGATGGCGATCCCGAGACTTACTGGGCGACCGATGATGATCTGGAGCGAGCCCAGGTGATGGTGGAGCTTCCTGCTCCTTCTCTGGTCAGCATGGTCACCATCCGTGAGCCGATCGCCCTCGGACAGAGGATTGCAAGCTTCCTGATCGACGTTCGTGAATCAGGCACCCTCGTCCGAGTGGCGAGTGGGACGACGGTGGGGAACAGGCGGATCATCCGCTTTCCTCCACGGGTAACGGATGCGATCCGGCTCACCATCGTCGAGTCCCGGGGGTGCCCTGCGATCTCCGAGATAGAGGTGGGAGCCCTACCGCCACGGGTCGAGATCGTGACCGGGGCCACCCATCTTTCCTCGCCCACCGAGGTGACCCTGCGATCGGAGACTCCTGGAGCCCGGATTCGCTATACCGTGGATGGCAGCGAGCCGGGAACCGCCTCCCCCCTCTACGAGAGCCCGCTGGTCATCGATGGTGATCTGGAGCTGAGAGCGGTCGCTTTCCATCAAGGCCGCCGGGGCATCTTCGAGGCGAGGCAGCGCTTCGAATTTTACAACCAGGATGAATTTCTTCCGGCGATCCGGTTCATCCGGGCTCCCGAGAGAGGCCTCAACTGGCAGGCCTTCGAAGGAGAGTTCCGCAGCGTTTCGGAACTGGCAGATCGGGAACCAGTTGCCACCGGAGAGTGCGAGAAGCCGGAACTCTCGGTGGCCCCACGGTCCGAGCACTTCGGGCTCGTCTTCGGTGGTTTCCTTGAGGTGCCACGGGATGGTATCTATGCCTTCGAACTTTCGAGTGACGATGGGAGTCGACTCTGGCTCCACGATCGGCTGCTGGTCGATGGAGATGGATTGCACGGACCCGAGGTCAGGGGGGGCGCAGTCGGTCTTCGTGCCGGCTGGCACCCGCTACGCATCGCTTATTTCAATGCAACGGGCGAAGCGACCCTCGAACTGAGGTGGAACGGTCCAGGCCTCAGAGGCAAGGTCCCTTCGCGTTTCTTCGGGCGTTGAATCCCTGATCCACCCCGGGGGGTCGGTGCATCGCTCAGACGAAGATAAATGCCAGGATTTTGTAGAAGAACATCGCAAGGAATGCCCCCGCGGGAACGGTGATGACCCATGAGACGCCGATGTCCCTGACGGTGTGGAGGTTGAGGGCCCCCATTCCACGGGCGAGACCGACCCCGACAACCGCCCCGACCAGGGTGTGAGTGGTCGAGATCGGCAGGCCGAGTTTCGTTGCCAGGACGATGGTTGCTGCCGCCGAGAATTCTGCGGTAAACCCCCTTGATGGCGTCAACTCGGTGATCTTGCGGCCGATCGTTTCCATGACACGCCAGCCCCAGGTCGCCAGCCCGGCGACGATTCCCAGCCCGCCGAGGGCGAGAGCCCACAGCGGCACCGCCGACTGCATATCGACCGTACCCTCTCTCACTGTCTGGACGACGGCGGAGAGAGGGCCGATGGCGTTGGCCACATCGTTGGATCCGTGGGCGAAGGCGACGAAACAAGCGCTCAGGATCTGCAGGTAAACGAAGATGCGTTCCACCTTGTTGAGGGCTGGACTGTCGGTCGGTCCCTTCTCGGCGGCGAGCTGGGCGCCGAGATTCTCGGTGTGCTTCAAGAGCTCGGAGACCTCGGCCTGGACCTCGCCATCGGAGACCGCTTGTACCCGTCTCAGGTGCTTTTTGGCCCTGGCAAGGGAAGACGCCAGGTACTGGCTCCTCATCGCGTTTCCAGTCGGTGTGTCATCGTCGACCTGGATCCTTCGGACCAGGAACCGGGTAACGATGGCGGCAACGAGCCCGACAGGAATGGCTATGGCGAGAGCATTGAAGAAAGAGAGGTCCAGATGCCAGTTCTTCAGTCCCTTGAAAACCATCGTCAGCGTCAAGATGGTCAAGACGATGAAGGCGAGCACAGGCGCCAGCTGCTTGGTTGCCTTGAGCGGATTGGGTTGGTAAAAGATTTTTCTGAGGAGCAGACGGAACGTGAAGTAGGCGATGGTTGCGCTCAAGAGCGGGGAGATCAGCCAGCTCGACAGAATCTCACCTACCTTGGGCCAGTGGACCGCATCGAGGCCGCCGTAGAGGACTCCGAATCCGATGATGGCACCGACGATGGAGTGGGTGGTCGATACCGGCCAGCCGAAGTAGGAGGCGATCTGGAGCCATGCGCCGGCGGCGAGAAGGGCAGCGAGCATGCCACAGACAAAGGCGGTCGGATCCCCGGCGAAGAGGCTGGAATCGACGATCCCCTTGCGAACCGTCTCGGAGACGGGCGAGCCGGCCATGAATGCCCCGCCAAATTCGAGGACAGCGGCGACCAGGACCGCTCTTCTGAGGGTCAGAGCGCCCGATCCCACCGAGGTTCCCATGGCGTTGGCGACGTCGTTGGCACCGATGTTCCAGGCCATGTAGAAGCCGAAGATACCCGCGAGTGTTAATAGAATGGTTCCGTCGGCCATGATTATTTCAACTCGAGAGTTGTGCGAACCTTGTCTGCCAGGTTCTCGCTGAGATCGGAGATCTGGGCTATCTCGGCAAGGATTCCGAGCCACAGGTGGAACTCGCTATACGGCAATTGGTCCTCGAGATTGAAAATGACGCGCAGCAAGCTGCGCTGGCAAAGGTCGACCTCATGTTCCTTGACGGCGACCTCGTGGACGATCTCCCGGACTCTTTCTGCTTCTGCGCCTCCAAAGCCGCTCTCCAGAAGTTCATCGAGTTCCTCGATGATTCTGGAGGTGAGCTGGAAACAATCTGTGCTCTTGGCGCAAAATTCGTTGAACAAGTCCTTCATCGGTTCGGGGACGGTGAGGTTTTTCAGAGTGCAGAGAACCGCCACGTTTTCGGCGGTGTCTGCAATTTCATCCTGGGTGGAGAGAATCTCGAGAATCTTCCCGCGGTCTACGGCAAGGAAGAGTCCTCTCGGCAGATGGTTTCTGATGTCGTTTTTGACCAGATCTGCTTCGTGTTCGGACTTGGAAATTTTTCGGGCGAGTTCGGCGATCATCGGATGGTCGCCTGCGAGGAACGCCTTGAACAATCCACCCAGTTCATCTACGCATTCTCCCACTTTCCGCATGTGGGACTGAAGCGGCACGAAAGGTGATTTTCCGAACAGGCTTGCAAAGGTGCGCATCAATTTTCCTCTGGTTCTTCTCGAGATTCATTCCCGGGCCTGGATCAATTCGGCTACTCACCATTCGCCGGGAAGGATGGCAATTTATCAAAATATGTGAAGGTATTTCTTTTTCCCTGAATCCCTCGAGGGCAGCGAATGCGAATAGGGGGCTAGAAAGGCATTTCAGGGGGGGCGCCCCGGAGAATCGACATCCGGAAAATTAAAAGAGCGCCCCGCGGGATTCCCGCAGGGCGCTCTTCTGGGGGGCGAAAAAACCGCTGCTTCTACCAGTTCCAGCCTAGAGAGATTCCGACCGACTGGCGGTCGAAAGCCTTGTCGTCGTAAATACAGCTGCGGTAATCGAAACCGATGTGAGCATTGTCCCCGAGATGGATGTAGCCGCCACCGTGGAAATAGAAACCCGTTTCCGATGCATCGACTCCGTTGTTGGTCGAGTCGAGCAGAGCGATTCCACCACCGCCAAAAGCTGAGAAGGGAGTGAAGGGGAAGTTGGCGGTGACCCGTCCACCCGCGACGAACTCAGCGAAGCGTAGTTCGATCGGCCCATCCTTTTCCCCGACCACGTTCACTCCCACCTCAGGGGCGAGGTACCATTCGCTCTTGCGAGCGCTGACCATCACGCCACCACCATCGACCGACTTGTAAATGTTCAGATCCGAATTGGTGCCATAGTCATAGACTGCGCTGTGGAAACTCACTGTCCCGCTGTAGGGGGACAGGTTCGGCTGTTCGACGCCGGAGAAGGGCGATTTTGCTTCCGGGCGGAAGCGCACGAAATCTTCGTCAACGGCACAACCCGCGCAGAGGAGCAACAGGCAGAGCATCAATGGGACTCGCATCGTCCGCTGGCCTTTCTCAGGGTTCACCTTCCGATGAACCGTTGGAATGGGGGAAGCGGGAGAATCGAACTCCCGCTGGCCGGTGGTGCCGATCCCACCCTCGACAGCAGTGTCGGGAGGGAAGAAACGGGTGCACCCCAGGCACGCTTCATTCTTTCACCGAGTCGGGATTCTAGTCAGGACAGCCCGCCGCGGCAAGGTAGCCGCTGAGGTCCGCGGGGGACCCGGTTCCACTCCGACCCGCCCTCTTCCCGGTCCCAAGCCTCGGTTCGGGGGCTTCCTCGGATCGAGCACTGGGTTCCCTTGAGAGGGGATCGGCGAATTCGAGCTCGAGTTGCGGCCCTCGAGGAGGGTCTGGCCAGCGGACGGTCCCAAGGGAGAGCGAGCCCCTTCCCGGGTGAATTCCCACCATCCTCGCCGACTGAGTTCGCAGAATGATTCAGTTTCTTCCGGTTGAAGCCTGATCTTCACCCCGATGATGGGGACCACGGCGGTGGTTGTCCTCCTCTACTGGCGGTCCCACGGGGGCGGCCAATGCCACCGGGGGGATCCTGGCAAATGGGGCCACCCGAGGGGGCCGAAGGGGCGGACGGCTGATCCTGAAGCGCTGTCGCAAGCGTCACTCCCTGGTGGACTTCCGCTGACAAAAGGGGGCAAATGAGGGCTGCCCATCCCTTGACACCGATGGGGTATCGCGTAGGATTTCATCGTCCTCTTCCTTCAAGGAGAGGGTGAAGCAAGAGTCTGTATTCACGGCTCCCTGGGTCGGTTCAGCTGTCGGGAGTCGTGGTGTCGGGGAGAATCGCAGGTCGCCCCCATTTCCAGTTCTCCTGATCGTCTCCTGCGTCCGATACAGCAGATCGGGGTCCGGAAAGAGACATTCTGCGAGCGCTCCTCCTGTTAGGTCGGGTGTTCAGGGGAAGTCTGAAGAAAAGACTGTCGAGCGCCTGGGAATTCGTGTTCCCGGGGGTTCGTGCTTTTCCGGGAACTCATGTTTCCGGGGAACCAAATTCGGGGATCAGATTCATGGAATTCGGCAGGCACCTGTCGCGGGGAGTTCCGGCCCAGCCAGCGCCCGACGTTCATTCAGTACCTGCTCACCCCGAGAGGTCAGTTACGCGTGCCGGGGTTTTGCCCAGATCTCGAAGTGCAATGTCTCGAGATTGTGTCCCGGAACTGTCCTGGTACAGACAGCCGGATCGGAGGTACAGGGCGTGAGCAAGTCGATCGGCCAAATCCTGAAGGAAAAGGGTTGGGTCACCGAAGAGGGGATCCAGAAGGGCCTCGAGTATCAGAACGCGAACTCCTGCAAACTCGGTGACGCCCTGGTGAGACTCGGCATCTGCAGCCAGGAGCAGGTGACTCGATCGCTGGCGCTCCATTTTCAGATGCCGTTCGCCAACCTGTCGAAACACGCAATCCCTCAGGAATTGATCGACATGGTGCCGAAGGATGTCGCCCTCGAGCACAAGATTGTTCCTGTCGCCAAGAAGGGTCGAAGCCTGGTGATCGCTCTCAGCGATCCCCTCGATTTCTTCACGATGGACAACCTCAGATTCATCCTCTCGACCGAGGTGGAGCCCGCCCTGGCGACACCAGCGGCGGTGGACGAGGCCCTCGACGAGTACTACCGTCTCACCGGCGGCTACGACTCCGTTCTGGGCGGTGATGCGGCCGAGGCCGACGTCGAGTTCGGCCGCGGAGATTACTCCGGAGATGACGCTGAGGCCAACGATGCGCCGGTGATCAAACTGGTGCACATGCTCATCGCCAACGCCCTCAAGGAGCGCGCCTCCGATATCCACATCGAACCGATGGAGAAGGAACTCCAGGTCCGGTACCGGGTCGACGGCATCTTGCACATCAAGGACTCGCCGCCGAAGAAACTCCAGGGCCCGGTGATCTCGAGGATCAAGATCATGTCCCAGATGGACATGGCAGAGAAACGTCGCCCGCAGGATGGCCGCATCAAGTTGCGCCTGCACGGCAGGGAGATCGACCTCCGTGTTTCGATCCTGCCATCGGTGCATGGCGAGAGCGTCGTAATGAGGATTCTCGACAAGGAGAAGGGGCTCGTCGATCTGGAGGTCCTCGGCTTCCATGAATCCGACCTCGATCGGTTCAACCGAATCATCAAGCGGCCCAACGGAATCTTCCTCGTCACCGGCCCAACCGGTAGCGGAAAGACGACCACCCTCTACGCCGCTCTCAAGACGTTGAACCAGCCGAACGTGAAAATCATCACCGCCGAGAACCCCATCGAATACAACATCACCGGAATCAACCAGTCGGAAGTGAGACACGGGATCGGTCTCGACTTCTCGCGGATTTTGCGTGCGATGATGCGTCAGGCACCCAACATCATCCTGGTTGGAGAAATTCGTGACCGTGAAACAGCGGACATCGCCGTTCAAGCGGCGCTTACGGGGCACCTCGTCTTCTCCACCCTTCACACCAACGATGCACCATCTGCACTGACGCGTTTGATCGACATGGGCGTCAAGCCGTTCCTGGTTGCTTCGGCTGTGATGGCGATCATGGGCCAGCGCCTGCTGAGAACCCTGTGCTCGAATTGCAAGGAACCATACGATCCGACAGACACCGAACTCCGCCAGATTGGCCTGACGCGGGGAGATCTGGGAGAATCGAACGTCTGCCGTCCAGTCGGCTGCAACCAGTGCAGCGAAGGATACTTCGGTCGACGCGGAATCTACGAACTCCTGGAAATGTCCGGCGATCTCCGGGAACTGACTTTCAATAAGACCCCGACGAAGGACATCCGAACTAAGGCGATCAACGAGGGTATGGTCACGCTACAACAGGACGCGGTTCGAAAGCTCCTGGCTGGCCAGACCACGATCGAAGAAATCCTGCGGGTGACCCACTCGTCCGAATTCGCAAATTAGACGACCATTTCTCCGGGTGCAGGCCCGGATCAAGGTGAGGTGAACGATGATCCTGACCGGCCAACCACTCGGTCAGATCCTGAAGGAGATGGAACTGGTGTCGGAGTTCGACATCCAGGAGGCTCTTCAGGTACAGAAGGAAAAAGGCGGAGCGATCGGCCGGATCCTCGTCGAAAAAGGACTGATCAGCGAGAAAGATCTCACCTCGGCGATTGGTCGCCAGGCCGGCATGGATTCTGTGGATCTCGAGACCGCCACAATCACATCGGAACTGATCGATATGGTCCCGGTGAACATCGCCGAGACCTACCAGGTGGTTCCTGTCGAGTTCGACGGAAGCACGCTAACTCTGGCTCTGTCCGACCCCCAGAACATCAGCGTCCTCGACGATCTGAAGTTCATGCTAAACCTCGAGGTCAAGGGTGCTCTCGCCGACCGTGATCAGCTCGAGAAGACCCTGGAGGCACACTACGCCGGCAAGTCTGAGTCGATGGAGTCGATCATCGGGTCGATGAAGGGCGATGACTTCGAAATCGTCGATGATGGCCGTGAGAAGATGATGGACATGGAGCAGCTGGAGAAGGATGTGAACGCAGCTCCGGTGGTGAAGCTGCTGAACATGGTCCTGCTGACCGCCATCAAAGACAGAGGCTCCGACATTCACCTCGAGCCGTTCGAGAACGAGTTCAAGATCCGATACCGGGTTGACGGCGTCCTCTACGAGATGATGCCGCCCCCCATCCAGCTCGCCCGAGCCGTCATCTCCAGGGTGAAAGTGATGGCGAACCTCGACATCGCCGAGACAAGGCTTCCGCAGGACGGTCGTATCGAGCTGAACATCGGCGGTCGCCCCGTCGATCTTCGCGTCTCGACCCTTCCGACGATGTACGGCGAGTCTGTTGTGATGAGGGTGCTCGATCGCGCCAACGTCTCCCTCGATCTGGAGCAGGTGGGGTTGAGAGCAAATGACCTCGAAATTGTCCGCGCCATGATCGCCAAGCCCAACGGCATCGTCCTGGTCACCGGGCCGACGGGCTCGGGAAAAACCACCACCCTTTACTCGTGCCTCAACGAGGCGAACAACCCCGAGATCAAGATCATCACCACAGAGGATCCGGTCGAATACAACCTCCACGGCATCGTCCAGGTGCCGATCAGCGAGGAAATCGGGGTCACCTTTGCGGCTTGCCTCAGGAGCATCCTCCGTCAGGACCCCGACAAGATTCTGGTCGGGGAAATCCGTGACCTCGAGACGGCGCAGATCGCAGTGGAAGCGAGTCTCACCGGCCACGTCGTCTTCACCACCCTTCACACCAACGACGCGCCCTCTTCAGTCATCCGTTTGGTCGACCTGGGCCTCGAGCCCTTCCTGATCACCGCCACCCTCGAAGCGGTCATCGCCCAGCGACTGGTGCGCAGGATTTGCCTCGACTGCAAGGTCGAGTACGAACCGACCGATGAGATGTTGATGGAACTGGAACTCTCTAGGTCCGAGGTTGCGGGGCGGGTCTTTTACTACGGCAAGGGCTGCAAGAAGTGCAACGGATCGGGGTACAAGGGGCGAATAGCCCTCTTCGAAATCATGGTGCTGAGCGACCGAATGAGGGACAAGATCATGACCGGGTCTTCCACCCAGGAGCTGAGGGCCGGCGCCAGGGAGGATGGAATGCGAACATTGCGGGATTCTGGCCTCTTGCACATTTTCGATGGTGTTACCACCATCGAGGAAGTCGTCAAAGAGACGATCGTTTCCTGACGAAACGAACCGGGGGGAACTCCCGGTAACGAGCGACAGCTAGCCACACTAATGAGAGGTGTGGGTTAGCGAGGACCGAAGGAGCCGAGATGGCTGTTTTCGAGTATGAAGCGATCACTCCGAGCGGCAGCAAGGTTCGCCGTTCTGTCGAAGCTGATAATCAGCAGGATGCCCTCAAGAAGATTCGTGGTCAGGGGATGCGTCCCACGAAGATGAAAGAGAAGAAGGGTGCCGCTGGGATCGCTGGCGCCGGTGGAGACATCGAGAAGAAGAAATTCCGGATTGGGGCAATCTTCGACCGCATCAAACAACAGGACATTGTTCAATTCACCCAACAGATGGCGACACTCCAGGATGCAGGACTCCCCATCGTCCGGTCATTGAAGATCCTCTCCGGTCAGATGAGGCAAGGCAGGTTCCGCTCCCAACTCGAAAAGGTCACCGATGACGTCGAAAGTGGTAGCACCTTTTCCGAGGCGCTCGCGAAGTTCCCGAGGACTTTCAACAACCTCTTTGTCGCCATGATCAAAGCCGGGGAAGCCGGCGGTGTCCTTGATCTGATTCTGCAGCGGCTCTCTGATTTCCAGGAGAAATCGATGAAGTTGAGGAAGAAGGTCAAGGGCGCGATGGTGTACCCGATTGCGGTCATCTGCGTCGCTGCCGGAATCCTGGGCTTCATCATGACCACGGTCATCCCCCAGTTTCAGAAGATGTTCGACGACATGGGAACGACCCTTCCTGCGCCGACCCAGGCACTGCTCGCATTCTCCAATGCCATCTCCACTTACTGGTATCTTGCACCTCTGGTCGTCTTCGGGGTGGTTGGTTTGATCAAGGCGCTGGCTAGAACCGAGAAGGGGGGGCTTGCTCTCGATCGGTTCAAGTTGACCGCACCCATCTTCGGGCAGATCGTCAAGAAATCGACGATTTCGCGCTTCTGCCGGACTCTGGGGACCCTGATCTCTTCTGGCGTACCGATCCTCGAGGCGCTGGACATCGTCCGGCAGGCCGTCGGAAACAAGGTGATCGCCAACGCCATCTCCGATGTTCACGGGTCGATACGAGAAGGGGAGACGATCGCTGAACCTCTCGGCCAGTCGGGGGTCTTCGACCCGCTGCTGGTGAACATGATCGACGTCGGCGAGGAAACGGGCGAACTGGACAAGATGCTCTCGAAGATCGCAGACAACTACGATCTCGATGTCGACGTTCTGGTCGATTCGCTGTCGAGCCTGCTCGAGCCTGTTCTGATCGTGGGTATGGGAATCGCGGTCGGCTTCATCGTCATCGCGCTCTTCATGCCGCTACTCTCGATCATTACCAGCATCTAGGCGGACCACAATCGGCCGAACCAGGGAAGAGTCAATACGCACTCAGAGAAGAGATCGGCAGCAGGGGACGCCCCCGAACTTCCGGTCTCTTTTCGTTGCCGCCCTGCCGTCAGACTTTGAGAGGCTATTTTTTGCAATCCGATCGTAGTTACGAGCTGGAAAAACAACTTCGCACCTTCTTCAGTGGGAGAGATTACCGCCCAGTTCAGATTCCAGAGTTACTTGAGGTCATCGGCGCCAAGGAGAAGGAGCGCTCCGATCTCGAGGCGATCCTCGATCGTCTCGAAGAGCAGGGGGTTGTGGTCCCTCTCGAGGGGCGTGGTTGGTTCAGTACGAAGGGTGAGGGTTGGGCGGTGGGCACCCTCACCATCGCCCGTGGAGGATTCGGATTCGTCCGGTCGCTGGTGGAGGATCCTCTCGGCGATGTCTTTGTCCCCGAGAGGAAGATCAGCGATGGCCACCACGGTGACCGTGTCGTCGTCAAGCTGATGAAGCCAAGGAGCGGAGCTCCGCGCAGTGCCCGCGAGGGGCGCCATGGGCGGATTGTCACGGTTCTCCAGAGGAGCCCCCGGGTTTTCCTCGGGATTCTTCGCGACGGCCATGGCAACTTCTCGACCGTCGAGCCCCTGCTCCACGAGAGTGTCCGGGAGGTTCACATCTCTACCGATCAGCGAGCGGGTGCTGTAGACGGTGATCGGGTCCTGGCACAGCTCCTCGAGGGCCCCACCGTCGGTGGCCTCCCCCCTGGAAGGGTGATCGAGGTCGCCGAGGAGGAGGGATCCTGGAAGGGCGATCTGCAGCGAGTAGCAGCGGAGCACGGACTTCCACGGAATTTTTCCGAAGCTGCCCAGGAGCAGGCGGTCGCCTTTTCCCGCGAGATCTCCGAGAAGGAGATCTCACGCCGTAGCGATCTGCGCGACCTGCCCTTTTTCACCATCGATCCGGCAGATGCCAAGGACTTCGACGATGCGGTGATGCTCGAGGGGAAGGGTGATGGGAGCTGGCGTGTTGCTGTTGCGATTGCCGACGTCAGCCATTTCGTCGCCGAGGGGAGCGAGATCGATCTCGAGGCCCACCGTCGTGGGACCTCGGTTTATCTGCCGGGGCTGACGATCCCGATGCTTCCCGAGAGGCTTTCCTGTGACCTCTGTTCGTTGAGGCCCGGGGAGGATCGGCTGGCGATGGTGGTCTGGATGGATATCGACGAGGCAGGTGAACTCACCTCCTGGAAGGTGGAGAAGGCGGTGATCCGAAGCGTCCGGCGCTTCCAGTACTCGGAAGTCCAGGCGATTCTCGATGGTGAGGGAGAAGTGGCGGAGGAAGATCCTCTCGCCTCGACTCTCGATGGGCTGAATGAGTTGCGCGACCGTCTCAGGAGGATGCGGATCCGCCGGGGATCTCTCGACCTCGACCTCGAGGAGATGCAACTGATCCTCGACGATCACGGCGAAGTCCTCGACGTCCGTGGTCGCTCCCGTGACGTCGCCCACAACCTGATCGAGGAGTTGATGCTGATCGCCAACGAAGCGGTTGCGCGAACCGCCAGCGAGGCGTCGATCGCTGTGCTCCGGCGGATCCACGATCAGCCTGCGACCGAGGACATCGACCGTTTCATCCGCTTCTGTCGCGTCATCGCTCCCTGGGCGCAGGTGGGCGGCGTCGACCACCTCCAGGGCGTGGTCGAGGCGGTCAAGGGCTCACCGGTGGAAGCGGTGATCAACTACGCGCTGCTTCGCACTTTGACCCAGGCGCGATACCAGGTTGGAAAATCACTCCATTTCGCCCTCGCCACCGACGAGTACTGCCACTTCACGTCGCCGATCAGGCGCTATCCCGATCTCCAGGTCCACCGCGCTCTCGATCGGTTCCTCTTCGCTGACGCCAGAGATCTCCCCGAGTCGATGGAGGTACGGTCCGCCAGTCTCCAGGAACTGGCCGAGCACTGCTCCACGAAGGAGCGGGAGGCTGAGGACGCCGAGCGCGAGATGAAAAAGTTGCGGGCAATCTCGTGGCTCTGCCAGCGGGTCGGGGAACGCTTCACCGGGCTGATCAGTTCAGTCAGCGATCATGGTTTCTTCGTTCGCCTCGACGGTTGTCTCATCGAAGGAATGGTCCATGTCCGGAGCCTCAGGGATGACCTCTACATCCACAACGAGGAGCAATTTGCCCTCAGAGGGCGAAACAAGGGCAGGACCTTCCGGCTCGGAGACCCTGTCGAAGTCCTCCTCGAGGGAGCAGATTCCCTCCACCGTCATATCGATCTGCGATACCTTCACCATCGTCAGGGAGGGGAAGCCCCACTCGGTGGTGGCAGCGGCCCTCTCAGGAGGGTCTTGCAGAAGAAACCTCGCAAGAAGGTCAGCACATCGGCCGGATCCCCCGGAAAGAGGTCGAAAGGACGCCGCCGGGGCAAGGGGCCTCGTCGGGGCAGGAGGAGATGATGATCGAGGTCTACACCGATGGGGCCTGCCGGGGCAATCCTGGACCGGGAGGCTGGGCAGCAGTCGTTCGTGACGCAGATGGGTCCCGCGAGTTGACGGGCTTCGATCCCTCGACCACCAACAACCGGATGGAACTGACTGCGGCGATCGAGGCTCTCGCCACCTTGCCGCCTGACTCCCAAGTCCGTGTGCTCTCCGATTCGAAGTATGTCATCGATGGAATCACCAACTGGTGCTCAGCCTGGATTCGAAGGGGCTGGCGAAAGTCCGATGGCAAGCCGGTCCTGAACCGTGAGTTGTGGCAGCGGCTGATCGAAGAAACGAGCCGCATGAAGGTGGATTGGCGCTGGGTTGAAGGTCACTCCGGCCAGGAGGAGAATGAGCGCTGCGATCTCCTGGCCAACATGGCGATCGATCACGCCGGGCCGGTCCCGGGTAACAACTGATCACGGGCCCTGTCGGGGGCCCGGGCGAGAGAGAGGATGGACGATGTCCAGCTGGAATCGAGGGTTCTCGGCGACGATTTGCGCCTGTTGTCTTGTTGGAGGGATGGCACTGGGAGCTTCGGCACTCCAGGACTACTCCAGCCTTCCTCCCGAGCCGGCCGTTGTCCACGCGCGGCTCAACTCTTCAGCAGTGACCCTTCTCGATGCGATCAAGGTCGCCGAGGAAACCACGGGAGGCCTCAGTGCCATGGCGTCAGCCTCTTCCGGTGGCGATCTCGCCTACGAGGTGGTCTGCTACAACAAGGTCCGGGGAACGAAGGTGATCATCGACAAGGAAGGACTCGTCGTGAGCATGGAAGAGATGGTGCGATTCCCGGGAGACCCCTTCACTAGTGAGATTCAGACGACCGAAAGCGGATTGCAGTACGCCGAGATCGTCGAGGGAACCGGCGAATCGCCGGAGCCGACCCAAACCGTCATGGTTCATTACAGCGGCTGGCTGGTCGACGGCACTCAGTTCGACAGTTCCGTGAAGCGCGGAAACCCTACGACCTTCCCTCTCGACCAGGTGATTCCTGGCTGGACCGAAGGTGTTGGGGGGATGAAGGTGGGAGGCAAACGCAAGCTGATCATCCCGTACCAGCTGGCATACGGCGAAAGAGGGAGACCACCGTCGATCCCCGCCAAGGCGACCCTGATCTTCGATGTGGAACTGCTCGAGGTCGTCCCCAAGAACTGACGGGGAGGCCAGTTCCTGGGTGGAATCGCTGCTGATGGGGTTCCTGACCGGCCCATTGGGGTCGTCGGCTCTCTTCCTGGCATCGTATCCTCAAGGGAGAGCCCGGTTTCTCCCCCCCAGGCTGTGATCGCCTGGCTGGGGGAAGGTTGCCCCGGAGGGGCGCCCTGCCTAGAATCCCGGGACCGTCAGGAAATGCCCCTGACAGAAGGGGTTGCGCTAAAACAAGAGACCTTTTCCGGGGAGACGAGAGATGGCAAAAGGGTTTTTCAAAGACAATGAAAAAGTGCTGATGACGCTGCTCTTGCTGTTCATCGCTCCGACCTTTGCGCTCACCGGGCTGACGACCTGGTGGCTCGGCTACGCAGGGGGTGACGCCGCCTACGAGATCTTCGGGGAGAGCGTCAGTTACGCCCAGGTTCTCGAGAAGCGCACCGAACTTGCCAACACCCTCTGGCTTCAGGGAGTGCTGCAGTACGGTTGGTACGGCGCGAGGCAGCCTCGGCGGGCAAGCGATGAGGATGTCCTGCAGGCGTTCATGTTCGAACATGAACTCGAGGAGCTCGATCTCGAACTGAGTGACGGTGAGTATCAAGAAGCCTTGCGCCAGGCGGCGCTCTCGATGATCGCCTGGCATCAGGTGCTGGAAAATACAGGGGGGTTCGGGGCATTCCAGGATAACTTCACCCTGTACAACAGCATTCGACCGTCGGTGACATTCAATGGTGATCGATACCTCCGGGCCATCCAGGATCCCGACATGGGATTGGGACTCAGCATTCAGGAGTTCGAAGCGGGGGTGATCAAGGCCAACCGCACCGCCAAGCTGATCGAATCTGTCACATCCGCTGCAATTGTCACCGAGAAGGAAATTTACGACGAATTCCTCCTGGGCCAGCAGAAGCGAGTCTTCGAGATCGTCAGTATTGGCGATCAGCAATTTTCAGCGGAGGCGCTCGAACAACTGGATCAGGACTACTTCCGGCAGGTTTACGACAACTCACCCGAGGACTACAAATCGCCGACTCGAATCCAGCTCGAGGTTGCCCGTGTGGTGCTGGCAAACCTGAGAGATGATGACTACCAGCCGGCTACTGAAGAGATCGAGGCTTTCTACGAGGCGAACAAGGACCCCGCATGGAGAATCAAGCGCCCGGTGAACTATGTTCCTCCCGAAAACGCCCAGCCTGAAGACGACTTCCGTCCGATCACCGATGTCTTCGAGGGGATCATCTCCAGGATTCGCCAGGAGAGAGCCAAGGCAAGGGAGGGCGAGATTCTCGAGGCGGCCCTCGCCGAAGGCCAGGCGAAGAGTGCTGCCGGTGGAAACTTCGAGATGCCAGATCTCTTCGGGGATGCCAAGGAGTTCGTCGAGGTCCACACTACCGAGCCCTTCGGCAACACCGAGTACTCCAGGATCGAGCCATGGATGCGGAATGCTGCTCACCTGTCGCCCCTCTTCGTTGACCTTCGCCTCGATCCAGAGTTGTTCAAGCCCGGAACGATGTCCAAGGCGATCGTTCCGGGGACCCAGGGAAGTTACATCTACCGCCTGGTGGAAGTATTCCCCGAGTCGACGATGACCTTCGAGGAGGCACTCGACAAGGTGATGGAAAAGGCAGAGAAGGAGAAGGCGAAAGAACTCGCCTCCAAATTCATCAGCGACTGGATCACGAGCGCTACAGAGGAGGAGCCCGTCTCTCTGGAGTCATTTGCCTCGGAGCAGAACCTCACTGTCCACACCAGTGATGCTGTCGGTCGGAACGAGGCCTGGAGGCTGCGCCTCGATACCAGAGCTCCACTTGCAAACCTGGAAATTCTTAGCGAAGGATTCGCATTGCTCGAGGAAGGGCAGGTCGGCGGCCCGGTGACCAACGACAGGGATACCAACGTCTACGCCCTCAGCCTCAAGACGATCGAATCTCCGGAAATAATCCTCTTCAACATCTACCGCAATTCGATCGACGCGCAGATTCGACGGAACAAGCAGCAGGCCATCCTCGAACAGTACAGGGCAGATCTCAGCCGCAAGGCGGATGTCCGGGTCTACACCAGCCGATCTTCCGATCCGTCGCCGCTTCCGGAGTTTGGAGCGACGAGTCAGCCGGCGAGTTAGAGACGGCTCGGGATCAGAGGTTGAAATCAGCGGGGCCGGGGTCGATCAGACCCCGGCCCCGCTGTGAATTTGGCTGCCAGGGAGAGTGATCACCCCTCGCTCGGAGTCCGATCGATTTTTTCTACTCGTCGACGGTGGCGGCCGCCCTCGAACTCGGTATCGAGGAAAACTCCCAGCAATTCGATCGCTTTTTCGGTGCCGATCACTCTCTCTCCGAAGCAGGCGAGGTTGGCGTCGTTGTGGGCACGGGCCATCTTGCAGGTGAACTCGTCGGTGACAACCGCAGCCCTGATGCCGAGGTGACGATTGGCGGCCATCGCCATCCCCTGGCCGGTCCCACAGATCAGCACTCCAACACTTGCCGCACCTGAAGCCACGTCGGCGGCTACTCGGTGGGAGATATCGGGATAGTCTACAGATTCCGCATCTGCCGGGCCGTGTTCCTCGACCTCGAATCCCCGTTCGCGAAGCAGCGACGCGGCAGCGGCCCGTGTCTCGACTCCGGCATGGTCCGATCCGATAGTTGCCCTCATCGGTTCAAGATCCTTTCCAGCCATTGCTCGACGACTGCGCTCTCGATTTCATCAGCACAGCGACGATACGTATCCATGTCCCCTCCTATGGGATCGCTGATCCCGGTATCATTGATCAGGAAGACTCTGCCCTCCAGGGTTCCGTTCCATTCCAGGATCTGCGAACGATGGCTCTCACTCATGGCGATGATCAGATCAGAAATCCCGGATACCTCCTGGCTGATCGGATTTGACTGGTGTTCCGCCAGTGATCCGCCGAGTTCCTCGATCGTCAGCCTTGCGTTTTCGCTGGCGAATCCACCACAGAAGGCAGCAATTCCGGCGGAGCGAACGACGTAGCCGCGCTCGGGGAGTTCGTCGACTTCACACTGAAGTCGCTGGGCGAGATGCCGTTTCAACAGCGCCTCTGCCATCGGGCTGCGACAGGAGTTCCCTGTGCAGACGAAAAGAATCTGTTTTTTTCCGAGGGCAATCGAGATCATCTCCTCGCTGATCGATCCTTCCCGTAGAATTTCCAGGTTGTCGCCCTCACCGAGTCTGACGATCGTCGATGCCTGCCCCCCGACCGCCATTCCGCTATCGATGACCCCATCGATCCTGTCCTGAAAAGAGGAGAGAACTTCACCGGCGTCGATGGCCGGTGCTTCGCCACTGATGTTGGCGCTCGAAGCGAAGACGGGAGCCCCACTCCTGGCGATCAATTCCCTGGCGACCGGATGGGAAGGGAATCGGACTCCCGTTGGAGCACCGTCTCCGGGAAAGATGATCGTCAATGGTCCGGGCCAGAATGATGAGATCAATTTCTGGGCGGAGGGTGGCACCTCGGTCACCCACTCCTGGAACTGGGCCAGCGAAGCGACGTGCAGGGTGAATGGTTTTCCCTCGGGCCTGCCCTTCAATTCCCCGAGGCGGGCGATCGCCTCCGGTTTGCTGACGCTGGCTGCGATCCCGTAGACGGTTTCTGTGGGGAACGCGACCAGCCCTCCTTCGGCGATCATCTGGGCCGCATCGGCGACCTCTTCAGGTTGAAAGGAGCCAGCGTCGATGGGGAAGACGCGAGTCTTCAAGGTTCCTCCTGAAACTGTCTTTCAGATGATGCTGTCGAAGCGGGACGACCCCGGTTGAGGAGGGATCACTTCACGCGAGGTTGCGATAGTTTTCCCTTCCACGGCGGTCATGATGCCTCCCTCTTCTGGACGGGTCAAACCGTGGATCGGGCCTGTCAAACGGAGGCATGGTAGGAGGATCGAACCAGAGGTCCTGATTCCACCTTTTCGAAGCCCAGTTCCCTGGCAAATGCCCCGAGAGCATCGAATTCCCGGGGAGGGTAGTACTTCTTCACCGGGATGTGCTTCTCGCTGGGAGCGAGGTACTGGCCGAGGTTCAGCCTTCTGACCCCGATGCGGTACAGATCCGCGATCGCCACCTCGAGTTCCTCCTTCCTCTCACCGAGCCCGAGGATGAGGCTACTCTTGACCCGTGATCCGCCAATTTGGACCACAGCTCCTTCCAGCAGGGAGAGGGAGAGGTCGTAGTCGGAGCCGGGTCTGGCGGCAGGGTAGAGGCGTCTGACTGTTTCCAGATTGTGGGAGAAGATGGTTGGATCGGCGGCGAGGACAATCCCGAGGGCAGTGTCGGGGTCTGGCCTGAAGTCGGGAACAAGGACTTCAGTGGTGGTCTCAGGAACCAAGGATCGCAGAGCCTCGATACAGCGGGAGAATTGCCGGGCACCTCCATCGCTGAGGTCATCTCTGTCGACCGAAGTGATCACGACATGCTGCAATCCCAGTTCGGAAACCGTGCTGGCGAGTTGCTGTGGCTCATCGGGGTCAACGGGGGTCGGGATCCCCTTGCTGACGGCGCAGAAGCCACACTTCCGGGTGCAGATTTCACCGAGAATCAGAAAGGTGGCGGTCCCCATCGCCCAGCATTCGTGGATGTTGGGGCAATGGGCCTCCTGGCACACGGTGTGCAGTCCACCGCGGTCCATCAACTGGGTGACCTTTTGCAGCGCGTCCCCGGAGGGAACCCTGATGCGCAGCCACTGGGGTCTGGGGAGTGGCTCCTTACCCCTGGTCCCTCCTCGTGCTCCGCCGTTGACGGGCTGTTTCTGTGCTTTGATGGTCATCGTTTCAACTCTCTGGAGAATCGCCTCGCCAACTCCCGAGCGATCTCCTCCTCGATCCACTCGCGGTCAGGGACCTCCGCCAGTTCCCTTTCGATGGAGGTCACCGGGCATCCCCGGATTCCGCACGGGATGATCCACTCAAAGGGGGTCAGGTCACCCTCGACGATGAGTGCAAAACCATGGCCGCTGACCCAGCGTCTGACCGAGATTCCGATCGATGCGATCTTCCGATCTTCCACCCAGACTCCGGTGCGCCCCTTTTCCCGGTGTCCGTCGATGCCGAGCTGGGAGAGGACCTCGATCAGACTCTCCTCTATCGCCCTGGGGAGCAGGTGGAGGTCTCTCTCCTCCTCGCCGAGGCGAAGGAGCAGGTAGCCGACCACTTGCCCAGGACCGTGATAGGTGGCCTCTCCGCCGCGGTCGACCTTACGGACAGAAACATCTCGCTTCTCCAGTTCCCGGCGGGAAAGGAGCAGCGCTGCCTCCTGGCTGGCACTGCCAAGAGTGACCGTTTTATCGGGTTCGAAGAGGATCAGATGTTCGAGGGATTCTGTCGGTTCCGAGGCGAGCCGCTTCTGCAGATCGAGCATTCTCCGGTGGGCGTTACCGAAGGACGTCCGGCCGAGACGTTCGAGGAGCAACACACCCTCACAGGTGCCGGGGCCCTCTACCTCGGGCAGTGGTGCGGCTTTCTCGAGCCTAGGAAAGGGTGGTGTCATCCCACTTCTCGAGGTTTAGTTTCACCTGGGCCATGAACTGATCGGCGAGAGCTCCATCGACGAGTCGATGGTCGTAAGAGAGGCACATGTAGACCATGTCGCGAATGGCGATGGAATCGCCATTGACGACCACCGGTCGTTTCTCTATTCCGCCGATTCCAAGGATTGCCACCTGAGGCTGATTGATGATGGGAATTCCGAAGAGGCCTCCGAACTGTCCCGGGTTTGTGATGGTGAAGGTGCCACCGGCAACCTCGTCGGGAAGCAAGCCCTTGCTCCGGGAGCGATTGGCGAGATCAGTGACCGATTTCTGTAGGCCGAGAAGGTTCTTTTCCTCGGCGTTTCTCACCACAGGGACGATCAGACCATTTTCAAGGGCAACTGCGATTCCGATGTTTACGGACCGATGGAGGATGATCTGGTCGCCGTCGAGTGAGGCGTTGACGTAGGGGAATTTGCGCAGGGCATCGACGCAAGCCTTGATGAAGAAAGGCATGAAGGTGAGTTTCAGCCCGTTCTGTTCCTCGAAGTCCTTCTTATTGCTCTCGCGAATTTCAACAATCCGCGACATGTCAACCTCGAAGACCGAGTTGACATGAGCCGATGTATTCCGCGAGTGGATCATGTGTTCGGCGATCTTCTTGCGCATCACCGACATCTGCTCGACGTCGACTCCCTCCCGAGAGATCCCAATGGTCGGGAGAGCATCGACAGCTCCGCTGGCGGGACTCGGGACAGCGGGAGGGCCGCTCTTGCCCTCGATGTAGGCGACGATGTCTCTCTTGGTGACGCGACCTCCTGCCCCGCTACCGGCGATCACAGAGAGGTCGGTGATCCCGTTTTCGCGGGCGATTCTGCGGACGAGGGGGGAAGACCGGACCTTGCTGGCGTCCTCTACGGGAGGGGCGGCGGCGACGATCGGCTCTGGCGAGGCAGGTGTCGGCGCAGGATCGGAGGGGGCACTTGAAGGAGCGGCGGGGGCTTCTGGCTCCTCTGTTTCCTTCGCCTTCTTTTCTGGGGGAGGAGCGGCGTCCTGGGAGCTGGCGAGGAGAGCGACGACGGTGTTCACCTCGACGGTCATCCCTTCTTCGATGAGGATCTCCTGAAGCACACCGTCAGCAGGTGCAGGGATCTCGGCGTCGACCTTGTCGGTAGAGATTTCGAAGAGGGGCTCGTCTCGCTCGACAGTATCCCCCGGTTTCTTGAACCAGCGAGTCAGGGTGCCTTCTGCAATTGACTCGCCCATCTGAGGCATCTTGACCTCGGTCGGCATCGTTCCTGCTCCTTCAGCGATCTATTCAAAGGGGGCTCTCGACAGGACTTGCCCTCCAGAGCGACATCGAGTCTACCCCAGCGTTGATGAGGGGGGAAGCAAACCTGCAATGGCCCTACCAGGCGGCCAGTTGGTGCGCTGCTTCGGTGATGTCCTGGACCTGGGGAAGTGCGGCATTCTCCAGGATCCCCGAGTATGGAATGGGAACATCAAGTGCTGCAAGGCGCCGGACTGGCGCGTCGAGGTCCTCGAAACCGTGCTCGGCGATGAAGGCGGCGATCTCGCCGCCGGCTCCACCCGTCAGGTTGTCCTCGTGGATGACCAGGATCTTGCCGGTCTTTCTTGTGGTTTCGAGGATGGCACTGCGGTCGAGTGGATTGAGTGACCGCAAGTCGAGCACATCGCATTCGACACCTTCTCCGGAGAGGACTTCCGCCGCTTCGAGGACTCGATGGACCATCGCACCGTAGCTGATCATCGAGACGTTCTGACCTTCACGTCGCAACGCTGCAATACCCGGTGGAAGGGAAGAGACACTCTCGTCGAGCGGGGCTTTGAGGGTGCGGTAGAGGCTCTTCTGTTCGAAAAAGAGAACGGGGTCGGGATCCTCGATGGCTCCGAGGATCATCCGGTAGACATCTTCCACGGTCGCCGGGATGACGATCTTGAGGCCGGGTGTGTTGAGGAAGTGTGATTCGACGTTCTGGGAGTGGAAGGGGCCTGCATGGACGCCTCCGCCCGATGGCCCTCGAACCACGATCGGCACCCCGGCACCCCAGCGGAAGTGGCAGGTTGCAGCGAAGTTGGTCAACTGATTGAAAGCACAGGAGATGAAGTCGATGAACTGAATCTCGACGACAGGGCGCATCCCGGCCATCGCCGCGCCGATTGCGGCGCCGATGAGACCGGTTTCGACGATGGGGGTGTCGATGATCCGCTCCTCGCCGAACTCCCCGGCGAATCCCTCGGTCAGTTTGAAGGCGCCGCCGTAACGGCCGATGTCCTGTCCGAGGAGGAAAACTCGCTCATTTTCGCCCAGGGCCCGGGAAAGACCCCTGCGCAGAGCTTCCAGATAGGTGATCGTCTCGGCCATGTGCAACTCCTCCAGTCACATGTGGATGGGGCTGCCGACCAGACCGTGGGCTGCTTCCATCATTCCCTCTCCCAGGCTCGGGTGGGGGTGGATGATGTGGGCGAGGTCAGCAGCGGTTCCCTCGAGACCGAGGATGGCACAGCCCTCGCTGATTAGGTCTGTCGCGTGGGGACCGATGATATGGACGCCGAGGATCTCACCGTACTTCTCGTCGGCGATGATCTTGAAGAACCCGGGGACCGCCTTGCCGATGATGCCAGATTTCCCGAGAGCCGAGAGAGGGAACTTCGAGACCTTCACATCGAGCCCCTCCTCCTTCGCGGCCTCTTCGGTGAGGCCAACGGAGGCGACCTCTGGATGGCAATAGGTCGCATTGGGGACCCTGTCGTTGCGGATCGGTTGGGGCGTCATGCCGGCTACCGCTTCGACGGCGATGATCCCCTCGGCACTGGCCACGTGAGCCAGCTGGGGGCTGCTTGCGACGATGTCCCCGATGGCGAAGACGTTGGGTCTGACGGTGCTCTGGTCGGGATTGACGGCCACGAATCCATTTTCTGTGTGGATCCCGACCTTCTCGAGGCCGAGCCCATCGGTGACCGGTTTGCGGCCGACGGCACAGAGAAGAATGTCGGTCTGGACCTTTTCAGCCGCTCCTTTCTCGGTGGCGAGGAGGACCTCGATGCCATCCTTGCCAGGTTCGGCTTTCTCCAACTTGGTCGAGATGCGCGACTCGATGCCGCGTTTCTTGAATGAACGGAACAGTTCGGCGGAGCAATCCCCATCTTCGACGGGAAGGAGGCGGTCGAGGAGTTCGACGAGAAGAACTTCCGATCCGAAGGAGCGAAAGATCGACGCGAACTCGCAGCCGACTGCTCCAGCTCCCAGGATGGTTACATGACGGGGGATCTCGTCGAGGCGCAGTGCCTCATCGCTGGTGATGATTCGAGAATCCTTGAAATCGAGGAACCCTGGCCTGGCGGGAACGGAACCGGTCGCCAGAACGATGTTGTCAGCGTCGACCACCACCTCGGTCTCTTCGGGAGTGATCACCCGCACCTGTGTCGGTCCATCGAGCCGGCCGGTCCCCTCGACCATCTCGACCTTGTTCTTCTTGAGGAGGAGCTGGACTCCCTTTGCGTTCCTGTCGACCACCTTCTTCTGGAAACTGAGCACGCCGTCGAGGTCGACCTGGGGATTCTCGATCTGGATCCCGAAATAGGAACTCTCCCTGGCGAGATCGATCACGTGAGCGCTCTGAAGCAGCGCCTTTGTCGGGATGCAGCCCCGGTGCAAGCAGGTGCCCCCTGGCGCCGGGTCCTTCTCGATGAGTACCGTCTTCAACCCGAGTTGGGAGGCGCGGATCGCCGCGACATAGCCCCCGGGTCCACCACCGATTATTGCGACATCGAATTTGCCGATCTTCTCTACCACTGAGGGGTCCTTCCCTGTCCAGGCCTTCAACTGGGAACTGGCCCGAGGGTCCGGGTGCAAGGGGACGAAGCACGGAAACCGCCGCGCGAAGCGGCGCCCGGGTCAGGCTTCTGCGGAGGAAAGGAGGGCCCCCTCGCGACGCTTCTCCGCTGCGGACGATACCCCGCCCATGGCGCCAAATCCAGCGAAGCAGGGCCCTACCCGGCTACAGAAGTTGCGCACTCCCTCGGCCCTCCATTACAATGCCCCTCCGCAGCGACGCCCCTCCCTCGAGGGAAGCGTCGCGGTCTCGGTGCGGATCAGGAGGAACCGCCCCAGTGGCCCAGACGCACGCACTTCGAGACCTCACCCGACGACCAAACCATGGCAGGATTCCGAGATGACGACGCGCAGCCGCAAGCCTTCCAGAAACACCTCCAAGGGGAGTGAGAAGAGAAAAACCAGCAAGAAGCCGGTGGCCACGGGGAAGCGCAAGGGATCGGCGAGCCGCAGCAAATCTGCTTACCCTTCGAAAGCGAGCGGCAAGAAAACCAGCGCTGCTTCCAAGGCTGGTCTCGACCGGGATCAACTCCTGGCCATCTACCGCAACATGTTTCTCAGCAGGGAGATCGATGAGGAGGAGATCCGCCTCAAGGCGAAGGGGCAGATCTTCTTCCAGATCAACGGCTGCGGTCACGAGGCGGTGTGCACTGCAGCGGCGATGGCGTTACGGCCAGGCTACGACTGGTTCTTTCCCTACTATCGAGACCGGGCACTGGTTCTTCAGCTTGGCCTCACGCCGACCGAGATGTTCAAGACTGGGACTGCTGCCGCTGATGAACCTGCAGGGGCTGGTCGCCAGATGCCGAGCCACTGGGGGAGTGTAGCGCTCAACATCGTCAATCAATCGAGCTGTACCGGTAGTCAGGTCCTCCATGCAGTCGGTTGCGCAGAAGCCTGGAGCAAGGGGCACCAGATCCCCGAACTGCAGGAGAAGATCCGGGGCTGGAGGAAGGATGAGATCGCCTACGTTTCCATCGGAGATGGGGGTACCAGCGAGGGGGAGGTGTGGGAGGCGTTGAGTTCCGCCTGCATCTTGCGCTTGCCGGTTCTCTTCCTGGTCGAGGACAACGACTACGCCATCAGCGTACCCGTCGAGGTGAACACCCCTGGTGGGTCGATTTCGAACCTGCTCGAGGGGTACCACGGTCTCACCGTTCACGAGGTGGACGGCTGTGACCCGGTCGCCAGTTACCAGTTATTCAGTGAGGTGGTCGAGGGGCTTCGCTCCGGGGGTGGTCCGGTCCTCGTCCATGCCCATGTTGTCAGACCATACTCCCATTCCCTCTCCGATGATGAGCGCGCCTACCGAACCGAGAAGGAACGTCAGGAAGAATTCCGGAGGGATCCTCTCGCCTCCTTCCCGAAACGTCTCATCGAGGAAAAATACGCCACAGAGGAGGAACTCGAAGCGATCCGGGGGGAGGTTCGTGCGCAAGTGAGGGAGGCGAGCGAAGTGGCAGTGGTTGCCATCCAGCCCGATCCCAGCACAGTCCTGGAGAACATCTACTCCCCTGATTTCGACCCCACCGATCGGTCCCTCGAGTCGGTGGCTGAACCTCGCGGGGAGGCTCAGCAGGCAACCATGGTGGACCTGATCAACTCCTGTCTGCGCGAGGAGATGCGGCGCGATCCAGAGATCGTCATCTTCGGTGAGGATGTCGCTGATGCCAGCCGCGAAGACGCACTCGAAGAGTGCAAGGGCAAGGGGGGTGTCTTCAAGGTTACCCATGGATTGCAAAGGGAGTTCGGCAACCACCGTGTTTACAACTCGCCGCTGGCGGAAGCCAATATCGTCGGTCGGGCGATAGGGATGGCATTGCGTGGAATGAAACCGGTGGTCGAGGTGCAGTTTCTCGATTACATCTGGCCCGCCTACCATCAGATTCGTTCGGAACTGGCCCTGATGAGGTGGCGATCGAATGGGGCTAACAGTTGCCCGACGGTGATTCGAGTCGCATGTGGTGGGTACCTCAGAGGTGGCTCGATTTACCACAGCCAGTCTGCAGAGAGTCTCTTCACTCACATTCCCGGACTTCGAGTGGTGATGCCGTCGAATGCCGTCGATGCCAATGGGCTGTTGCGTACGGCGATCCGCTGCGACGATCCCGTCATATTCATGGAGCACAAGCACCTCTACAGGCAGACCTACAACAAGGGGACAGACCCGGGTCCTGAATTCACCGTGCCCTTCGGCAAGGCGGCCACGGTCCGGCAAGGAGATGCCCTCACCATCATCACCTATGGGGCCCTCGTCCAGCGTTCTCTCATCGCCGCCAAGGCGCTTGCAAAGGAGGGGATCGAGGTGGAGATTCTCGATCTCCGGTCCCTGTCTCCCTACGACTGGGAATCGATCGAGGAGAGTGTCTTGAGGACCAGCAAGGCGATCGTCGTCCATGAAGACTCGGTCTCGTGGGGATACGGTGCCGAAATTGCTGCAAGAATTTCCGATGAACTCTTCGCACATTTGGACGCGCCCGTTCGCCGCCTGGGAGCACTCGATTGCTTCGTCGCATACGCCCCTGATCTCGAGGAGGCGATCCTCCCGCAATCACAGCAGGTACAGGAGGCTGTCAGGCAACTTGCCAGCTATTGAGGTGGCAGATCTTCCTCCGGGAACCGTTCTTCCTGCTGCTTCGTTCGTGTACTCTGGGGGAGGACCGCCGCTTACGGTCACCTCCCTGCGAGGCCCTGAAGCCGTTGAAAGTACAAGGAGAAGATGGAAGAGAGACCGAAAGACCACCACGACGGGGACAGCGAAGGCCCTCCTGAAGCACCCCGCTGGACCCAGCGCCCCTGGTTCTGGTTCATGGTTCTGTTGCTGCTCGTCATGACAGTGATGAACTACATCGGCAGCGATATCGAGAGGTCCTCTTCTGAGGGAAATTTCACCCTCCTGGTCGAGCAGATCCGTAACGGAAACGTCGAGCAGATCAAGGAACTGGAGTCGAGCTACTTCCTGGCGAAGTTGCGTCAGGAGATACAGATTCCCGTTCAGGGTGATTTCGACGGGGAGGAACTCATTTCAGCGAGTTCGATTCGGGTGGTGATCAAGGGAGACGCCCTGCTCGAGAAGATCTCGAATGCCTGCGATGAGAAGAATACCCCTCTCGAATTACGGAGCACTGCCAGCGAATTCTGGGCGGTGATCTTTGGCAGTCTCCTGCCGATCCTTATCCTTGTTCTCTTCTTCTGGTTCATTAGCAGCCGGGTCCGCAGGCAGATGGGGCCGGGGATCTTCGGGAAGTTCTCAGGGAACCGAGCGAAGAGATTCGACGCCGACGGGGATCTGGTCACCTTTGAAGAGGTTGCTGGATTGCGCAACGTCAAGAAGGAACTCCAGGAGATTGTTGACTTCCTCCGGACCCCGGAAAAATACACCCGATTGGGGGCGAAGATTCCCAAGGGGGTGTTGCTGATCGGACCACCGGGGACTGGGAAGACACTTCTCGCCCGGGCCGTTGCAGGAGAAGCGGGGGTTCCCTTCTTTTCCATATCGGGATCGGAGTTCATCGAACTGTTCGTTGGCGTCGGTGCCTCTCGAGTCAGAGAACTCTTCGAGGAGGCGAAGAAGAACGCTCCCTGCATTATCTTCATCGATGAGATCGATGCTGTTGGAAGGTCGAGAGGTGCGGGTCTCGGTGGCGGTCACGACGAACGTGAGCAGACTCTCAACCAGATACTTTCGGAGATGGATGGTTTCGAGACCCATCAGGCGGTGATCGTACTGGCGGCGACCAATCGCCCCGATGTCCTCGATGCTGCTCTTGTCAGACCTGGCCGATTCGACCGTCAAGTGGTTGTCGAACGCCCGCAAAAAGAGGGCCGCCGTGCGATTCTGAAGGTCCACACCCGCCAGATTCCTCTCCATGATGACGTCGACCTGGAAGCGGTTGCCAGGGGGACGATTGGATTCTCGGGGGCAGACCTCGAGAACCTTGCCAATGAAGCGGCGCTGAATGCAGCCCGAGAAAACAAGAACATCATCACCAAGGAAGATTTCGACACGGCGAAGGACAAGATTCTCCTCGGGACCCTTCGCGATGAGACTCTCAGCGAGAAGGAACGCAAACTCACCGCCTTCCACGAGGCGGGGCATGCGCTCCTCGCCATGCTTCTGCCAGGCGCTGACCCTGTTCATTCAGTCACCATCGTCCCACGAGGGCGGGCGCTCGGGGTAACTCAGCAACTTCCAGCCGAGGAGATCCACAGTTATTCGCGGACCTATCTGATGAATCGGATCGTAATTCTCCTCGGAGGCCGTGCTGCGGAGGAGATCGTCTTCAATGAGTCGACCACCGGTGCCGAGAACGATCTCGAGCAAGCAACGAAGCTGATCGAGCGGATGATCTGCCGCTGGGGCATGAGTGAGAAGGTCGGTCCCATCTCCTATCGCCGTGGGGAGGAGCAGGTCTTCCTCGGCCGGGAGATCGGCGAGGGGCGGCATCTCAGCGAGCAAACATCGAACCTGATCGATGAGGAGATTCGCGCTTTCATGGAGAAAGGGCACCAGGAGGCGCTGAAATTGCTGCGAGGGGAACGAGAGCGCCTCGACAAGCTGGCGAACGAGCTCCTCGAAAAAGAGGTCCTCACCGACAGGGAGATCTACCAACTCCTCGAGATCGAGTTGCCTCCATCTCTGGCAGAGGAAGAGGGGGAAGGGTCTCCATCAACAGAGGGTGGCAAATCCACGGAATCCTCGGCTGAAAAGGAGGTTGACCCCTCCGCTGCCGACGAGGGGCTCGATCCGGGCATGCTGGGCCTCGAGGGGGCATAGAGGGGAGACCCCCTTTTCATATGGGCGCTCCTGTTGTCACAATGGCGGCGGGAGAGGCAGGGCCGTGGCGACGGTTGTTGCGGATCCGCCTCGGGGTGACATGATCGGCCGATTCTCACCTCTACCGGATGGCGAGCGACCACGATCTCACGTGGCCCCAAGCCGCCGAACCGGCTCGTTTTCCGAAGACGATCCGCCTTCACCGTCTCAACAACGAGATTCAGATTGCAGGCGTCGTTGCCTCGGGATGATGAAACTCGATGGACTCCTCCAACAAAGGGCCCTGGGAGAAGTCAACCCGACCGAGAGCATTTCTCTGCTCAGATGCCTCGACCGCCTCGGCACGGAGCCTGTCGATGGGTGGTCCTTGCTCCTCCCGGGAGGGGTTCATTCCCTGTTGCGTGGATTCGTTCGCCTGACCCATCTGCTCTCGAGCCTCCACGCAGGTGGGGTACCGGTGGTCGCACTTCTCCCGCGAGCGGTCAGGGTTCGTTCGGGAGGTGAACTCGATCTTGACGCCGAACAGCTGGAGAGGGTGATTCCGAGGGACCTCGATCAGGCGGCACCCTCCCTCGCGCCGGAGGTCCTTCTCGATCCTCGGGGGGGACATCTCGGAGAACCCCAGGCGGTCTATGCCGTCGCTGCGTTGCTCCACCGTTGTCTCGCAGGAACTCCACCCTGGGGGGGACGGAATGCGGCGGAAGTCGCCGATCGAATTCTCACCGGGTCTCCACCCAGCGATTCCTTTTCCGCAGGCAATCTCCCCCCGGGCCTGGGCCCATTGCTCAGGGATGCGTTGCACCTCGACCCTGCTGCCCGACCGGCAACCCTGCGCGGCTTTGCATCGATGCTCGAATCGGTGACGATGGGAGGTCGACCACGGGCGGAGGTCGCCCGTCGCCTGACGAACCAGCGCCAGCCCCACGCTCCCTGGGGTCCGATCCTGCTCGTGGCGGCGATCCTCATCTTCGCTCTGGCAGCCTTTCGCCGCTCATCTGTCGAGGATGAGATCCACCGGGTTGCCGACCGGCTGTGGTCGGTGATGGCTGTCCGGCCCCTGCCGATGCTGGGAGAAGATCCTCCGACCCATGCCCTGGCCGGAGTGGTTCTGCGCTCCGAAGAACACCATATCGGGGCTCTCGGCGATGATCCCCGCCTGCTCCTCTCTCTCGCCTGGGCGCAGATCAGGGCTGGGCACTACGAGAGCGCCGTCAGGAGCGCCCGACGTGTTCTCCTCTACGGCCCACGGGCTGCCGGAGCCTGGGTGACCATCGGAATCGCTCGCCTGGAGATGGGGGATGAGGGTGGGTTGATGGAGTTGAGGCGAGGTCTGGGCATGACCGCAGAGGGCGAGGAGCAGCGCTGGTTGCAGGTCGCGGGGCACTTCTACCTTCTCGAGTTCGATGCTGCTGCAGCGGGCTTCGAGCGCTGGACCCGCGACCACCCGAGGGACTTTTCCGGCTGGCTCCACCTTGCACTCTCGACCTATCGAGCGGGGAGGGTGGAGAGCGCCAGCAAGGCTCTGACCCAAGCGCAGCGCCTGCGTCCCCATGACCCCTGGGTTGAGTGGTTGAGGGCGGAGATCCTCCTGGCCACCGGCGATGCGCCAGGGGCCATCCTGGTGGTCGATCGCAGCAAGACAGCCTGGGTCCGGCAACCCGCGCTTCTCCTGCGAGGTGGGGACCTCCTTCGCCGTCTCGGGGAGGAGGAGGGGGGAGAGGACTGGATTCAGCGTGCTATCGAGGAGTACGGAGATCCCGAAGCAAGCCACTGGTTGGAGGAAAAAGCCTCGAAACCGCCGTTTTCTGCGCCCTCTCCCCCTCTCGAAGAAGTTCCTGAACATCCGGCGAATAGAAGCGTCTCGGATCCGTAGGTTGAGTTGAGGGACGGGGACGACCGCGCGGCGTCCTGGACTGTCCCTCCTCGACAGAAAGGAAACCGAGATGAAATTCCTGAGAACCCTGTTCCTTCTCGTTTCTGGTGGCCTGCTGGTCACCGCCCCGGGCACCGTCGAAGGCGCTCCTGGGAACTCGGCGGGGCGAGACAAAAAGGCCGCTGTGGAAAAGGTGTCCCTGTTGCGGAGCGTCAGGGGGGTGACTCCTCTGCGCACGACCGCTGTGACCCGGAACAAGCGGGCGGTGACCCCCCGGCGCGTGGTGACGAAGACGCGCTCCAAGAGGACCGTTGTTCCGCTCTCGACGAGGCATTTCCGAGGCAGTATCGATCGTGTTGGCACGGTTCGCTGCAGGCGTAACAATCACGTACATGAGTTCCTGCAGGGTGTCAGATTCTTCAATCGTGGCCTCCAGTGCTTCCGAAGGCTCTCCTGCGGGCGGGTGGAGTTTTATCTGCCCGGCCACTACGAGATGGTTTCGCGGGAAATCATCGAGCCTGGTCGCTGGAAGTACCTGAATACCCGGGTTGCTTTGCCGGTATTCGGCTGTTTCCCGGGCCTTCTGCGGACACAGCGAAATAGGGTCTGGATCGCGCCGAGAATCCGTGTGGTGACCGAACGCTGCTGGGTTCCGGGAGCCTGGGTCGAAACCCACTCCCTCCATGTTTCCTGAGAAGCTGGGGCCGTGTCTCCTGTGCGCGCGGCCCCAGCCCTTTTGCAGAAGCCCTTGATCCAGATCATGGGATCTCATAGGCTGCCGACGCAACGCGGGGCGCCAGGCCGAAGTACGCCGCCTGTCTGGGGTCTCGAAAGGGGAATGGGTCTCGGGTTCTCCGCACCTTGTTGTTCCACCTCGCCTCTCGTGGATCCGAAATCACCGAAAATCTGAATTCAGGCAGCGCCTCAGTTTTGCGTGTTGCCTCAAGTGGTGCATCCTGGCCAGGGGGGAATGGGGATGGCAGGAGACCCGATCTGGACCGCTCCCACCCCGTCCACAATTGAAATCAAGGAGCCAATGGCCTGTCCGTCCCTACGCTTTCCATGGGCAGGTTCCTCCATTTCCTCGTTTATTTCAGACCCAAACTCCTCCTCACCGAGTAGGGACGGTGAGGAGATTTTCGTAGGCAATAGGGGCCGTTCGGCAGTCAGCTGGGGAGACCGTCCAGGCGCCCTCGGCGGCGTTACAACGCTCCCTCGCCTCAGGACAGCGCCTCTTCCGTAACCTCTCCCCTTCCCGCAACTTTTCTTTACACCCCCAATTGGCCGCGCTAGTATTACCGTCACGAATCAATACGGTTTATTGGAAGTGAGGAGGTTTCGTGGGGATGACCCGTGAGGAACCGATCGACATGACACCGCAGGATGCTGAGGATCGGGGCCTCTCACCCGACCGGAACGAGATCCTCGATGAACTCGAGGATCTGATCCGCTGCGCTCTCCTCGCCGAGAGAGGCCAGGGAAGCGGCGTTGCCCTTGTCCTGGTTCGTGGTGCCAGTGGCCAGGGGAAAAGCCGCCTCGTCGAGGACCTCCTCGAACGCCTCGGAGATGAACGTCCTCTCTTCCAGGAGGTGGAGTGTCACGAGCGCCAGGGGATTCCCTTCCTGCCGGTGCTCCGTTTGATCAAGAACCTCATCGTATCCAGTCTCGCCCCGCGGGAGTTGTGGAGAAAATACGCTCACGTTCTGACCCGGGTATTCCCTGAACTGGTGGAGCAACTCGGAGGAGCCATGCCCCCCGATCCTCTGCCCGGGGAGGATGGTCGGATCCAGTTCCATCAGGCTCTCACCAGTATCCTCCTCGAGTTGGCTGCGGAGAGACCGCTTCTACTGGCGATCCACGACATCCATCGCTGTGATCGGGGGACGATCGAGTTCATCACATTTCTCGCTCGCAACGTGTTCCTCTCGACCGGCGGCCAACGCTCCGAGGTCGATGCGTCCGCTGGTTCAGAGGAGGGTTCCCGGGAGTGGAAGCAAATTCACACCCGTGAAGGTCGCGATGGGAAATCGGTCTCGGAGTTCCTCGAATCGGATGAGGGCTCCACCTCCGAGGGGTCTCCGGGTGCCAGGATCCAGATCGTCGTCAATTACACCTCAAAGGACAGCGCTGCTCGCCTCGCCGGGGAAACGGACGAGGTCCTCGCCTCCCTCGGGCGCCTGGCAAAGGAGCCCTTCTCGCGGCATTTTGATCTGCCTCCCCTGATGCCTGGCGATCTGGCACAGATGGTCGAGACGGAGGTCGAAGCCCGCTGCGAGCCGGGACAGATCGAGAGGGTGTACGAGGCCACCGGAGGCAACCCGCTGCGCGCCCTCGACCTCTGTCGTCTGGTGTCGGAGAGTGGCGGGAACTGGCGGCTTCTCGACGACATCTTGCCGGCGATACTCCCGAAAGGAGCGAGTTCTGCTCAGGAGCAGCTGGGGCGTGGCGTCTTCATGAGGCGTCTTGCCTCCTTGCCTGCCCTACAGGTGATGGTGCTTCGTTACCTGGCGCTTCTCCGTCGCCCCGCCGATGCCGTCTTCATCGGTGAGGCCTGTCAAAGTGACCCCCAGATCCTCGATGAAGCCTTGCTGGAACTGACCGATCGAGGGTTCATCCGCTCGCGTCAGGTTCGCAACCTGTCTCGCTTTCACATCGGACATGAGGACCATCTGCGCTGGATTCGCAGAGGGATCGAGCCCTCCGAAGCCCGACGCTTACAGGGAGATCTGGGACGGATTCTGGCGGAAGATCCACGCGCGAGTGAGCCGGTCAGATCGTTCGAGATCTACGAGCAGTTGCGGGCTGCAGGTCAACTCGAGGAGTGTAGGGGCCATGGGTTTTCGGCGTTCCGCTTCTTCTCCAGCGCTTACGCCGAGCACCTCGCAATCCGGGTTGGCCGTGAACTGATCGACTCCCTCGGGGCCGACGGTGATCCGGAGATGCGTCACGACGTGCTGATGGAACTCATCGAGCTGGAGATGGGGACCGGCCAGCAGGAACTTGCCAAGGCCCACGCCAAGTCCCTCATCGAGGATCCAGAACTGCCGGCTGGCCCGCGTCTCGAGGGGCTGCTCCTCCTCGCCGAGATTTACTGCCAGCTGGGTGAACCCCTCAAGGGGATCAAGGCCCTCAACCGAGTGCCACGGGAGACGGTGGCGACGGTGGGGGGGCTCTCCGAGGCGCGCATCACAACAAAGCGCGCACGTCTCCGCCTCGAGCGCCGGGATTTCAAGCGTGCGATCAGCCTCTGCCTGCGGGGCCTCAAGGAACTCGAAGGCACCGCTGAAGAGCCAGTTCATCTCTCATTGCGTGCCGATCTTCTCGAGTTCCTTTCCGAGGCGCACCTTCGTCGAGGAGAGACCGTCTCGGCCCTGAACCACTACCAGTCCCTGCTCGAACTGGTCGAGGGGCTCGGAGATGATGTCCGCCTCTCCTCGGTGCTGAGGACCCTGAGCCGGGTCTACTACGATCGAGGAAATCATTTCCGCTCCGCTCGATACCTCTTCCGTGCACTCGAGGTGATCGAGCGCACACGCGATTTCCGCGCTCTGGCCTCCACCTACGAACTCCTCGGCAAGGTCTACCGGAATTCAGGCGATTTCCCTCGCAGCCTGGAACACTTCCGACTCAGCTTGCGCCTCCGGGAAAAGATTGGTGATGCGAAACTTCTGTCACCGACGCTCAATTCCATCGGCAGTCTGCATTCCCACAACGGTGATTACGCTCGTGCCATCCGCTATTTCAAGCGCAGCGTGACCAACAGCGAACGGTTCGGCAGCACCGATGGAATCGTCCGCTCCTTCCTCCATCTTGGCTGGGTCTTTCACGAGTTGGGCGAACGCAAGCAACTGGAGAGTCTTTGCCGACAGGTGCTGATTCTCTCCCAGGAGTTCGATCTCCTCGATCTGGAAGCAGAAGGCCACCGGCTCGCAGGAAGCCTCGCCTTCCTCAGGGGGGACTTGAAGAACTCCGAGAAGGAATTCCGGCGCTCCCTGGAAATCGCCCAGAAGAGAGGAATGACCAAACTCGCAGCTGCCAGCCACCTCGACCTGGCTGCCCTCGAGCAGAAGCGCGAGCGATACGAAGCTGCCCTCAAACTGGTCAGCCGGGGAATACTCCAGGCTGAAGAGATCCAGTCGATCCCGTTCCAGGTCAGGGGATTGCTTCTCAAGGGAGAGATTTCCCGCCATCTCCGCGGTGGCAGCCCAGAACGGACCCGGGAGTGCTACGAGAAGGCGGTCACCCTGGTCTCCGGGGAGACGCTGATGCCGTTGCAGTGGTCCCTCTTCTATGCCATGGCTCGCCTCCACCAGACGACGATGGAGGTTGCCGAAGCGCGGCGCTCTTATGACCGTGCGGATCAGATCATCGAACGCATCTCTTCTCGTCTTCCCGAGGATATGCGGGTCGTCTTCAGAGACGATCGCCGCAGGAAGAACTTCTTCACCGACCTCCAGAGGTTCCGCAAGGAGTCGAGCGAACTGGTCACGGTGGAGACCATTTCTCAGGAAGGAAAGGAGGTGACCGGAGAGCGGCCACTCTCTGACTCCGCCGCTGGGCCGGATGGCGATGGCCTCCTCGTTCGGTTCTTGCCGGTGATCGACCGCCTGGCGATCGCTGAGGATCTGGCGACCTTCTTCCACAGTCTTCTCGAAGAAGCGCGTCGGCTGGTTCCCTCTCCTCGGGGTTTCATCCTCGAGAGGATCGGTTCGCGCTGGAAGGTGTTTTCCGAGATCGACATGGGTCAGAAGGAGTCGTGGGCGGTCGATGACAGCTTGCCCGGGGCAATCTCTCTCCTCACCATCGACCGGGATCAGGTGCTTCGTTCCGGTGGCGAGGAGTGGATGAAACTGGTCGAGGACTCCCAGGAAGGGTCCAGTTACAAGGGCCGCTCGATGATGGCGATCCCGGTTAAGTTGCCCGACAGGTTTTCAGGGGTTCTTGTTCTGGAGCGTCCCACCGCTGGCAACCCCTTCCAGGAAGAGGACGGAGATCACCTTCTACAGCTGCTCCGGGTGCTCGGAGGGCAGTTTCGTGCCCTCGTAGCCGGTGACAGTCTCGCTCGCTTCGAGCGGACCTCCATCCTCACTCCGAGTGGCTTCGAGGCGAACCTCGGTTACCTCCTCGAGAAGCAGAAGCGCGACAAGGTCCCCCTGGGAGCGATCGAGATGGTGATCCCGGGGTTGGATCATTTGATACGCCAGCGCACCGGAGAAGAAATCGTCGACAGGTTCAGCGATCTGGCCGGACCTGGTGTCGTTCATTGCCTCCGTCCAGCGGGAGACCGATACGTCTTCCTTTATCTGGGGCGAAGCCTCGAAGACCTCCAGCAGAAATCCCGGGATCTGGGCCACAGGATCTCCGAACTTCGGGAAGGTGTGGGTCTGGCCGATCGTTGCGAGATCGACATTTTTGTACACCACATGCCCCTGGACGACAGCGGTCTCGATGGGCTCCGCCGGGCCGGTGCGGGGTATTTCTGTTCGGGCGAGGTCCCACAGATCGAGAGCGAAGTCGCGACCCTCACCGGCGGGGGTATCTCATTGAAAGAAGCGAAAAGGGCCCTGGAGAAGCGTTACATCGTCTCCGCCCTGCACAAGAGCGAAGGTAACGTCACCCATGCTGCCGAGGCGTTGGGGATGCACCGCCCGCAGCTTTCCAACCTGTTGAAACGCCATGGCATTCGCAGGGAAGACTTCGAGCGCTCCTGAGGAACTTCCCAAGAAACCAGGGTGCCCCGAGATGGCCAGAGGGCCCGGGTGCGCGCAAGCGCCCGGACCCTTCAGCCCTGGTCTCAATTTGCCGTCGAGTCAGTTGCAGTTGAAATCGTGTGCGCGGACGGTCTTGCGACCGTTGGCGCCGGCACGGCTTGCAGCCTGCTGGATGTACCAGTGGATGACTTCGTTGAGACCGTCAAGGGCGTCACCACCCACGTTGACCCCGTGACCCTTGAGGGCAGCCTTGGCCTTGCTGCCGACCAGGAGCATCTCCTTCGTCTGAGTGTTCATAAGGACAGAATCCTTCCGAAAATCGACTCCCGGACCCAACTCGAGTCCGGCGGAGCGCCCCGTAGCCCTCCAGTCCTTCGTACCTCGAGGCTGCCTGGCATGGTGCCGCGGTACCTCGGCCCATTACGGGTTCGGGCCAGGAAACGCAGCAGGCGGCCTCTCGGGCTCATGACGCGTCCGATTGTGACAGTATTACCTCCCAGGGAAAGATCAATTTTGCCCCAGACTGCCCACAGGAGCCCATCAGAGGTGAAACCGTACTCGGTCGGGGAGGCCTCGGGGTCAGTTTCGAGCAGCCAAGAATGCCTTCTTTATTAGGCCTAAGCCTTTTTGAAGAAATGAGTTAAGGCTATCTCTCCTGGGTTTCTCCCGGTCCACCTGGGCTCAGGAGTGAATGAAGGGAGCAGGATGGCGAGGTCCCTTCTCGAGGAAGTTCTGGATTCCGATATTCATATCTCGAGTGGCGCAGACTTCGCCGAACATCCGGGCCTCGAATGCGATCCCTTCCTTCAGAGGTAGGCGGCACCCCTCGAGGATCGCCCTCGAGAGGATCCCATCGACCATTCGACTGAGGTGTCCCAGGTCGACCTCCGGAAGCATCTCGGGAACCTGGATCGGGCCCTTCTGGATCTCTGGAAGCGGAGTTTCTCCCGCCACGGCCGCTCTGACCATGTCGATCCCGGTCGAGAGCAACTGCTCCTTGCTGCCCGGGACCTCCCGTTCGATCAGGCCGATTCGGAGCGCTTCTGAGCTGGAAACGGGTCGTCCGGTGCGCATCAACTCGGAAGCCTTCTCGATGCCGACCCAGCGCGGGAGGCGCTGTGTTCCGCCTCCACCTGGGATGATACCGAGGTTTACCTCGGGTTGGCCGGCGAGGACCTTCAATCCCTCCCGGGCAATCCGGGCATTGCACGCCAGTGCGATCTCGTTCCCACCTCCGAGAGCGAGGCCGTTGAAGGCGCAGACGACAGGTTTGGGACAGTCCTCGATTGCCTGGATCGAGAGTTGGGAACCGGATGAAGTTTTCTCCCCCATCTCCTTGCTGTCGATTTTTGCAAGGAACCCGACATCTGCCCCGGAGGCGAAAGCCTTCACCCCGTAGCCGGTCAGGACCGCGCCGATGACGCTGTCATCGGCAGCGATGTCGAGGAAATGCTGCTTAATCTCCTCGAAGGTGGCTTCATTGAGAGCGTTGAGGGCTCGCGGGCGCCGAATGCAGACGATGGCCACCTCTTCCCGATCCCACCTGAAAACGGTTGCGATGGGAAACGGTTCACCGAGCCCTGCCTGCTCCACGAGGCAAAGTGGGACCGAGAACCCCGGGTTTTTCGCTGCGTAGTTTTCGACCAGTCCCAGAGATTTCTCGAGGCCGATGCGATTCATCAGGCGGAAAGGGGCGTGCATGTCGAGGGCAATCTCAACCGCCATGTCGAGGTCTGCCACGCTGGAGATGCCGCTGTCGACGATTTCACCGACGATGCCGAAGTAAGCTCCCAGGAGTGATTCCGAGATCAGTGCGGATCTCTCCGGCTCCACCTCGACCCCTTCTCCCCGAGCCGGGACCTCCCATCGGCTCTGATTCTTGACGGCATCCTTGAGAATCTGTGGCGAGCGGTACCAGGGCATGATCCTCGATGTGTAGTTCCCAAGCCCGACGTCGGTGATCGGATTTCCTCCGGTGAGATTCATCGCTGTGAAGGGGCCGACGGTGTATCCGAGAGTCTTGCAGGCGACCGCGTCGACCTCCTTCGATGTACCTTTGCCCTCCTCTACGAGGAGCGCCGAAGCGAGGAAGAGTCCCTCGAAGATGGGGTCGATCGCGTATCCGTAACGACTTCCCACCTCGATGGGGAACTTGCCGATCTCCTCGTAGAAACCCATCACCGCCCTCCCCAGGCCCGGGTCGCTTCCCGCCCCAGATACCACCTCAACCACGGGATTGCGCTCCGCCGGGAAGAAGTAGTGCACTACCAGCGATCGGGAGGGGTCCTCGAGGCCACCGAAGATCACTTCCGGCTCGAGGTGAGAGGAATTCGAGCACAGGATTGCTCCGTCGGAGACGATCGCTGTCAACTGATTGAAGATTTTCCCCTTGAGGTTGCTGTCCTCGGTGGCCGCCTCGACCACGAGATCTGTGCCGGCGAGTTGCTGGTAGTCGTCGGTGAAAGTGACGTTCCCCTTCATCGCCTCGCCGGCATCGACGGTGAACGCACCAGATTCCACACCCTTGTCGACCTTTCTGTCGAGCTTCTTCCTGCCATTCTCGAGCGCCTCTCGGCTGACGTCGACGACGATGACAGGCACTCCCTGGGGCGTGAAGACCTTGCTGAAATGGAGAGCGATGTCAGGGCCGATCTGGCCTGACCCGATGACCCCGATCTTGGTGATCGGCCGATCGAGAATTTGCAGCGTCATTTCTTTTCTCCACGAGTACTTTCGGTTCCCTGAGACTGGGATTGTAATGGAGCCATTCCGTGCGGGAAGTCTGCCTTCAGGATTTCTCGGCGATGACGAAGAGAATGCGTCCGAAGAGTGCGGCCCCCGACAGGGTCCAGCGACAGTGTTGGCGGTATACCTCCCCCTGTTTTCTCGCTTTCTTTCCAATCCCTCGCAGTTTCATCGCCAGCACCAGGAAGGGAAATACAGGCGCTAGCAGGAGTGAGGACAGACGGAGGTGATTTGTGGCAACTTCTTTGATCTGGCCGCCGTGGCGGCAGACGTAGTACTGAAAGTGCTGGATCCCCAGGCAGTTGAGATGCTGCTCACCGCTTTCCCTCTGGGGGTCGAATGGGCGCCGTGCGCCGTCGGTCGTCCCGTGGAGGAGATAGTGGGCCCTGGAGGCGAGCCCCTGGATGTTGGGGGTGGTGAAGAGTGCCCGACCGCCCGGTCTCAGCACCCGGAAGATTTCCTCGAAATATCGGTTGTGATTCTCAATGTGTTCGGCGACTTCGATAGAGACCGTGCAGTCGAAGCTTGCATCGGGGAAAGGCAATCCCTGGTTCAGGTCACAGCCGTGGAAGGGGACCGTGTCGACCTGGAAGACCTGCTCAGGAAGGTCGCATGCGTTGATGTCGCGATAGCCTTCATTCAGCATCTTGCGGCAGAAGAAGCCCGAGCCCGCTCCGACGTCGAGAATCCTGGAATCAGGATCGGTCGGCAGGAAAGGCAGGAGCCTGTTGTAGATGTCGGGTTGAAAGGTATTCCCTTTCAAAACCGCGCTGGTGGTGTTCAAGCCTCGCCTCTCATCGCACTCAACTCCCTGTCAGTGGCCCACCGAGCTTCCCCGGATGTGAGACTCCCCAGTTCGATGGCTCCGATCCGAACGCGGACCAGCCACTCTACCTCACTGCCGAGGGACTTCGCCATTCTACGCACCTGCCGGTTTCTCCCCTCGCTGATGATGATTCGGATTACTCCACTGCGTCTGGAAATTTTTTCCAGTTCGACCCTCGCCGGGGCGGTCCGGGATTTATCCCCGATGTCGACCCCAGCGCGCAACTGCTCGATCTGGTCTTCGCTGGGGCAGGGGCGGAACTTTGCCCGGTATTCCTTTTCGACGTGTCGCTCGGGAGAGAGGATCTGATCGGAGAGATCGTTGTCATCGGTGAGGAGGAGCAAGCCTGCGCTCGCTCGATCGAGTCTTCCGACGGCACGCAATGACGGATCGGTGCGGAATTCCTCCGGTAACTGGTCTCCGAGGCAAGGCCTTCCCTCGGGGTCCCTCACGGTGGTAATGACACCGCGTGGTTTGTTGTAGATCAGCAAGCGCGAGTCGCAACGGGTTACCACTCGATTTCCATCGAGAGTGACCCTGTCGACCTCCGGGTCGATCCATTGCTCTGCGTTTGAGATCACCTCGCCGTTGACGCGGACCCGTCCCTCCAGGACGAGGCGACGTGCTCCCGTCCGGCTGGCGACCCCGCAACGCGAGAGATAGCGATCGATGGTTCTCATGGGAATGCCAGAGCTCAGTGGGCTTCCTTTCGAAGCCGGGCGGTGAGCCAGCGGCCGATATCGGTGATCTCCTCGGGGTGGACGGAATGGGGGCAGGGGTAACTGTGCCACTGGACCTCGTGTCCCAGCTCCCTCAATCGGTTTGCCGACGATTCGCCAAGAGCTCGAGGGACGACCGGATCCCAGTCGCCATGGCAGGCGAGTATCGGGGTCTCCCGATTGGCATCTGAAGCTTCGGCTTCGATTTTTTCGGGGAGAGGCAGGTAGGCGGAAAGAACGATGATGCCGGCGAGAGGCCGGGGGTACCTGAGCCCGACATGGCATGCCATTGCGCCACCCTGGGAAAAACCAGCGAGCACGATCGCGTCTTCGGAAATCCCCCCCTTGTGAACCTGATCTTCGATGAGAGTTACGATCATCTCGGCGCTCGCCAGGATCCCCTTCTCGTCGACGCGGCGGTCGTTGCTGACCTCGAGGATGTCGTACCATGCGGGCATCACCATGCCGTTGTTGATGGTGACGGCTCTGGAGGGAGCATGTGGAAATACGAACCTCACCGCCAGATCTTCAGGAAGCCCGAGGTGGGGTACTATCGGCTCGAAGTCGTGGCCATCAGCACCGAGGCCGTGGAGCCAGATCACAGCACAATCGGGTTCTGCTGCCGTTTCGATCACCACCGCTGGTAGGGGCTGCTGGGTCATCGGGTCATTTTCTCGACAGGATCTGGTCGAGTACCAGGAGCAGTTCCCCCAGGTGAGTGATGGTGTGGTCTCCTTCAGGAACGAAGCGCTCCTGCCAGTGCTGTTCCTCGCCATTGTCGAACCAGACGGTGGTCATCCCTTGTTGCTTTGCCCCGGGGAGTTCTTCGGAGTTGCCATCTCCGACATAAACGCAACTGGATCCGTCGATCTGGAGTTTTTCCAGGGCGTGTTGATACATCTTCGGATGGGGTTTTCGCACCCCCAGATGCGCGGAGCATGACCGGACAGGAAAGTATTTTCCGAGGGGTGTTTCGTCGAGGATCGTTGGGGCGAGAGTCGAGCAGTCGGTTATCAGGGCGAGCTGGAACCCTCGCGCCAGAAGTTGATCGAGGAGTTCAGTTGTTCCTGGTCTCGGGATAATGGCAGAGCGCAGCAACTCGCGGTGGACCCCGGCTGCGCTGACCGTCGATCCAGAAGGAGGGGTGTGCTGGAGTGCCTCCAGCACCGCTTCGAATTGACCTTCCCCGTCGGGGATCTCCCCCTCCATCCGTTGGCGGAAGAAATGTCCCCAGGCGTTGGAAAAACTGACCGGGTCGAGATCGAGATGGCGGGCCATCTCCTCCGCGGCGCTCTGCCAGCGATCGATGGGAAGATTGGGGACCAGGGTCCCGAAGAGATCAAAGAAAATTGCCTGCACGAACCCTCCTCAGCAAGGCCAGCATGATGGGGGGAGGTGGCTGTGTCGGCAAGGTAGGGGTGGTGATTGGTGAGGGTGGAACAGGAATTGGCCTTGGATCCCGAGGCGGGATCCAAGGCCAATAATTATTCGCCGTTTCCGGACCGCGGCGGGAAAATCACCCTGAAAGAGGTGACTCCTTCACGCTTATTTCAGGGGCAGTTCGAAACTGCGCAGTCTTGCGGCAGGCCGACATTTCCGCATCCGGGAAATGGGGCGCTCGGGGCGGGGCCCTCGAGGAGCAGGTACAGGAATGTCCCCACCGCATCAGCAGTGTCGACAGCGCCACTTCCGTTGAAGTCGGCGGAATCGACGCAGGGAGGAACCACTCCTCCCAGGAAAAGGTATCGAAGGGTCCAGATACCGTCGGCCAGGTCGGTATAACCATCGCCGTTGGAATCGCTTCGAATGAAACTCACTGCCGTGACGGTGGTCATGGTCCCGGATTCCGTCGCTGGTGCCAGGGAGGAACCCTCGACGACGATTGTGATGGAGACCGGAGGAGATCCGAGGGTCGAGCACAGATCGACGGTCGTCGACGAACCTGCTGCACCCAGAATTTGATAGGAGGGCCTCACCAGTTCGTAGTCGGCTCCCAAAGGTAGGGTGGCCGCGCCGAAGAGGTTGATGACCACTCCCATCGTGAATCCGCCGATCTCGGTGTTGAGGGCGAGGAAGGCGGGTTCATCACCGTTGTTCACTATGGCTGCAGTCGATCCCAGTTCGATGGTTTCGAGAGTCAGAGCTGCGGTGTCATGGCATGCGCCGAAGGACCAGCCCTGAACCTCTCCATCGCCGTTGTCGAGGAGAATGCTGAGACTCGTCGACGATCCCTGGGCTCCACTACCGTCGGTCACGGTGAGAATAGATTGGCCTGGCAGGGGTCCTGTGAAGATAAATAGCGCGAGAAGGAGAGTTAAAAGACGCATTTCATCGTGTCCTATACGGCTGGAGGTGTGTGCTTCCTGAAAAATATCCTTACGGTCCAAGTCCCCTGCCTGATCCCCCGGGACTATCTGGGGAATAGTCGCAAACTCATCTCTGGGGGACGCTTCGGCAATCAGCATTCACCCCAGAGGCCGATCCACATCTCACGCTGTTTAACAGGTCGTGTCATTGCTATCGCAAACCGGCAACTCGTCATCGGTCGTCGGGTCGGGGCCGTCGTCGTAGGGGCCCGGAGCCGGAGGCTCAGGACCGAA
>DQQH01000146.1 GCA_015664425.1 Planctomycetota bacterium
CATCGAAGGAGGTGGGGAGCCCCGCCTCGACCGTGGCGATGGCTTTTTCATCGAATCCTTTCTCGGTCAGGCTCTCGTGATTGATGACGGGGGCACCGGCAAGCGTGCCGCGACCGATAGCATGGGCAGTGATTTCCTCGATCTGCTGGTCGGTGTAGCCGAGTTTCGACAGGGCAACGGGGAGGCTCTGATTGATGATCTTGAAGTAGCCGCCGCCGGCGAGTTTCTTGAACTTGACGAGGGCGAAGTCCGGCTCGATGCCGGTGGTGTCGCAGTCCATCACCAGTCCGATGGTCCCCGTCGGTGCGATCACCGAGGCCTGGGCGTTGCGGTACCCGAAGCGTTCGCCGAGGGCGAGTGCTCTGTCCCAGCATTCCCGTGCAGCGAGGAGCAGATTCTCGGGACAGCACTCGGCAACGATCGCCGCCGGCTTGGTGGTGAGGCCCTCGTACTCGTTCTCATCGCCATCGTAGGCTGCTTGCCGATGGTTACGGATCACGCGCAACATCGCTTCCTTGTTGTCTTGGTAGCCGGGGAAGGGGCCGAGCTCCTTGGCCATCTCCGCGGAAGTTGCATAGGACTCGCCGGTGAGGATTGCTGTGATGGAACCGCAGATGGCCCGCCCCTCGTCGGAGTCGTAGGGGATCCCGAGGCGCATCAGAACGGTGCCGAGATTGGCATAACCAAGGCCGAGAGTGCGGAAGCGGTGGCTGAGGAGTGCGATTTCCTCGCTCGGGAAACTCGCCATCAAAACGCTGATCTCCAGGACGATGGTCCAGAGGTGTACGGCGTGGCGGAAGGAATCGACATCGAACACGTCATCTTCGCCGAGGAAGCGGACCAGGTTGAGTGATGCCAGGTTACACGCGGTGTCGTCGAGGAACATGTACTCCGAACAGGGGTTCGAAGCATTGATGCGACCACTGGCGGGGCAGGTGTGCCACTCGTTGATGGTGGTGTCGTACTGCAGGCCAGGGTCGGCGCAACTCCAGGCTGCGTAGGAGATCTTCTCCCACAACTGGCGCGCAGGAATCGAGCTGGAGACCTCGCCATCGGTCCGTCGGAGCAGATGCCAGTCATCGTCGTTCTCGAGGGCTTCGAAGAAGGAATTGGGGATTCTGACGCTGTTGTTGGCGTTCTGTCCAGAAACGGTCTGGTAGGCTTTTCCCTCCCAGTCGGAATTGAACTCCTCGAACTCGAAACTGGTGAAGCCCTGGTCGGCGAACTGCACCATTCTCTTGAGGAAACTCTCTGGCACGTGATGAGAACGAGCGTCGCGCAGCGCTATCGCGAGTGGACGGTTGTTCCGCGGGTCGGTGTTGATGACGGTGCCGGCAGTCGAACTGTCCTGGACGTGGCAGGAAGAGAGCACCGCCTGTAGTTTCTCCTTGAGGCAACGTGAGCCGGTGACGAGGGCAGCCACCTTCTGTTCCTCGCATACCTTCCAGTTGATGAAGGATTCGATGTCAGGGTGGTCGAGGTCGAGGGTGGTCATCTTGGCGGCCCGTCGGGTGGTGCCGCCTGACTTGATCGCACCGGCAGCGGAGTCACCGATCTTCAGGAACGACATCAAGCCCGAGGAGAGTCCACCACCGGAGAGTGGTTCTCCCTCGCCGCGAATTTTCGAGAAGTTCGAGCCGGTGCCCGAGCCGTACTTGAAGAGACGAGCTTCGCGCATCCACAGGTCCATGATGCCGCCTGCACCGACGAGATCATCTCCCACCGACTGGATGAAGCAGGCGTGAGGTTGCGGGCGTTCGTAGGCGCTGGTCGCAAGGCAGAGTTCTCCGGTCTTCTCATCGACGTAGTGATGTCCCTGGGCGGGCCCGGTGATGCCGTATGCCCAGTTAAGACCGGTGTTGAACCACTGCGGTGAATTCGGAGCGGCCATCTGAGCTGCGAGCATGTGACACAACTCGTCGTTGAACGCCTGGGCATCCTCGTCGGTGTCGAAGTAACGATGTTCCTTGCCCCAGTGGGTCCAGCAGCCAGCTAGCCGCCCAAAGGCCTGGCGGCAGTCTGTCTCGCCCCCGAGAACGGGGTTTCCATCGGCATCGAGGATGGGGTCGCCGGCGTCGTTGACCTGGGGGACTCCAGCCCTGCGGAAATACTTCTGGGCGATGACATCGGTGGCGACCTGTGACCACGATTCTGGGATCTGGATGCCATCCAGTTTGAAGACGGTGGTCCCATCGGGGTTCTTGATCTCCGATGTGCGGGACACCATTTCGAAGGCTGAATATGGGCTCTTTCCCTTTTGAGTGAAACGCCGATCTATCTTCACTTCTCATCTCCTCCAAGCGATCTGTCGAGGTCAGTCACCGATGAAAACGGAGGGAACAGGAGTCTGGAGGTACCCCTTGGCAGAGAGTCGTGGCGGACTCTCGGAGCCGGGAAGACCCTGCTCTCTTGTCACGTTTTCTTGGATGGGGCAACTGCGCCCACGGCCCGCCAAACTCCGGCGGGCCATCTCCTAGCCTTGAATCCCCAAGCCGACACGCATCACTGCGCGCGGCACCATTCCCATTCCGCACCGAACTTCGAGCTCGCCCGGCGAAAACTCTTTTCCCCCAAATCTGATGCACTCGCAGATGCACTCGTTCATCAGGATCGACTTGCGTCGAGCGGTCGGTGTGCTCGCTTCAGCCTGACCGTCTCAACCCTCGTTGTTGCAGTCGGCCTCGCGGCCTCCCGCAGTGGCGGGGGCGGATCCTTGCTCTGCCTGTGAGCCGGTCGCAAATGGACGGCAGAGCAAACACCCCAAATCCTGACAAGGTAAAGGTTTGCCCACAAAATCCCCGGCGATCTGACGCCTTCCCTCGGTGGGAACACCGTTGGTGACCGATGGGGGGCATACCATATATCGTGGGTGTCCCCGACATCAACGCCCAAATGCTGTGCAGCAGTTCCGGACGTCAGGGGGGCCAGAATGAGATCTGGAGGGTTGGGGAAAACTTGGGGAAGAGGTCGAGAAGGGCCCCAGCGGTGAAAGAGGGGCCACGGCCGGAATCCAGGTGGGACTGGGGGGGGAAAGGATCCTCGAGCGAGGGAGGAGGAGATCCCGGCCGTGGTATGGGGGTCTGTTCCTGTCGGCTACGGCTGCGGTACCTCGCAACCGAGGGTGTCGGAGGTCGGGTCAACACCTGGCGCCGGGTAAGGAGCAGGGGGTGGATTGGAACCGTTGAAAAGGAAGTCGTAGAGAGCGACCGGGTCGCTCAGATCGACACTTCCGTCGTCGTTGATGTCGGCAGCGTCGAGGCAGCCGGGCCCGGCACCGATGCCGTTGAGCCACGCCTGCAGCATCGTTCCGTCGGAGACATCGGCAAAGCCATCGCTGTTGATGTCACCTCGAATGAAGGTCGCTTCTTCACCTGCGGGTGGTCCCGTACCGGGATCCTCCTGGTCGCCGCCACCTCCACTGCCATTACCGGCACCGGCGGCGACATGGACGACTCCTCCGAAGAGGTCCGGCAGGACGGTGAGACCGTTGCTGACGAAACTGTTGTCGGTCGACGGCGTGCCGAGGCCATTGGTCAGCGCCAGGTCGGAGTCTCCTGCCGGAGCGGTCGACATCACCGACAGGGTTCCGGTTGCAAGGATGTGCCCGGCAGCGGGCTCGAGGACCTGGCCGTCGAAGGGCGGCATCAGGTCGAGGATCACGGCGAAGATGGTCACCCCGCTGAGAGGATCGATGTTGGCTAACTCCAACTCCGCCCCGACTGTTTCAGCGTCCGACTCCGAAGTGGAGATGCTATCGACTCGAACCTCATCGGGCTGGGTTGCGATGACGATGGTGTAACCCTGCAGGGAGACATCGTGGTCTCCGAGAACCTTGAAGGGGACACCGGTTTCGCCCGGGAGGGCGCTGACATCGGGGATCTCCATCCGGTTGCTCAGGGGCACCTGGGTCGGGGTTCCGAGGGCGATTTGCCACAGGCCATTGCCACCTCTGAGGCCGACATCAAGGGCTCCGTCGCCATTGGCGTCCCCGAGGACGAGGCTCAACACGGCGAAGGGGGCATCGAGCAGCGTTGGCTGCAGGAAGTTGCCGTCACCGAGCCCCTCGGCAAAACGGACCTGGGACTTTCCGGGCACCGGAGAGAGCAGGTCGGTGTCGCCATCGCCATCCCAGTCCGAGGCGACGCTTCCTGGACCGGCCACATCGCTGTACAGGATCAGCAGGTCGAAGCCGCCACCGCCTGTTGGCAGCAGGGCGGACGGGCTCTCCCCGGCGGCGGAGAGAGCGACCAGGTCGATCAGGTCATCGCCATCGAGGGAAGCAGCGACGAGACCGATCGCAGGGGAGTAGGACTGCACCAGTCCGCCGTCTTCATGGGTTCCATCCTCTCTTCCGAAGAGAAGACGGATTAAACCGTTACCGACGACCGCGGCGATGTCGGGGAGGTCGTCTCCATCGAGATCCCCCGAAACCGGCGTGGCGATGGTCACCTCGGATGTGCTGAGGTCCTGATTGGCGAAGGGGGAGACCTCGTCACCATGGGCGACGGCGATTCCCTCGACTCCCCACAGGATCAGGTCGGTGATCCCGTCGGCATCTGCATGACCGGAAGTGACACCATCGGCGGAGCGTGTCAGGGCGATCGTCTCCGGACCCTCCATGAGTACTGCGATGCTTCGCGAACCCCACAAAAGATGGATCTGGTCACCGCTGCCATCGAGGCATGCGAGGTCGATGCGGCCATCGCCGTCGAAGTCGCCGATGGCAGCATCGATGATGGAGCCGGGAAGGGACCAGGTCATGAATCCCGTGGCTCCGTTGGGGTCAGCGTCCTGGAGTGTGACGGCTCCGTCTGCGCTGATGCGCAGCCACTCCTCGATGCCATCGGCGTCGGGATCGAGAAAGAAGAGGAGGCCGTCGGAACCGAGGTCACTGCCGGAGTCGAGGGGGTCTTCCGGCCACAGGGATCCGAGATTTGCCGTCGTCACGCCGAGGAGCGAGGTCGGCAGCACGGTACCGTCGATTCCGGAGATGGGGCCAGTCAACGACAGGGAGACGCGCTCCCCGGCGATGAAGGGCCGGTCGACGGCGATGTCGAGCTGGTCGAAACCGGTGAGGAGATTCTGGAAGGAGATCTCGCGTGTGCCGCTGCGTTCACCCACAACCCGAACGGCACTCTCGGTGACGCTGAAGGGGTTATAGGGGTTGTTGAAGCGTGGAGAAAGTTGGGTGTTGCGCGGAGAGCTGACCGTTTCGATCGAAGGGGTCATCGCCTCGACGTGGAAGGGGGACTGCGTCGGGGCCTCCCCCTCTTCCAGAGAGAAGGACCACACGAAGGAATTGAGGTTCTTTTCCGATTGTGACTCGATCGCGTCGGTGAGGCGAATGGTGACCACTTCCCCTGGGAGAAACTCACCCAGGCCGGTGAAAGTGGCGATCCTGCTGTCGTTGAAGAACGCGAAAATCCCCTCCTGGACGCCACTCTCCGAACCGTTGACGATGAAACTGGTGGAATCGATCGTCGACTCGTTCATCCGGTGGTCGAAACCGACCTCGATGGTTGGATTGGTCACCTCGACGAGGGTTCCGGGTGCGGGCAGGACGTACTCGATTTCGGTCAGGACCGGCTTGCAACCCGCGGTCACCAGAAGCAGAGCGAAGAGGGTGAGGGTTCTGTTCATCATGGACTCCAATCCGTCAGGACCAGAGGCAAGGGATGGGCCCGGTCCGCGGTGCAAAGTGGGGGTTGTACGATAAAGCCTGACAGAAAGGGGCCTTGGAGTTAAGAACCTGGACCAGATTCGGCTAGGGAGGCCCTGACGGGGAGGTTCCCGGGCGCTAGAATCCCCGGTCAGGGTGCCAAAGCGGTACCCGGCCGTCTCGTTCCTGGACGATCAGGAGGCAGCGTTGGCGACCGTCGACGGCAGGGGTGAATGGAGTTTTCCCGGGGCGGGGCCCCACGTGGTCGTCATCGACAACCACGACTCCTTCACCTACAACCTCGTTCAGGCCTTCACCGCTCTCGGGGCGCGGGTGACGGTGCGGCTGAGCGATCGGGTTTCCCTCTCTGAGTTGATCGACCTCGCCCCCGAGCGTGTAGTGCTCTCTCCTGGACCGGGGGGCCCGTCGAAGGCCGGAGTCAGCGCCGAAGCGCTGGCTCACTTCCATCGGCGGGTGCCGTTGCTGGGAGTCTGCCTCGGATACCAGGTGTTGGCCCAGGAGATGGGTGCGCGGGTCGTGCCGAACGGCGAGCCAGTTCATGGCAAGGCGTGCCAGATCGATCACGATCGCCAGGGGATCTTCGCAGCGATGCCGACGCCCTTCCTGGCGGCTCGCTATCACTCCCTGGCAGTCGTCGAGGAGACGTTGCCACCGACACTGCGGGTGGTGGGTCGTGATCAGGAAGGAAGCGTGATGGCGATAGGAACACCCGGCGAGGCGACCTGGGGGGTTCAGTTCCATCCAGAATCCTTCCTGACTCCCGAAGGAACCATCCTTCTCGGAGCGTTCCTCGATGGGGTGGGCTGTCCGCTGGGAGAGGAGGAATCCGTTGCTCAGTAATAATTCCGGCCCGCTGATCTGGACCATCGTCGAGCGTTTCTACCGCTCCCATCGCACCTTCATGGGGATCCACGACCGCTACGAGAGCATCGTCGCCGAGTACGTCGATCGTTTCGAGATGCCGAGGGAGAAGATCCGACTCGGTGCACGAGAATTGAGCGAGCTTCTCAAGTACAAGGAGCTCGAGGTGTTGCGCGACGACTACCTGTCGCCACTGAAGGAGGCGTGCCACCGCCTGTTCAGAACCAAGGACTCGACGGACATCCTCGACCGACTGATCAACGACATCTTTCACGAGTTGAGCATTCTCAAGGAGGAACACTACAACGTGCTCACCTACGATGCGGATCAAACTCCCGCGGCGGTTCCTGGAGAGGGCGGATTGCGCAAGGGCTTCGAACTGCAACTCGAGCAGCAGGCGGTTCTCGATGAGGTCCACGCGATGTTCCCCGCCAAGGTCCACCGGATCCATCACCTCTTCGAAGTATCGCTCAGCGCCGTCGAGGCTCTGATGCCGCAATATCGGGAGAACCGTGTACTCATCAGGTCCTCCCCGTACATCAACTGGTAGAAACGATTCAATCCCTCCTCGTAGACGCGAGCGACGAAGCGGTGGC
>DQQH01000248.1 GCA_015664425.1 Planctomycetota bacterium
ACCCCACCGGAGCGATCGAGCTGCAGTTGCACCCCCGACTGGGGCATGTGGTTCCAGTAGATGGGCAAACCGGCGCCGCTGAGGTAGGAGCTGCAAGCGAGGCCGAGCCCGTGGCCGTAAGGCAACTTGCCGTAACGCTCGTTCCAGCCGCTCCCCTCGATCACTGCATCGATGCACTTGCCGAGCCCCATCGACCCGATCTTCAGCCAGTTGGCGGTGACGCTGTCGGCAGGGACCAGTTGATCGAGGCGCAACCGGGCCGGGTCGATGGAGAGGGCGCAGGCGATCTTGTCGAGATGGACCTCGAGGCCAAAGCGCGGCTGGGGCGTCCCGTGACCACGCTTCGGGCCGCACGGAGGTTTGTTGGTAAAGGCGCGGATGCTGTCGAAGCGGTACTTCGGCAGGACGTAGGTCACCGTCTGCAGGGCACCGGTGTAATAGGTGCTCGCCACGCCGTAACTGCCATAGGCGCCGCCGTCGAGAGTCGTCTGAAGATGCTGTGCGGTGAGGGTTCCGTCCTCCTTGACGCCGGTGCGGATCTTCATCAGCACCGGATGACGACCGCGGTGACAGTAAAAGACCTCTTCACGAGAAAGGGTGATCTTCACCGGCCGCCCGAGAGTGAACGCCATCTTGGCGGCACAGATCTCGTGGTTGAAGGGGTCGCTCTTGCCGCCGAAGGCGCCGCCGTTGGGGCAGGCGATGACTCGAATCCTGGCAGCGGGAATCTCGAGTACCTTGGCGAGAGAACGATGAAGGTAGTGCGGAGTCTGGGTCGATGAGTAGACGGTGACCCGATCGGTCTCCTCGGTGAGGGCGACGGTGGCGTGCTGTTCCAGCGGCAGGTGGGTGCTGCCCTCGAAGTAGAGGATATCCTCGAAGACCCGATCCGCCTCGCCGAAACCAGCCTCGACATCTCCGAACTCCATCGACACCTTCTTGTGCAGGTTCCCCTCCTCGCCGTAGTCGTGGATCCTCGGCTCGGGGCTGGCGATCGCCTCATCGACGGTCGCGATCGTCTCGAGGGATTCGTACTCGATCTCGACGGCGAGGGCTGCCTCGTACGCCTGCTCCTCGGTGAGGGCAGCAACCGCCACCACCGGGTCGCCGACGAAGCGAACCTTGTCGGTGCAGAGGGCATGCTCATCCTGGCTGACTGGAAGTATCCCGAACGGTTCTGGCATCGAATCGCCGGTGAGAAAGGCGAGGACTCCGGGCATCTTCTCGGCCGTAGATGTGTCGATGGCTGTGATCCTGGCGTGGGGGACCGTCGAACGGACCAGCTTCATGTGAACCATCCGCGGAAAGAAGAGGTCATCGGCGAAGCGAGTCTGGCCGGTAACCTTGGCGCGGCCATCGACCCGCCGGAAGGGAGTGCCGATCAGGCGCAAGGAGGAAGCAGGGGAGCCCTTCGCTTCAGGCATCGACCACCTCTTCTCCCGGAATCCTGTCGCCGTGGAACACCTCGGGTGGAGGGCGAGATGCCAGGTCACCACGGAGGATCGCTGCACCCCACTCGACCGCTTCGAGGATCTTGTGATAGCCGGTACAGCGGCAGAGGTTTCCGCCGAGCGCCTCGATCACGTGATCGCGACTGGGTGAGGGGTTTTCCGCCAGCAGCCCCTTGGCCGCCATCAGAATCCCTGGAGTGCAGTAGCCACACTGGGCTGCCCCGAGGTCGGCGAAGGCGGACTGCAGGGGGTGGAGTTCGTTTCCGATCATCAGCCCCTCGACCGTCTCGATCTCCCGGCCCTCGCACTCCACCGCCAGTTCCAGGCAGCTGAGGACCGCCTTTCCATCGATGAGAACGGTGCAGGTCCCGCACTCCCCCAGCTCACAGCCGTGCTTGGTGCCGGTCAGGCCCACTTCCTCGCGCAACACCTCGAGGAGGGTGTGGTGAACTGCGAAGACAACGGCAGCGTCCTCGCCGTTCACCCGCAGGGTGCAGGTGTGTCTCTGCTCTTTCATCGTGTTCCCGTCGCTGGCACTGGAGCCTCACGGCTCTCGATCAGTCCGCCCCGAGAGGCAGGGAGGGCCCCGGAGTCTCCTGCCAGGTCCCCAGAAGCCGGTTCTCGGCGTCGACCCGGACCACCGTCGCCTGGTGGGCCCGAGCCTCGTCCTCGTCGAGATCGACCCAACTGGCGATGATGACCCGGTCACCGGGGGAATTCTGGTGGGCCGCAGCTCCGTTGATGCAGACGGTGCCACTGCCCCTCTCACCGGCGAGGGCATAGGTGACGATGCGGGTCCCGCGGGTGATGTTCCAGACGTGGACCTGCTGCCCGGCCAGGAGATCCGCCGCCTCGAGAAGGAGGCTGTCGATGGTGACGCTCCCCTCGTAGTCCAGGTCAGCGCCGGTCACCGTCGCCCGGTGAATCTTGGAATGCAGCATTGTCCGTCGCATCACGATCCTGTCCCCTTCTGGGACCTTTCCGTCCCTCTGTCTTCTTCCCGGCTGGATCGAAGCATTCTAGCGCAAGGGGGGGCGCATCGACCAGCGAAAGGGACGATCCCTTCTTCCCCCCCGGGGAGCCGCCGCTAGAGTGCGGTGACCCCGCTCAGGGTCCCCGGATGCGGTTGCTCCCCTCCTGCCGAACAGGCATCATGGCCGCGTACCGCCTCGAGTTGATGTTTTTCTGGCGCAGAAAAGGCGGCAGCGTTCCCCCTGCGTTAGCGGGAGGACCCCCTACGCTCACGGGAAGGTACGACCAGGAATGGAACCCATCTCCTTCCAGACGAATCCGTCGAAGTACCGCCACTGGCGCATCGAGAAGGAAGGCCAGGTCTTCCGTGTCTTCATGCAGGTCGATCCCGAACATCCGCTCAGGGATGGCTACGACCTGAAACTGAACTCCTATGATCTCGGAGTCGATATCGAACTCGCCGATATCGTTCGCAGACTGCGCTTCGAACACCCCGAGATCGCGACGCTGGTCATCTCCAGCGGTCATTCCCAGGTCTTCTGCGCCGGAGCCAACATCAACATGCTCGGCAGTTCGACTCACGCCTGGAAGGTGAACTTCTGCAAATTCACCAACGAGACTCGCTGCGAGCTGGAGGACTGGGCCGCCCAGGCCGACGTGAGAACACTGTGTGCAATCACCGGTCCCTGCGCTGGCGGCGGTTACGAGCTTGCCCTCGCCTGCGATGAGATCTGGCTCGTCGACGACGGCAATTCCGCAGTCAGCCTCCCCGAAACGCCGCTGCTGGGAGTCCTGCCAGGAACCGGCGGTCTCACCCGACTGGTCGACAAGCGCAAGATGCGTCGCGACCGGGCGGATGTATTCTGCACGGTTGCAGAGGGCTTCAAGGGCAAGCGTGCACTCCGCTGGGGGGCGGTCGACGCCATCAGTCCCAAGTCAAAGTTCTGGGACTCCGTCGGTGAACGGATCGAGAAACTGGTCAGCGAACGTTCCGGCCGGGCGGGGCGCAAGGGAATCTCACTCGGGCCGATTCCTGTGGTAATCGACGATGACGAGCGCCGTTACTCCTCCTTGACAGTCACCTACCAGCGCGAGCAGAGGATCGCCGAACTGACCGTGAAGGTTCCAGCGCATGCCAGCAGTCCCTCCAGCAGCGAGGAGATCCATGCCCTCGGCGATGACTTCTGGCCGCTGAGATTCGCACGCGAACTCGAGGATGCCATCCTCGACCTGCGAGTGAATCACCCGGGCACCGGGCTCGTGCTGTTGCGCAGCGAAGGCAACCTCGACGACCTCATCGCCTGGGACCAGATCCTCCTCGACTGTCGCGGCGACTGGCTCATCGACCAGACGATCGAGCTCCTCTGCCACGTCTTCCAGCGCCTCGAACGGTCGAGTTGCAGCTTCTTCGCACTGATCGAAGAGGGCTCTTGTTTCGGCGGATCGCTCCTCGAGCTCGCTTTCACATGTGACCGGATCTACATCCTCGACAAAGAGGGTGTCGAGATCGCCCGCAACCCCTTCAACGAGGGACTACTGCCGATGACTTCAGGTATCACGCGTAGCGCCTGCAGGTTGATCGGCGAACCGGAACTGGAGGAATCTCTCCAGGGAGATTTCGACAGGAAGAACGCCATCGCCGCAGAGGAGGCGGGTCTCGTCACCGAGGCTCTCGATGAGATCGACTTCGAGGACACCGTGAGGATCTCGGTCGAGGAGCGAGCGAGCCTGAGCCCCGACTCCCTCACCGGTATGGAAGCGAACCTGCGATTTACCGGCCCCGAGAATCTCAAGAGCAAGATCTTCGGGCGCCTCAGCGCGTGGCAGAACTGGATCTTCATCCGTCCCAACGCAACCGGCCCCAACGGTGCACTCACACTCTACGGAAAACCCGAGCGTCCCCAGTTCGAATGGGATCGCGTCTAGGAAGCTGGTATATGGGCAACGTTGACCTCAACGCACGAATTCCCAACAACGTCGGTCTCGCCGACGACAAACGGCTGCTGAAAGCACTCGAGCACTGGCTCCCCCTCTACATGGAGTGGTGGAACGACATGGGCCCGGCAGGCTTCCAGACCAAGGACATCTATCTGCGCACGGCCATCTCGGTCGAAGCGGGGGGCTGGGCGAACTTTGATTACGTGCAGATGCCAGACTATCGCTGGGGCATCTTCCTCACCCCTCCTGGCGAAGATCGCACCATCGGCTTCGGCGACCACGTTGGCAAACCGGTGTGGCAGGAAATTCCTGGGGAGTACCGGGGTAACCTGCGCAGGATCATCGTCACTCAGGCGGACACCGAGCCCGCATCGGTGGAACAGCAGCGATTCCTCGGGTCGACCGCCCCCTCTCTGTATGACATGCGCAACCTCTTCCAGGTGAACGTCGAGGAGGGTCGGCATCTGTGGGCGATGGTCTACCTCCTCTTCCGCTTCTTCGGCAAGGATGGGAGAGACGAGGCTGAGGAACTTCTCTCCCGTCGCAGCGGGGATGAGGACAAGCCAAGGATTCTCAACGCCTTCAACCAGCCGTGCGATCACTGGCTCAGTTTCTTCTCCTTCACCCACTTCACCGACCGTGACGGCAAGTTCCAGCTCGCATCGCTGGCAGAGAGCGGATTCGAGCCGATGGCGCGCACCTGTGATTTCATGCTCACCGAGGAGGTCCACCATCTCTTCGTCGGTGAAACGGGCCTCGATCGCATCATTCGCAGGAGCGCGGAGTTGACGATGGAGACCGATGGCGACCCCAAGAAGGTCGGGGGAATCCCTCTCGACATGATTCAGAGGTCCATCAACTACTGGTTCTCCTACTCCCTCGATCTGTTCGGCGGTGAGATCTCCTCGAACGCAGCCAACTTCTTCGGCGAGGGACTCAAGGGGAGATTCAAGGAGAAGAACCGCTACGAGGACCACGTCATGAAGGAGGGTGTGAAAATCGTCCCCAACGTCAGGGATAATCGCATTCACGATGAAGAGGTCCCTTACCGCAACGCGATGAACGAGGTATTGCGAGACGAGTACATCGCCGACTGCGACCGCGCCCTGCGCAAGTGGAACCGCACCCTGGAAAAAACCGGGATCGAGAACCGCCTGACCCTTCCGAGTCGGCGATTCAAGCGCCACCAGGGGATCTACGCCGACAATGACTTCAATCTCGAGGGAGAACTGATCAGCAAGGAAGAGATGGAAGCGAATGTCACTGAGTGGCTCCTGAACGACGAGGACAACCATTATCTCACCTCGATCATGAAGCAAGTCGTCGAACCGGGGAAGATGGCGAACTGGATCGCTCCACCCGCCCGCGGGATCAACAGCCAGCCCATCGATTTCGAGTACGTCAGGCTCTGACGAGAGATCAACCGAGGTCGCCGACGGGAGAAGTTCCTGTAGCCTCGATTTCTCCCAGCAGAACTCTCGCCAGCGCACGCTGGTGAACGGGACGGAAGCCGTAGGCGGTGAGGGCAACGACCCCCTCCGATTTGCCCAAGGCGATCAGATCTCGCGGATCCTCGAGCAGCAGGAAGATGACCCGCCGGTGCCACTGGCACGCGCCCCGTGCCAGTTCCGCCTGGCCCCCGCCTTTCCGTGCCCCCTTCAGGGCAACGATCAATCCAGCCACCTGGGCGGCTCCCCTGGCGACCTCGGCAATCTGCTCACTGGTCGGTTCCGAGGAGACGCGTATCACCTCGCAACGCTCTTTGATGAGTGATTCCAGTTCACCCAGTTTCTCGCCTGGCGACGGGTCCTCGACGGGACTGGTGGTCTCGAGGGAGGGGAGTACCAGCAGCCACTTCCCTCCCCGAGGAATCCGCGCCGAGGTTCCGCGAAGCAGAGTCACGCCTCCCTCGGCGATCTCCCCGGCCAGCGCTTCTCCATCCTCTGGCATCGAGCCCGACGGGATTCGAGCCTCCCGGGCCAGGGTTTCGAGACGCCGGTGGCTCTCCCCCTGGTCACCTTCCAGCGCTCCGATGACATCACGGGCGATACGTTGTCGATCCGCCGAATGGGAAACCAGCAGGACGTCGTGCCCCGCCGACGCGGTGCGGCGAGCGATCTCTTCGAAGGAGACGCTGCTCAGCGCTCCCATCTCCAGGCAGTCGCTGGTGATCACCCCGTCGAAGCCGATCGTCGAGCGCAGACGCCCAGCGACCGCCTTCGAGGAGAAGGTGACGGGGAGATCTCCGTCGAGGGCCTCGGCGACGACGTGGCTCGTCATGATGATCGAAGCACCACTGGTTGCCGCAGCGATGAAGGGGCGAAGGTGAGCCCTACTCCCCTCCGCCGGGACCCTGGGCAGGCGATGGTGAGGATCGAGGCGGGAACGACCGATCCCCGGATAGTGCTTCCAGCAGTCGTGGACCCCTTCCTCGCGATGGCCTCGGCCGAGGGCGGCGGCGAGAGCGGACGTCAACTGGTCATCGGCGCCGAAGGAGCGGCTGCCGATTCCCCGCTCATCCGACCTCCTGAGCAGGTCGACACAAGGAGCGAGATTGATGTCGATACCGAGGGAACGCAGCTGGTGACCGGAGACCCTCCCCTGGCGGTAAGCGAGATCGAGGGCTGGCTGGCGGTCGCCGA
>DQQH01000106.1 GCA_015664425.1 Planctomycetota bacterium
GACCACAGGTGGCCTCGTCTGGGCCGACCCCCCGGGGGCTCCGGCGAATTTCTACGAGGCGACCTCGGCGACCGGCGAGACGGTCCATCTCGAAGATGGCATGAGTTCGGCGGCGGGCTGGCAGGCGGGGGTTGCCGGAGACACGGCGACCACCGGCGTCTGGACCCTGGTCGACCCCAATGGCACTGCTGCCCAGCCGGAGAATGACCAGGGGGGCAACGGCCTCTGCTGGGTCACCGGTCAGGGACCGCTCGGGGGTAGCCTCGGTGAGAACGATGTCGATGGCGGGAGCACCACTCTGGTCACTCCAGCCTTCGATCTCTCCTCCACCACTGATCCCACCGTCAGTTACTATCGCTGGTACTCCAACAGTACCGGTGCAACTCCCGGTCAGGATGTTTTCCAGATCGACGTCAGTGCCAACGGTGGTACCACCTGGGTTGCTGTCGAGACCGTTGGACCGACGGGGACCGAAGTCCTCGGCGGCTGGATCGAGCACTCCTTCCGTCTTCTCGACTTCGTCGCGGCGACCGCCCAGGTGCAACTGCGTTTCATCGCCAGCGATCTCGGGGGGGGATCGATAGTCGAAGCGGCGATCGATGACATCCGGGTCACCGAGGTCCAGTGTGGCGATTGCAACGGCAACGGCGTCGATGACGCCGAGGACATCGCTTCCGGTACGAGCGAGGACCTCAATGGCGATGGCATTCCCGATGAATGTCAGTGCACTCGCTTCGTCCGTGGGGAGATCAACGGCGACGGTTCTCTCGACATCTCCGATGCGGTGTCTTTGCTGGTGTACCTCTTCGCCGGCGGACCTGCGCCAGTGCCGACCGAAGCGGGCGATGTCAACGGCGATGGCAGCATCGACGTTGCTGACGTGATCTACCTGCTCGACTTCCTCTTCGGAGGCGGATCACCGCCGCCGGCACCCTTCCCCGATCCTGGCTGCTGAGCCGACGACAGGGGATGATTTGTAAGAATGGCCCCGACAGCCACTTGGGCGGTCGGGGCCATTCTTTTTTGTTCCCAATCGGACGCTGGCAGCGAGCAAGAAACGAGCCGCACTGGCGGCCGTTGGGCGACATGGAGGCACCTCCCTCACTCGAAGCGGATGTCGTCGAGGCCGATCCTGATGTCCTCGCTGGCGCTGCCATCGGTCACGAATTGCACGGTCATCCCCGTCAGAGAACTGAAATCGAGAAGAGGTTCCACCTCGAGAAATGAGGTAACGGGGATCGCCACGGTGATGAAGCGCTGGTACTTCAACCTGACCTGGGTGAGCGGTGGGGCAGGTTCGGGGTGAAATTCCTCACCGGGTAGGTAATCGCGGAGGTTGATCTCGGCGCTTCGGCCGTTGGCGTCAGTGAGGGAGAGGGTGGCGTTGTAGGGGTAACCGAGGTTATCGAGGGCCAGGTGGATGTCGTGGTTCTTCAAGCGCAGGAGGAGGCGTTTCCGCGGCCCGATGTCGATGGGGGAAGTGGGCGATCCGAAGGGGATTCCGATGCTCGAAACACCGTTGGGAGACAGGATGAACACGAGGTTCGAGATCGAGTCGATCGGTTGGGGCAGGGGAAAAGGCCAGTCGTAGCAGGAGCCCGACTCGAAGAGGAGCATGTTGGAACTGACGATCGGCAGGGAGAGATTGCTCAGAGGGAAGTTGTCGAAATCGGCGATCACCAGTGGTGACGAGAGGTTGCTCCTGCTGTTGACCGAGAAATAAGAGGAGCGTTGTTCCTCATCGCCATAGAGAAGTCCACCGGTGCTGAGGTCGTCGAAAGCGTACCTGCGGAGGAAAGCGAGGACCCAGTGGCGGGTCAGTTTCTGCTGCAGGTCCCTCGTGATGTAGGTACAGCTATCGACCTCGGGGGCTGTTTCCTGCCAGAGGCAGGAGGAACAGCCGATTTCCGAAGCGTCGGAGGTGAAGCCGTGGCAGCCTCCATAGATGGTGACCGTCGTCGATGGCCCGGTGAATCGTTCCAGAATTCGCTCGGAGAAGGGGTAGGTCACGTCGGTGTCCTGCTCGGCGGTGACGCTCAGAACCGGGATGTCGGGGAGTCTCTTCCAGCGGCTGGTGTGGCCGATCCAGGAGTCGCGACGGGCGTCGGTCCCCTGGAGCATGATCACGCCGCGGACGTCGGGATCGAACTCGCATGCTGCCATCGCTGTCCCTCCGCCGCGGGAGTGCCCTGAATAGAAGAGCCGGTTCCAGTCGATCATTCCTGAGAGGGGGTGTGCCGGGTTGGCTTCCAGTTGGCTGATGATCCCTCGCACCTCGAGGAGGACCCTCGCTGCCTCGTCGTGGCCTCCCCAGCAGTACCAGTCGGTGTAAGGGAAATAGGGGAAGGGGTCGTTGACGCTGACACAGATCACCCCGTGACTGGCGAGGTGCTCGAGCAGGTTCGAGTAGTCGGCCCAGTCGAAACCGCTTCCGTGGTGGAAGATGAGCAGCGGAGCCGGCGCGTTCAGCCCTGCCGGCATGTAGATCCTCATCGCCTTGCTCTCGAGGTGCTCGGTGTCGGGCGGTTGCTGTGTGGAACAAACGTAGAGAGGGTAGGGCGGAGGCCAGGGCAACTGGTGGGTGAAGTTGAAGCTGGAGTTGAGGGAGGAGACGGGGTACGGACCCGGGCCCGACAGGTCCTGACCGGAGATCCACTCCGATTCGTCTTCGCTCAACCAGGGAATGGTGCAGTGAATCAGGCTCACTTCCTCTCCCCCGGCGCGTCCCCAGATCTCGAAATGATGGATCCCCGGCGCCAGGGAGGTCCCGGTCACGGCTCCTGTCACCGGATCGAGGGTGAGATCCCCGGGAAGGGTGGAATCGAGGAGCAGGCCGTACTCGTCGAAGCTGATCTCCTCGCGGACGATCCCCTGCTGGGGCCCGATGCTCCATGTCACACCCTCCTGGCGGAAGGTCGGCAGATCTCCCCGGTAGGGGAGCCCGCTGCGCCCGGTCTCCAGTGTGAAGGGGCGTTCATCGACGATGGGGCCAAAGGAGCAGGAGGGGATCAGGCAGCCGAGGTTGTCAGGGGTCGGGTCGGTGCCGCACTGGCCAAATGGCGGCGGCAACTGGGCAGGACCGCCGCCGAAGACCAGATTGAGGGTTCCGATCGCATCGCCGAGGTCGATAGCACCGTCATCGTTGGCATCGCCGGCATCGAGGCAGGGGAGCTCGTTCGAGACGCCAAAGAGGTACTGGAGGATGGTGATGGCATCCGAGATGTCGACTCCCTGGTCGCCGTTCGCCTCGCCGCGGACGAATCCGGGCAGATCCACCGACCAGACGGGGCCAGATAGGGGAATCAGGAGGAGGATGACCAGGGTCACGAAACCCCGGATCCTCGAGGATCGAAGCGGCATAACGAGCCAATTCCAGCAACGCAGCGGATAAGTGGGAGGGGTCTGACAACCCGTTTGTAAATATTATTATACTGACATCTCTGCCTACTTCAGGGCTCGGCGAAGAAAATTCCCGCTCGGGGGGCCGTATGTTAGTGCTGCCCCGGGGCCTCGGGAAATTCGGCTGAACTCCTCTAGAATGTCAGGTTTGGGGTATATTGGGGCATTTTTTGCGTGAATCCAGGGGGCCGCGGTTGCATCGTTGAAGGGGAGTTGTATATTGGCCAAGGGTTCGTTAGTTCTTTGTTTGTCTAAAGTTATGCCACAGACAATACTGTCTGGACCTCATAACTTTGCTTGTCTGACAATAATGTCAGCGGCTTCTCCATGGCACTCGAGGGACAACGGCTAGGAATGAGTAAGTGCCTTTCTTGTTTTGAGTTACGAGAAAAATTACTGGGTTCCCCAGCGGGCGCCCTCGGAGCCCTGTCCGGGACAGCGAGCGGACGGGTAGGAGGTTTCCGGTATGTTCGACCTACTGCTAAATCACGGCAAAAATCTGTTTTCACTTCGCCCGGGACCGAGCATCACGCCAGCGGCGGTCGGTGTTCTCATCCTCGGTCTGGTGGTTCTCTTCAGCGCCGCCCTTCCTGCCCAGAGCGCGCCCATCGCGATGAGTTGTCAGGTTACTGACGTCGATGGATCCTTCGATGACGTGATCCTGAACTGGATCAACACCGAGGCTTACGATCAGATCCAGGTGTTGAGGAACGGGGTCCTCCTGACGGCAATCCCCGGCAACCTGACCAGTTTCACCGACATCGGTTCTCCCGCCTCCTTCCACCTCTACACCGTTCACGGAGTGATAGGAAATTCCATCGGCCAGGGTGCCGGATGTACCGTTCAGATCGTCCCTCCGCCCTTCGAGCCTCCTCTCCTGCCTCCTCCGCCTCTCAACACTCTCGAAGTTCTCCTGCCCAATACCCTCATCGATTACGTGAGCGATCAGCAGGCGGCGATCCGCCTCGGCAAGGCGTTCTTCTGGGACATGCAGGCGGGCAGTGACGGTGTCGTCGCCTGTGGGACCTGCCACTACCACGCAGGAGCCGACACTCGCAAGATCGGTCAGAAACATCCAGGAGCTGATGGGGCCTTCTCCACCGTGTCCCCTCTCAACCATTTGATCACCAGCGCTGATTTCCCCCTGCACAATCTGGCCAACCCGGAGAACCAGGATTCCTTCGTACTCTCGACCACCGACGACGTTTTCGGATCGAACGGTGTGATCAACACCTCCTTCATCGACGTCGTCGAGGGCAGTGACGAGGACACCCGCAGCGTCAACCCCGATCCGGTCTTCAACATTCCTGGCGACGGAGTGGCGCTCAACACCCGCCAATCGACCAATCGTCAGGCTCCTTCGGTGATCAACGCGATTCACCTCATGGATGTCTTCTGGGACGGACGGGCGACCTTCTTCTTCAACGGTCGCAACTCCGAAGGCCATCGTGACGCAAACGCAAGAGTGCTGAAAATGCAGCCCGATGGCTCGGTACTCCCGACGGCGATCCTGCTCAACAAGGCAGCGACCGCCTCCCAGGCGACCGCCCCACTCCAGAGTTCGGTCGAGATGGCTGCCGGCGGCAGAAATTTCCCCAAGACCGCCAAGAAACTCTTTTCCCTGCAACCCCTCGGGAAACAGGTGGTTCACCCCAACGACAGTGCCCTGGGAGCCCTGGTCGATGCCGACGGTATCGGTCTCAACACCACCTACGAGCAGATGATCATGGCTGCCTTCCGCCCCGAGTGGTGGTCGAGCGACAAACTCTTCGAGATCGATTCTTCCGATGCGGGAAACCCCTCGCCATCGAATTTCATCGAGTTGCCGACAACGGGAGTTCCCGCGACAACCGATCAGTATTCACTGATGGAGGCGAACTTCTCCCTCTTCTGGGGACTGGCGATCATGATGTACGAGAGCACTCTTGTTAGTGATGACTCGCCCTTCGACCGCTTCCAGGCGGGCGAATTGACGGCGATGACGGAGCAACAGATCCAGGGGATGGATGTCCTGAGCCTGACCAATTGCCTTCTCTGCCACGCCTCGCCGATGTTCACCAGTGCGATCACTCACAAGATCCAGACGGTGCTCGAGCCAGAAGCCTCCGGGCTGGAATCGCTCGTCGAGTTCATGCCGATGAGAGATTTCTTCCTGGCACGTTACGACGGCGGCTTCTACAACCTCGGCGTCACTCTGACCGCCCAGGACATCGGGCGCGGAGCGACCAACGCGAATGGTGACAGGATCTCCATCGCGGGCTACCTTCAGGACAATGGCGACGGGAGCATCCCCTACCCGCCAGGCACCTTTGTCGCGTCCCCTCCGATCCAGCCCTTCGAAGAAGTCGCCATGGCTGGCGCCATGAAGACCCCGACCCTGCGAAATGTCGAGCTCACCGGCCCGTACTTCCACAACGGTAGTTACGCGACCCTCAAACAGGTGGTCCTGTTCTACGCCCGTGGAGGCAACTTCGCCGACGAGAACATCGATACCCTGGCACCGGTCCTCATGCCTCTTCCCTTCCTCATCGGTCAACCGGAGAGGCAGGACGCCCTCGTCGAGTTCCTCAAGGCGCTCACCGACGAGAGAGTGCGCTTCGAGCGGGCACCCTTCGACCATCCGCAAATCTTCATCGCCGAGGGTCTCCTCGGAACCGAGACTCTCGTTCAGGAAGCGGCACCTGGCGCTGGCTTCGGAGCGGATCGCTTCAAGGAGATTATCGCAACCGGCGCCGAAGGGCTTCTGGCAGAAGGGGCCCATCCGTTGCTGGCATTCCTGCAGCCCACGGCGGTGGCCGATCTCACTTGCAACAGTGTCGACCACAGTGTGAGCCTCTCCTGGACACTTCCGGAGGTGATGCCTCTGATTCGAATCTTCCGTGAGGATGTCTTGCAAACCACTCTTGCCGGCAACCAGGTCTCCTACACCGACCCGGTGGTTCCCGCAGGCGTCAACCTGTACTCCGTACAGGGGGTCGATAGCCTCGAAGGCTTGATTGCCACCTGTAGCGTCAATGTCACTCCGACGGAGATCGGAGCCCTGAGCCTGGCACAGGTTGGCCAGAGCATCTCGGTCAGTTGGCTGAACCAGGACACCTACGATTCGGTCGTTGTGTTCAGGGACGGCACCCCCATCGCCACCGTTGTCGGAAGCGCTGTCATCTACCTCGATGGCACCGTTCTTCCCGGCACCCATGAGTACTCTCTCATCGCCATCACCGAGGGTGTCCAGAGTGTTGCCGTCGCTGGTACCGTCGACCTCCTGCCACTGCCGCTGGTCAGCCTCGACTGTGTCGGGGCCCTCGGTACCGCCACCCTCACATGGGTTCTTGGAGACATCTACTCCGAGATCGTGATCACCCGTGAAGGTGAGGCGCTGGCGACCCTTGCTGGCGATGCCACGACTTATTCCGATGCTACGCTGCCCCCAGGTGTGACCAGTTACCAGGTCACTCCGTCGAGCAACGGAGTGGTGACCAGCAGTAATGAGTGTGGTCTGGTCAGACTGCCCAATGCCATCGGACCTCTCCTCTGTGACAACGCTGCTGGACCTGGTGAGATCACCTGGACCAACAACGACCTCTACACAACGATCGACCTTCTCAGAGATGGCATCGTCCTGGCGCAACTTCCGGGGGATGCGACCTCCTTCAGCGATACCGCCCTGCCCTCCTCGGGAGCTGGCAACCACACGTACATCACTCAGCCGAGCACCGAGGGCCTTGTCGGGGCACCGACGGCATGCACGGTATTCGTCGATCCCAATCCGATCGTGCTCTTCGATTGCGCGACCTTGGCCAGTGGCATTCGCCTGACCTGGGTGAACATGGACAACTACGAAGCCATCGAGATTCGCCGCGAGGGAACCCTTCTCGCCGTGCTTCCTGGTACCGACCTGGAATACCTCGATACAAGTCCAAACTCGGGATTGAGCAGTTACTCCATTCTCAACATCGTTGCCGGTGTCTCTTCACCGGAATTGTTATGCGACGCCGCTTTCCCGCCGGCCTCGATCACCGAGGTTCTCTGCCAGTCAGTCAGCAGTGGTATCTCGGTGAGCTGGACAAACGCCGATCTCTACTCCGAGATCGAGGTCTACCGCAACGGTGGGCTCCTTCTGACCGTGGCGGGTTCGGCACAGAACTACGTCGATACCTCTCCTCTCGGAGGGAACAACAGTTACTGGATGCTGCCGATACTCAGTGGTATCGAGGCGCTCGATGTCAGCCCGACCTGTAGCGCTGGCTTCCCGCCTGATCCAGTCATCGGCCTCGAGTGCACCCCCAACGACCTGTGCAACGGCTCCTTCGCCATGAGTTGGTTCAACTCCGACCTGTACGATCAGATCCAGATCCTGGTCGATGGACTGCTCGAGAGCACGATCAGTGGCTTTGCTACCTCTCACGAGGTTTTCTTGCCGCAATCCGGTACCCGGGTGATCAGCGTCATCGCGTTCAAGCAGGGAACACAGAGTGTTCCAGTCAGCTGCACCGTGGAGACTTTCGATGATTCCCTCTCCCTGGCGCCGACTGACCTCGCGGTTTCTGTCGACACCAGCAGTTGCCTGGCGACCCTCACCTGGACGTCGCACGGCCCCTACGCCTCCATCGAGGTGAAGCTTGCGGGTCTGACGGTTGCAACCCTGTCGCCGACCGATACCGAGGCTTCCATCTCGCTGCCAGGAGCGGGCACTCACTCTCTCTGCCTGGCGACGAGCAGTTTCTGCGGAGTGGCTCTTCCTGAGGCCTGCATCAACGCCTTCTGTCCGGTGCGTTTCCAGCGTGGCGATCTGACAGCCGATGGCACCATCAACGTCGCTGATGCCACCTCGGCCCTGTCGTTGATCTTCGGCCTGGCGACGACCACCTGCTTGGATGCTGCTGATGCCAACGACGATGGCCTGATCGACATTTCCGATCCGATCCAGGTGCTGATGCACCTCTTCCTCGGTTCGGGACCTTTGCCCGCGCCTCATGGCAGTTGCGGGATCGATCCGACCGCCGATTCACTCGGCTGCGATTCGAGCGGTGTCTGCCCCTAGGGCAGTCTCCAGATGAGATGAAACAGGCCCCCATCCTCGCCTCGAGGGTGGGGGCCTGTCCTCCATCAGGTTCCCTGATGACTCAGTCCCCGGGCTCCAGCGTTGTTTCCCAGAAGCGCGCCATCTTGGTGTAGAGGTGAGCGGTCGTTCCCTCTCCCTCGCTGATTCCGTGAGTGCGGTTGGGGTAGGGCATCACCTCGAACATCTTGCCGTGCTTGACCAGTTCGTCGATCAGGGCCTCGCAATTCTGGTAGTGGCAGTTGTCGTCCCCGGTCCCGTAAATGAGCAGGAGATCCCCTTCGAGGCGGTGGGCATGGGTGATGGGGGATCCCTCACGAAACCCATCCGGGTTGTCCTGGGGGCGTTCCATGTATCTCTCCTGATAGATGGTGTCGTAGTAACGCTGGTCGGCGACGAAGGCGATAGCGATGGCGGCGGAATAGAGGTGGGGGTAGCGGAAGATCAAGTTGAGGCTCATCGATCCGCCTCCGCTCCAGCCCCAGACACCGATTCTGTCCCTGTCGATATAGGGCGGGTAAGTGTCGAGGAATACCTCGAGGGCTGCAGCCTGGTCCTCGCTGGCGATGATGCCGATCTTGCGGTGCACCGACTTGCGCCAGGCGCGGCCGCGAGGGGCAGGTGTCCCGCGGTTGTCGAAACTGACGACAATGAACCCCATCTCGGCGAGGAGACGATGCCAGAGGTAGGTCCCTCCTCCCCAGGCGTTGCGCACCGTGCTCCCGGCAGGTTCTCCATAGACATAGACGATGAGCGGATACTTCTTCGCCGGATCGAGGTCGGGGGGTTCGAGGACCCAGCCATCGATCTCGATGCCGTCACCGATGTCGAGGCGGATGAACCCTTCCATCCCGGCGGGCACCCCATTCAGTTCGAGTCGAAGGTCCTCGTTCTCCTGGAGGAGAAGCTGGCGGGTGTGATCGGGCAGCGAGATGATCTCGATGCGCGGGGGAACTCCCGCCGCTGACTCGGTGTGCCGAGCCCAGCGACCATCCGGTGAGACGTCGTAACTGTGGCTTCCTGGATCGTTTCCAGGAGTAAGTCGCTGGGGAGGTCCGCCATCGAGGCTCGAGCGGTAGAGGGCGCGGCTCTTCGGGTCCTCTGGAGAGGCGATGAAGGTCAACCAGCGCGATTCCTCGTCGACGTGGAGAACGTCGATGACGTCGTAATCCCCCGGTGTGATCGGTTCCATCGAGCCATCTGCGGTGGAGACGACCCACGCGTGGCGCCAGCCATCCCTCTCGCTCATCCACAGGAACTTCTTGCCACCGTCGAGCCAGCGCAGGTCCTTGCAGATCTCGATCCACGCCGGATCCTGGTCTCTCATCACCTCACGGACCTCACCGCTTCTGGCAACGGCCCCGAGCACCGTCACGGTGTCCTGGCGGCGGTTCACGCGCTGGAGCATCAGTTCTCCGGAGTCGGGGATCCATTCCATCCAGGCTACGTAGTTGTCGCGGGGGTCTCCGGGAAGATCGAGCCAGCGTGTTTCCCCACCCCTGGCGGGGACGATGCCGATGCGGCAGATGGGGTTGGTGGTACCGACCTTGGGATAGGGAAAGGTCTTCAACTTTGGGTAAAGATCGGAAGTGTAGTCGGTGAGAGTGAAGAGCCCGACCCCTTCGCTGTCGATCTGCCAGTAAGCGATCCAGGAGCCGTCGGGGCTCCAGCGGAAGCCATCTCTCAGGCCCCATTCCTCCTCGTAGACCCAGTCGAAGGTGCCGTTGAAACGAGTCTCCGATCCTCCCTCAGTGATTTTCCGGATCTCGCCGGTTTTGATGTCCTCGACGTGGATGTCGTTTCGGTAGA
>DQQH01000105.1 GCA_015664425.1 Planctomycetota bacterium
CCGGAATCCTTCGGGGACAGGGATCGGCTGCAGTTTTTCGTCAACGGCACAGTGTGTGGTGGAGCCGACCGCAACCAGTCGGTTCTCCTGCTTGTGCCGGATGCGGAAATCGTAGGTGAAACTGCATCGACCGATCTTCCGTGTGCAGACGTCGATGGTCAGGATGTCGTGGAGTCGGGCGGGGGAACGATAGTCGAGTTGAGCGCTGACGACGACGTTCTCGAATTCCCGGATCGGCCGGTTTCCCTCGGCGAGCCCCAGGTTCCACAAGTATTCGACCCTCCCCACCTCGAGGTAGGTGAAATAGTTTCCATGGAAGACGATGCCCATCGCATCGGTCTCCGGCAGCCTCACCTTTACCGGTGCAGAAAAATGGAATTCGGGCTCCTGATTCATCGCCTACCGCTCCGATCTCGATCGTGGAGGTCAAACCCCGCGTGGGTCTCTTATCGCCAAAAGGGGGTCGTGGGGCAAGGACACTGACCCCCGACAGCGGAGCAGCAGTCTGATAACATCGTCAGGGGGCCACCGATGGGCCCCGGGATGTGAGGATCGGTGATCAGCGAGTCTTCGGAGAATTATCTCAAGGCGATCTTTAAGCTCCAGCGTGACCAGGAGTGGGTTGCGACCGGGGAAGTCGCTCGCAGAGTCGGGGTGGCTCCGCCTTCGGCAACCCGGATGATCCAGCGTCTCGGAGAACGCGGTTGGGTCGAGCATGGAGCCTATCGGGGAGTCCGTCTCACCGATGAGGGACGCCGGCGTGCGCTGAAAGTCGTCCGTAGCCACCGGATACTCGAGACTTATCTTGCCGAGGTGCTGGGAATGCCCTGGGACCGGGTTCACTCGGAGGTGGAACGACTGGAACATGTCGTCAGCGAGGACCTGGTCAATCGACTCGAGGAGGCTCTCGGCTTTCCCATCGAGGACCCACATGGCTCCCCGATCCCCGATCGAGATGGTCATTTGCCAGAGGAGGACAATGCCCAGCCCCTATCCTCGAGCGAGGTGGGGAGGACCTATCTGGTCAGGCGAATCTCCGATGCTCCAGCCGGAGCCCTCCAGTATCTGGGTAGCCACGGCATCGTTCCTGGTGTGACGCTGGTCCTCGAGAAGAGGGAGCCTTTCGAGGGGCCACTCCTTCTGAAGGTCGGAGGGGACAGTTCGAGCCGCGAGGGAGTCCCGCTCGGTCGCGAACTCGCCCGCCGGATCCTTGTCGAGCCCCAGGGAGGAGCGAGCGATCACGAGGAAGAATCACCCTCCTCCTGATCGAGTTCCCTGGAGATCCTTTCGCTCAACTCCGAGTCGAGGTGATGCTCGATGCGGTGAGCGGGGTCGTAGAGGTGGTCCTCAGGCGTCAGGAGTTGACGTTTGAGGAACCGTTTCCACAGCTGGCGGCGTTTTTCCAGAGCGCGGGCAAGCCGGGTCCCTCTCTCGGTCGGTTGTGCCGATCGCCTTGGGGATGTGAGCCAGCCTCTCAGCCACAGGGTCCAGATCGCTGCAATGCGCCATCTTCCCCTGACCCTGGATTCCTCCCCGTCCTTCTCCCTGGCGTTCCACATCTCCATCAGGACATCTTCTGAAGCAATTCTGAGAGACAGACGAGTTCGGCGATAGAAGCGTGAAATGAGGCCGTGAGAGGGAGACAGCACCACGGTGAAGGCGAAGAGGCCACCCCCCGCTGCCGCCATCATTCCGGGGACGCTGGTATCGAGATGGTCCGCTCCGAGTACACCGACGACGGCGATGACACAGCCGGCAGCCATGGCGACAATTACCATCGGGGCGAGGCGATTGCAGAGAAGTTGGGCGGTTGCTGCCGGCACAACCAGCATCGCCACCACCAGCACCGAACCGACCGACTCGAAACAAGCGACCGTTGTCATCGAGACCAGTAGCATCAGCAGGAGATGCACCAGCCTGACATTGATGCCGAGTGAGCGGGCGAGGGCGGGGTCGAAGGAGCAGATTTTCAGTTCCTTCCATACGGCAAGCACGACAAGGAGATCGATGATGAGCACAACTGCGATGGGGAGCAAAGATCGCGGGACTCGAGTTTCGAGGAAAGGGAGGGAGACCATGTCGAGAGGTGCAAGTTCTATCTGTCCGTAGAGGACGCAACCGGGGTCGAGGTCGACGCTCCTTGCGTGGCTTTCCATTAACACAATTCCAAGCGCGAAGAGGGTCGTGAAAACGACTCCCATCGCAGCGTTGCCATCGATCATTCCGTGATCACGGAGCCAATCGCTGGCGATCGTGACCAGCAAGGCAGCGACAGCGGCTCCGATCAGCATCGGCGGCAGGTCGCGACTACCGCTGACGATGAACCCGATGACGAGGCCGGGAAGGACTCCATGACTGATGGCATCCCCGAGGAGGGAAAGTCGCCTGAGCACCAGGAAGGTCCCGACCAGTGCACACGCCATCGAGGCGCAGGCTGCAACGAGCAGGATGCTGAAGTTGACTTCAGAGAAGAGGCTCTCGAAGAAGAGGTCGATCATCCATCTCCTCCTTCGGTCCGCGATGACAGGAGCCTCTCCAGTTCGAGAACCTTCTCGGCAGGCAGGATCTTTTCGATCTGTTCCTCATCGAGGTCGACGAGATCGCGGTCGATGGAGGCGGCATCTTCGAGATAGGCATGCCAGAGTTGAAGTGCCCTCCTGCCTCTCAGGGCGCGCTGGTGGCCACCCTCGGTGAGTGAAATCCCGTCGCCATCGAGCTGCACCCAGCCCCTGGCGATGGCGGAATCGAGGGACCGGCGGCGGACAGATCGTTCCCTTCCGAGGAGGTGTGAGTGAGGGACGGTGTTCTTCCCGCGAGATTTCGCTTCAAGGAGAAGCGCGAGTAACCGGCGTGTTTCGCGGTTGAGGGTTCGCGATCGACTTCTCAGGGCCCGTGCAATCACTCCCCTGCGTGGAGCACAGAGGAGTGAGATGATGAAGAGGCTACTGCTGACGAGGACGATCACCGGACCTGCCGGAAGCGATTCGAAGCGCGCACTGAGGAGGGTACCCAGGCCGCCGGTGGCCCCTCCGATGATCGCGGCAAGGATCATCAGGATTCCAAATCGATCGACCCATAACCGCGCCGAGACAGCGGGTATCACGAGCATTGCCGCGGTCAGAACGACACCCACCGCCGGCAGTGCCAGAACGACGGTGACGGCGAGCAGGAACAGCTGAAGGAGATCGAGGGCGAGAACTGGCCAACCCTCGACCTCGCCGAAGCCAGGGTCGAAGCAGGAGATGAGAAACTCCTTGCGGAGGAAAAAGACGACGCCGATCACCGCCAGGGAGGCGACGCCTATGGCGACGGTGTCGTTGAAGAGCATTCCGGCGGTGCGCCCGAGAAGGAGTGAATCGAGCCCTGCCTGGGAGGCATCGGTCACCGTTCTCTGGATGTGACCGCTGAGGGCGATGCCGATTCCGAAAAAGACTCCCAGGACCAGTCCGATTGCTGCATCGGTGCGGATCCTGGTGACACGCGGGAGCCATGAGACGATCACAACGCCGAGGAGTCCGGAGAGGAGCGCACCGCAGAGGAGCACAGGCAACGACCTCTCTCCTGTCCAGAGATAGGCGAGGCACACTCCAGGAAGTGTGGCGTGGGCGAGTGCGTCTGCGAGTAACGAGCGGCGCCGGAGAAGGGCGAGCGACCCGGTGACACCGGCTGCGATCCCCAGAGCCACCGTCCCTACGAGCACGACCAGGGTGTTGTAATCAAGACCCGGCATCGGGATGCCTCTTAAGGTTCCCAGCATTTCCATGGGCGAGGCGAACTGCCTCTGCGGCTTCGTCGAGTACCGTTAACCTTCCGCCATAGGTGAAGAGCAGGTTCTCGCGGGTGAAGACCTCGCGGGTGGGGCCCGCTGCGACCAGTCTCAGGTTGATGAGCAGGACCCGGTCGAAATAATTTTCCACCGTCTGCAGATCATGGTGAATCACCATTACCGTGCGTCCCCGTGCACGCAATTTCTTCAGAAGAGCGACGATGGCTTCTTCGGTGGCAGCGTCGACACCAGCGAATGGTTCGTCCATCAGGTAGATTTCTGAGTCCTGAGCCAGGGCTCTTGCGAGAAATACCCTCTGCTGTTGTCCTCCTGAAAGTTCGCTGATCTGACGGGATGCGAGGTCGCTGATCCCGAGCCCTTCGAGGCAATCCTGGGCCCACTCGCGCTCGGCTTTTCGCGGGCGGCGAAACCAGCCAAGGCGTCCGTAGGTTCCCATCAGCACGACGTCGAGAACGGTCACCGGGAAGTCCCAGTCGACACTTTCACGCTGGGGTACGTAGCCGAGTGTGGAAGACCTATCCTTGCTGATCGGTTCGCCGCGGATCTGAACCCATCCGCTCGAGATGGGGACCAGTCCGAGGATGGCTTTCATCAGCGTGCTCTTGCCGGCTCCGTTGGGCCCGACGATTCCGACCATCTCCCCCTCGGGGATGGAGAAGTCGATGTCCCACAACACCGGCTTTGCCCTGTAAGCCACCGTCAGGTCGTGAACCTCGATCGCCGGAGACTTCATCTGAGTCCCTCTGTGATCACCCGGGCGTTATGACGGATCATTCCGACATAAGTGCCTTCTGGAGTTCCACCGGCTCCGAGAGCGTCGCTGAAGAGCTTGCCCCCCAGGCGCAGGGGGTGCCCCCTCGCCTGGCAGCCTTCGATCAGCGCCTCGATGTTGCGCTGTGACACCGTCGTTTCGACGAACACTGCCGGAATTTTCCTCCTGGAAATCTGGGAGACGAGTCGGTTGATGGTCGCTACAGAGGCTTCCGAGTCGGTGCTGAGGCCCTGAACCCCGATCACTTCCAGGTCATAAGCCCGTCCCAGGTACCCGAAGGCATCATGGGCGGTGATCAGTACTCGGTGATCTCGCGGGATCGTCGCCAGGAGGCTGAGAACCTCTCGGTCGAGAAGTGACAGTTCCTCGAGGTACTCCGAGCAGCGCTTTTCGAAGCCTGGTTTTCCGATCGGGTCGATCCTGGACAGGGTTCTCTTGACGATCCGGCAGACTTCCATCCAGTTCTGGACATCGAACCAGAGGTGAGGATCGATGCTCGGGAGGCTTCCTTCTGCCTCCAGGATCACCAGGCGATCCCGGGGAACCTCTTCACAGACGGCAACCGTATCGCGCTGGGAACCGACTCGCTTGAGGACTTCCGACATTCTGCCCTCGAGGTGGAAGCCGCAGTGAAGGATCAGATCGGCCCCGAGGAGTTTTCTGACATCTCCGGGAGAGGTTTTGTAGAGGTGTGGGTCGACTCCTGGGCCCATCAACGAGGAAACCTCGGCCCGCTCTCCTGCGATGACGGCGGTGATGTCACCGAGGATCCCGATGGTGCAGACCACCGAGAGGGGCTCGTTGAACCGGTTTTCCTCGGCGAGACCGATGACGGCTTGCGAAAGGCTAGCGGTCGCATCGCTGGACTCGCAGGAGGTGACTAGGAGCAGCAGACAAACCGAGAGAAAGACTCTCGGGGAAGAAGAGTGAGACATGCCCCAAGTCTCCTCCTCCTTCGAGCCCGAGACAAGAAGATTTTTAGCCTTAATTAAAAATAAGTTTAGCCTAAGGTAATTAGCAGTTGCCAGTTCAGGTCCATTCTCCCCTTGGTCCTCGATTTGACACAGATACACATTAGACTGGCGGTCGGAGTACGACTGGAAACTCGTTTCCGGTCGGTTTATTGGAACAACGGCCGCGTATCAGGCCGACCCGGTGGAGTTGCCGGGAATCCGATGGGGAGCCCATCATGCAATTTCTGGTCGGAATGACCACCAGGACGGCGTTTCTGGCGACTCTACTCCTCACTCCGCTGTCCCTTCTTGCCATCGATATCGAAGTTCCCGGCGATTACCCGACCATCCAGGAAGCGATGGCGATCGCCGTCGATGGCGATGTGATCTGGGTGCAATCGGGCTACTACACCGGACCCATCGATTTCCAGGGCAAGGCGGTCGAGTTGCGGTCGGTGGAAGGACCCGAACTCACCTTCCTGGTCGGCGCGTCTTCCGGAAGTGTCGTTCAGATGATGCTGGGAGAAGGCCCGGGGACTCTTCTCGAGGGATTCACCCTCACCGGCGGCAACGGTACCTCCATCAACGGAGCACTCCAGGGTGGCGGGCTGATCGTCGTTGGCGGTTCTCCGGTGATCTCCGACTGTATTTTCGTGGAGAACAACGCTCTTGTGGGGGGCGGAATTACCATTCGCGAGTGCAACACCATCGCTCCGACAATCACCGGCTGCCAGCTGAACAACAACTCCTGTATCGACTCTGGCGGTGGGATCTTCATCACCGAATCCTCTGCTGGAGTCATCATCAGCTCAACAACGATCGAGGCCAACTCGGCGGGAATCGCAGGAGGTGGGCTCTTCGTCGAGACTTCTCCTCTGTGGTTCTCCGAGAGCATCCTCGAGGAGAACACGGCGAGCATGGTTTGCAGTGGCATGTATCTGTATGCAGGAGCGATGGCGATCTGCGAAGGAAGCCAGTTTATCGGCAACGAGGGCGCCTTCATCGGCGGTGGCATCGTCGTTTCCTACTACTCCGGGCTCGTCTGCAGAGACAGCATTTTCACCGGAAACGTCTCTGATCTGGGCGGTGCTGGGATTGCTTTCGACGTTCTCAGCAGGCAACCACAGTCGATTGTCGAACGCTGTATCTTCACCGACAACGACGGGGGCATGTCAGGTGCAGCTGACATCGGTGTCAGTATCAACGATGTCGATCTCAAGATCTCGCATTGCACCTTCGGCCCGCGCGTCCAGTGGCCAGGGGGCAGTTCCCTGATGGTGGCTGCGAGTACTCCTGGAGTTGTCGAGGTGGTCAACAGCATCTTCTGGGCAGAGGGAGAGCCGCCGATTTTCTCGCCCGGAAACCAGCTTGAGGTTCACCATTGCGATGTCATCGGCGGATACCCGGGATCGGGGAACATCGATGAGGATCCACTCTTCTACGACCACGCTGCCAGAGATTTCAGGCTGACCTTCGGTTCACCCTGTATCGATATCGGCGACCCGTCAGAGGGCCTGGACCCCGATGGCAGCGTTCCCGACCTGGGAGCGTTCAATGACCCGGTTGCGCCAATTTCTCCCAATTTCCTTCGAGGTGATGTCGATGGCAGCGGCGGATCCAACATTTCCGATGCCGTCCAGCTCCTGAACTTCCTCTTTCTGCCGACGGTGTCGGAGATCGGTTGTCCCGATGGGGGGGACGCCAACGACAGTGGAACCCTGAACCTTGCCGATGCCATCACCATCCTCCAGCGCCTCTTCATCCCGGGATCCCCTCCGCTGCCCGAGCCAGTGGACGAATGTGGTCAGGATCCGACCGGGGACGCACTGGGCTGCGACAGCGGCTGTCCCTGACCGGGTCTTCCCGGCTCCTTCCGATCAGTTTTTCAATTCCCGCTCCGGGAGAGATTTTTCCATCCTGCCGAAGCGAGGAGGGGGTGGCCCCAGTTCCTCGACGATGTCGCTGATTCTCCTGTCGCTTCCCGGGAACTGCCAGTGGCCGGCGATATCGAGAGCTGGGAGGGCGACGTAGTGAAGACTGCTGAGGCCGGCGTCGACCGGCTCTCGCATCTGCCCGTTGGAACTGGCATAGCAGACGATGTCGATGTCCAGGGTCCTCGGCTGGTTCCTGTCGTCGCCTCGAACCCTTCCGTGTGCTGCCTCGATCTCTCTCAACTGAGCCCGCAGCCTCTCTGGAGGGGGGGGCGAGACGATGATCAACGCCACGTTGACGAAGTCGGGGCTTCCCTGTGCACCTATCGTTGGCCCGTGGTAGAGATGGGATCGGGTCCGGATCTCGAAGATTTCGTCGAGGTCCTCGAGAGCTGCTTTGACATGGATCTGCGGTTCGATGTTGGAACCCAGGAGGAGTAGAACCAGGTCCTGCCCCATCACGACTCGACGATTCGAGGTCTGAGAATCGTCACGCTGACGTTTCTCGCACGACGCAGTGCTCCGGGTTTCTGCGCGGAAACTTTCACTGCTTCCACCCCGGGTTTTCTCAACACGATCCTGGAAACCTCCTCGGCCAGCGCCTCGAGGAGAGAGAAGGAAGCCTCCTCGACGAATCCGATCACTTCCTTCGTCAGACACTTGTAGTCGACGGCGTCCTCGATGTTGTCACTACTGGCGGCAGCGGAGATGTCGGTGTAGATCCGGATCTGCAGCCGGACGTCCTGCTTGCGGCTTCTCTCCCAGTCGAAGATCCCGATGATGGTTCTGACGGTGAGATCGTGGATGTCGATCTTGTCGAGGTGTTCGAGCCGATGGGGTTTCATTGCAGGTGTTTTCCTCCGTCGACAGGAATCACCGAACCTGTCGTGTAGTTCGCATCTCGGATGAGGTAGAGGCAGGCCAGAAGGACATCTTCCACTTCTCCCGGCCCTCCCAACGGCAGGCGATTGGCTGCTTCTTCCAGGTGGTTCCCTCCGCCTTCGGCGGGGGGAAGGATCGTCCCCGGAGCGACGCCGTTGACGGTGACGTCGGGGCCGAATGCAACCGCCAGGTTTCTGGTCAGATGGAGGAGCCCTGACTTGGCGAGAGAATAGGGCAGGGTATCGGGAGCTGGCATCGAGGCACGCCAGTCGAGGAGGTTGATGATGCGCCCGGATTCGCCGGGGGAAATCCTGGTAGCGAAGGCTCGGCTGAGAAGGAAGGGAGCGGTGACGTGAAGCCTGAACTCCCTCTCGAGGTCTTCAGCTTGCGATTCGTGGGCGCTCGAGGGGAGAAAGCGGCTTGCATTGTTGATCAGTACTCTCACCGGCCCCAGCCGGGCTGCCCCCTCGATCAACGCCTCTTCGCCTCCTGGGGCATCAAGATCGGCCTGGAGCGCCACCGCTCGTCTCCCCGATTCCTCGATCCTGGCCACGACCTGGCGTGCTTCAGCGGCGGAGTTGCGAAAGTGAACCGCAACGTCCATCCCCTCCTCGGCGAGCCGGATCGCCAGTGCGCGGCCGATTCTCTTCGAGGCGCCTGTGACCAGTGCGACCCGTCCCTCTATTTCCATCGTCTTGGCTCCCGACCCTATTCTGAATTCCCCAGGCGAGGCCATTCTGGGGGCTCGGAAGCGTCGAGTCCAATGGAGAGATCGAGCAGTCGTCTTGACCCCTGACTTCCCTCGACCAGAATGCTCCCATCGGCTCGGCCGAAACCGGCCGACGGTGGAGGAGGGGCGGTAGATGGCGAAGACGCTCGAATACAATGCGACCTTGTCGAAACGGATCGATCTCACCGACAGCTTGGCGATTTTTGAGATCACTCCCGATCAGCCCCTCCCCGAGGGGGAGTCGTGGTTCACTCCTGGGCAGTACATAGTGCTCGGTCTCAACAACGAGGAAAACGTCGAACTGGGGGCGGTTCAGCGGCCGATGTCGATCGCCTCTGCCTGTCAGGACACCGACAAGGTCGAATTCTACATCCGCTATGTCTCCAAACCCGCTTCCAAGAATCCGCTGACCCATCTCCTGTGGAAGATCCAGGAGGGGGAGCGGGTCTTCATCCGGTCGAAGCCGAAGGGGAAATTCACCATCGAGGACACCGTCG
>DQQH01000080.1 GCA_015664425.1 Planctomycetota bacterium
TCGAGGCGCACGTCGAAACGGTTGGCCAGCAGGTTTGCGATCACCACCAGGGCGATGAGCACCAGGAGTGAGATCGCTGAGGACTGGTAGAACGCTCCACGCTTGGTCTTCATCGCTTCTCCTCTCTAGTATCTCTTCGCCTGGATGGTGGTGATGGTCATGGCGAGGAAGAGCACCGTCCCCGACAGGAAGTAGACGACGTCGCCCAGAGCGATCACTCCTCGCTCGACGCTGCTGAAGTGGGAGATCACCCCGATATCCTCGACGATTCGAGCCAGATTGGGACTCGATCCCGAGAGGTATGTAGCGAAACCAGGGCTGCAGACGACCACCAGGACCATGCCCGCCGCCACACCGATCAACAGGGAAACGACCTGGTTCTCCGAAAGAGCCGAGACCCAGCAACCCAGAGAGATGAACATCGCCCCGGCGAGTACGGTGCCGACGTATCCTCCGATCACCGGTCCCCAGTCGGGATTTCCCAGCCAGGCGAGTGTCAGGGGGATGCCGCCGGTGAGGACGAGACTCACACAGAGGACGGTGAACGCCGCCAGGAATTTGGCGAAGACAACCTCCCTGAGGCGCATCGGCAGGGTCAGGAGAATCTCGCTGGTCCCGAGCCGCAACTCCTCCGACCACAGCCGCATGGTGATGGCGGGGGCGAAGATGAAGAGCATCAGTGGCATCAGGGCGAAGAACTCCCGCATCTCCGCCCTCTCGGCGGCAAAGAAGGGCGAGAACTGGAAGAAGAAGAAGGACAGGATCGCCAGCTGGATCGGGATGAACACGTAGGCGATGGGGGTGCTGAAGTAGGATCGCACCTCGCGGCGGTAGACGGTTCCGACGGCGTTCATCGGCCTCCTCCCCTTCCCTTGGCAGCCATCCCCGTCAGTTCGAGATAGGCGCTCTCGAGGGTCTTTCGGGGCCTGCGCACCTCGAGGAGGGTCGCCGAGGTCTCCCTGGCAGCTGCCTCGATCGCCGTGATGTCAGGGGTGCCGCTGCCCCGGTACGTGAGAAGGTGCTCCCCTCCTCTAATCGAGCCTGCCTTTTCGAGAGACAGTCGTCGCCAGTCAGTACCCGAGATGTCAGCCCCTGAAATCACCACTTCCCAGCCATCGCTCGTCTCTCCGCTCAATTCACCGGGTTTGGCATCTGCGACCAACTTGCCTGAGTGAATCACCATGATGCGTGTACAAATTTCTGCGATCTCCTGGAGGATGTGGGTGCTGAAGATGATCGCGCGGGTGTTCGCGAGGTTCTGGATCAACGCTCGTACCTCGATGATCTGCTGAGGATCGAGGCCGTTGGTCGGCTCATCGAGGATGAGAATCTCGGGGTCATGGATCAACGCCTGGGCAAGCCCGACCCGCTGGCGGAAGCCCTTCGAAAGGGCACCGGTGGTTCGCCAGCGCATCCGCCCGAGACCGAGGAGGTCGATCACCTCATCGACCCGCCGTCTGAGGTGGTCGCCGCCGAGGCCTCTCGCCTTTCCGATGAAGCGCAGGTAGTCCCCGACCGACATCTCCCAGTAGAAAGGAAGACTCTCCGGCAGGTAACCGAAGCGCTTCCTGGCCTCGAGGGGGGACTCCTCGATGTTGATCCCTGAGATCAGAGCTGACCCCGAATCCGCCGCAATCGTCCCCGTCAGAATTTTCAGGGTCGTGCTCTTGCCCGCACCATTGGGGCCGAGAAATCCGAGGATCTCCCCCCGACGGAGTTCGAAACTGACCCCATCGACCGCCACCGTCGCTCCATAACTGCGATGGAGATCGGTCGCCTTGACAAGCGGCGCTTCGCCGCTTTGGTCGCCAGCGGCGCTGGGCATGGTTACATTCGTCACCAACACTCGCCTTCCCTTCGAGGAAGTGGGTCCTGCCGTCGTGGATCGGCCGCATCGATGGGGGATGATCCGAAGTCGAGGAGCATTGTCAAGACTGGCTGAACTTTCGCTCAGCCGATCAGGGTCGCCAGTTCCTGGATCGAGCGGAGGTCGCGCCCGAAAAGAAGGGTCGAGGCGCCGATCTTCTGGACCGCCTCGGTGTTGGCGGGCCAATCATCGATGAAGAGTACATCGGGAGCGGAAATCTCGATCCCATCGAATTCGCTGAGGGCCCGGATGATGTTGAGCACCGCCTGGCCTTTTTCCTCCCAGCCGTACTGCGGGAAGACAAAGTGGTCCTGGATTCCAAAGAGCCCCAGGAGTTCCTCGCAAACGGCTCGCTCGTTTCGGCTCGCAAGGGAGGCGAGGGAGCTGCGGAGGGAGATGGCGCGAAGAAGTGACCGCACCCCGGCGTGAAGGCAAACGGTGCCGGTGGTTCCGACCGCTTCGTGGCTGTCGATGAGGGTGAAGGGCCCTCGAATCGGGTCGAGAGAGGACTGCTCGACGCTCCACAGAGTCTCGTCGAGATCGAACACGAAGAGCTTGAAATGCACGACCCCTCCGCCTCAATCCCCATCTACCCCCTGGAACCGATGTTTCCGAGCGCCGTTGCTCCCGGGAGGAACAATATGAAGAGCAGCGGGGCAGTGCGCAAGGAGGGGAACCGATCAGAAACCGAAGAACTCTCCGAGCGAACGCGGGAAGGCCGGGGAACGGTGAATCTGGGCCTCGATACAGAATTGCACCCGTCGCAGGAGTCTCCCCGGTCCAATTCGTCCGACTGCCTCCCTCTGCTGGCGGAGGCTGCTGGCGATCATCGCGATGGTCGAGGGTTCGAGATCCTCCGGGAGCCCACTCCCATCGGCCAGTTTCGATCTCATCGATCCCTCTTCGGTCGAACATTCCAGCGCCAGGGAGGTGAGACGAAGCCTCTCATCGAGGTGCTGACAGAGTTTTTTCTCCAGGTATTTACGACGCAAGTCGCCCTCGGCTCCCTCGGTCTCCTCCTTCGACCGCGGCAAGAACCTGGGGGCCTTGGCGCAAGCATCGGAGGGATCGCCGGGGGAACTGTGGCTCTTCTGGACCCATCTCAGGAGAGCCCCGGATACCTGGCCGACGACTCCTGACGAGGCGAAGCTGGCCAAGGGACTAGCCGGCACGGTCGATGAGGAAGGAACCACTACCACCACCAGACTTGTCACCCTTGGCGTCGTAGGCTTCGGCATCGTATTCAGAGGCGGTGAGGTGGCTCATGAACACATCGATGTGACCGAGGGTGTGTCGAACGAGGGTTTCGTTCTTCTCATTCTGCTCCACCAGCTTCACCGCCATCTCCTGGAGGTGGTCGCGCAGGTCGACGAGTGCACCGACCTGATCCTCATCGAGATATTCGACGAACTCATCGATGACGAGGGCCGCTGGATTCTCGTGGCCGATCATCTCGCCGATCTCGAAGGAGAGGGAGAAGCGAGCCTCTTCCTCGGCGGTGATGCACCTCAACAGGCCCGTCTCCCGCTCGCGTATCGACCCTATCGAGTCAAAATTGAAATCGGTGAGGGCGGCCTCTTTCTCCTCCTGCAACTCGAGGAGCTGGTGATGAAACTGCCCCAGCCTCGAGATGACCGCGCACAGGTCATCCGCTGTTTCTCTCAACAGGGCTCTGTCGAGGTTCTGTTCACTCATCTGTACGCCTTTTCCTTGGGCCGTCGTCGCCCCGATCGATGGGACCGGGGCTGACCATCCTCTCTATCGGCATGAAAAGGCGCTCTCTTCAGGCTCCAGGCGAGATTCTGGCCTCCGCAGGAGGGCAGGCCTGGCACGGGCGATTGGAGCAGGGTGCGTTGCGACTTCTCTCGAGGGTGGCTAGGTTGGAGGATGAGCGTTCACCGACTCCAGGATTTCATCGATGGGCGGGTGGTGGAACGGCAGACACGCCAGGTTTAGGACCTGGTCCCGCAAGGGGTGAGGGTTCGAGTCCCTCCCCGCCCATTTTCCTCGACCGGGGCGGCTCCCGTTGTCACCTGCGACCGGTCACCCCTTCGCGGCAAAGTTCCGCCAGGGCGGCGATGACGACCCCCCTCTTCTCGTCGCTGACCTCCTCACCGGGAGCGATGCGCAGGGATCCCTCGGGAAAGGTGCCGAGGTGGCGATGGGCCAGAGGGGCGCAGTGCAACCCGGCACGACAGCGCGCACCGATTCGCTCATCGAGAAGGGCGGCAGCCTCGTTGGGATCGAAGCCAGCCACCTGCAGGGAAATCACAGGGGTTCTGAGTCCCGGCCCCCCCTCGCCACAGATCTCGATTCCTTCGATAGCTGACAGATCCTCGACCCATACCTTCCGGATCGCCGCGAGCCTGCTGAATCGCGCTGCCGGTGGGTCATCATCGAAGGTCCTGAGGGCAGCGGCCAGGCCGGCGATGCCAGGGAGGTTGGGAGTACCCGACTCGAAACGCCCGGGACCGCCAGCGGGAATGCGCGAGAGCTCGGAGTCGACGCCGTTGCCGCCGATCCACAGCGGCTCCGGCTCGTAACCGGGGGCGAGCCAGCACAGACCGATCCCGGGAGGCCCGCCGAGAAACTTGTGCCCCGCCGTCGTGTAGACCCGTAACGCCGGAATCCTCTCGACGACGGTGGGCACGATGCCAGCCGCTTGTGCCCCATCGACGAGCAGCGGTAACCCGTGCTTCGAGCACCACGCTCCGATCTCCTCGATCGGCTGGATGAGTCCGCTGACGTTGCTGGCGTGCTGCACCACCACCCCGAGGGCTTGCGCGGGGTCGAGAGTCTCCAGCGCTGCGGAGTCGACCAGACCATTGGTGTGTGAGGGAAGCAAAAGGACCCTCTCCTCTGAGAGGCCACGAACCGCCGGCCGCCACACCGCGTTGTGCTCGAGAGGGCCGATCAACAGCGTCGATTGCGCGCTCGCGCCGAGACAAAGGTCAGCGATGGCGGTCGACAGCGCCAGCGTCGACGACGGGAAGATCACCACCCTGCGCGGGTCATCGCCACCGAGGAGGTCGGCAGCCCGCGCGCGGCATTCATCGACGAGCGAACCCGCCTGTCGAGCTCCGCCGTGGGCGCCGCGACCGGCGCTGCCGGCGATGTCGAGGGCGGTGGCAACCGCCCCGGCGACACCCCTGGCGCGAGGGAAAGCAGTGGCTGCGTGATCGAGGTAGATCATCGTTCCTCCGTGGAGAGATTGTGGGGGCTCTTCCGCTGTCGGGCAAGGGCAGCCGGGAAAGGGCAGTCGCCTTGTCCTTATCAAGATGTCTCCCTACGATCGACCTGAAAGAGGAGGGGCCTTGCCTGACACCATCACCATCGATGTGAATCAGCTCGACCGCCGCGATCGCTACCACCTGATGATCTCATCCGTCATCCCGCGACCGATCGCCTGGACCAGCACCATCTCCCGCGCTGGAATCACCAACCTCGCCCCCTTCAGCTTCTTCGGAGGAGTGTCCACCGACCCCCCGATAGTCATGCTCAGCATCGGGCGACGGCGGGATGGCAGCCACAAGGACACCGCCCGCAACCTGCTCGACACAGCGGAAGCGGTGGTCCACATCTGTCCCGCACTCGATGGCCCTTCGATGGTGGCGACAAGCGCCGACCTTTCCCCCACGGAGAGCGAGTTCGACAGCGCTGGGCTCCCCTCGATCGCAAGTTCCATCGTCGCCCCACCGCGCCTCGAGCGTTTTGCCATCGCCATGGAAACGCGAAGAATCATGCACAGCGAGGTCGGAAATGGCCCCGTCGATCTGTTCCTGCTCGAAGCGATCTGTTTTCACCTGCGAAGCGACCTCGTCGTCGATGGCCTGGTGGATGCGAGCCGGTTGGCGGCACTGGGGCGCCTTGGAGGGAGCCTCTACTGCGACACCGCTCGCCCCTTCTCCATCGAATAATCGACCTGTTCACCCTTCGAGGGACACATTGCGACCCTTCGAGGCGCTGTCCATGACTCAAAAGTTCCGGTAACATCGCCTCAATCCCAGGAGCGGGTCGGCCAGGGGAGTCGGGCCCCGCTGGCGGTCAGGTTTTCAACTCTCAGGAGCCTCATGCTCGCAACGATCCACACCAGCAGAGGTTGTGCCGCCGACGGGGGCCTCTCTCTGACCCTTTGTGCCCTTCTCCTGCTGTCCTTTCTCCCCTGTGGCTGCCACCACGCCGGCAGCGGTTTCGACGGCGAGCCCGCCTCGACACCGGCGTGCGATGTGCCGCCTGGATCCCTCTCCTTCCTCGACCCGGCACCGGTTTACGTCCCCTTCGAGGAGATCGTCGCCAACACCATCCTGGGCGCTGGTGAGTGCCCCATCATCGGAGAAGTGATCGATCCTCCCCTGCCCGCAGGCCTCAGTTTCACCATCGAGGAAGGCAACCTCGCCGCCATCGTCGGTATCCCCGTCAACCCCGGCACGACCACCACCCACACCGTGACCATCCTCTTCGAATCCGGTGGGGTCTCGGTCGACATCACCATCACTATCCTGCCGCTGCTGCCGGTCTTCTCCTACCCCACCGCCGACATCACTGTCGCCAGCGGTACGCCGATTACCCCCATCGTTCCCGAGATGGCAGCGAGTGCCGGAAGCGCAGACTCCTGGAGTGTCTCACCGCCACTGCCACCAGGACTCGAACTCGACACCACCAGCGGAGTGATCACAGGAACCCCCCTGGAGACCCAGGGGCCGGGTGAA
>DQQH01000085.1 GCA_015664425.1 Planctomycetota bacterium
GACGATGGCGCCTTGCCGGCGACCTATCACTACCGCGAGCGCCAGGCGACTCTCGACTACGACAGGATGGGAGGACTGCTGACCCGCTACGGAGAGGTCGGATCGTTGATCGAGGAGATCGATGACCGTTTTGCCGTCCTGGGAGGCGGGGACGAGTTGCTGCTTCGATACGATGCCTCGGCGCTGCCGCCTCTGGCAGATGGCTGGTCGAGAACCTATCTCCTCGACACCCACGGCTACTGCAAGGACCGCGACCCGCTGACCGCCACGCGGGAATCGATCGAGCCCCTGCCCTTCGCAGCGATGGAGAGCTACCCGCCGACAGGGCAGGTCCCCGAGCCCGATCGTTCTCTCTACCGCCAGCGCTGGAACAGCCGCTCTGACTGACCCGTATCAGGTAGTCCGGTGCGGGAGGAGCTGGCCAAGGGCGTTCTCGAGGTCGGGGTGGCGGAAGGGGAAGTCAGTCTCGATCAACCGTGCTGGAATCACCCTGGCCCCGGTGAGCAGGAGGTCGTTCGCCATCTCCCCGAAGATCATTCGCAACAGCCCTGCGGGTACAGGCAGCAGCGTCGGACGATTGAGGACCGCGCCGAGAGTATCGGTAAACTCCCGGTTGCTGACCGGCGATGGGGCGGTCAGGTTGACAGGCCCCGACAGCTCGTCCTGAGCGAGTAGCCACAGGATCGCTTGCGCCAGGTCCTCGATGGAGATCCAGCTGAAACTCTGCTCGCCGTTGCCGAGGCGTCCTCCAAGGCCGAGGCGGAAGGGGGTCAGCATCTTCTTCAGGGCACCGCCTGCGGGGGTGAGCACCACGCCGATTCTCATGTTGACGACACGGGTCTGACCGCCCGCCAGTTTTTCACACGCTGCTTCCCACTCGCGACAGAGATCGCCGAGGAACCCGTCGCTTGGCGAAACGGACTCATCGAGTTCTTCATCCCGATCGGTGGGGTAGTAGCCGACGGCGCTGGCGCACAGGAAACTTCTCGGTGGCGAGTCGAGAGATGAGAGGAGCTCGCAGAGTCGACGAGTGACCCCGATGCGACTTTCACGCAGTTGCTCCTTTCGATGGGGGGTCCACCGACCGCTGGCGATGTTCTCGCCGGCGAGGTGGATCACGGCGTCGAGTTCCTCGAAAGCATCCCTCTCCGGGCCAGAGATCTCATCGGCGGCGGATTCCGGTCGCCAGCGCACCTCCTCGCCGAGGCCACCGGGGAGCAGCGGACGTCGAACTGCACGCAGCACCTGGTGCCCCTGACTGCTGAGGAGGGGCAGAAGAGCAGAACCGACCAGGCCGGAGGCGCCGGTGACGAGGATCTTCAGGGGAGCAGCTCCCGACTCCCGCCTCTTGGCGAAAGCGACGATGTCATCGGCGCTGATCAGATGGCGGTGATCGAAGAGAGCGTCGAGTTTTCGACCGACGGGCAGTGCCAGAAGGGATTCGCTGAAGGGGTTGGCGGGGAATTCGTAGTCGATCTCATCGCGCAGGGTCGAGGTCCCAGCTTCTGTGCCGATGAATCGGTGGCGGTGCTCCCAGCGCCGGAAGGGCCCTGAAACCTGGATTTCCTCGAAGCCCTCCCCGGGCCGCACGTTTCGATACAGCGATTCCCATCGGAAGGAAAAAACCCCGTTCCTGGCACACAACTGGACCCGGGAACCTTCCTTGACGCCTTCCCCGCGATCGATCACCTCGAGGGATTGCCATGGCGGGGAGAGTCGTTCCAGCACTCCGGGCATCCCGTGCCAGTCGAAGACCACCGAACTACTAGCAGCGATCTGTGACTGCTTGTTGAAGTTGCGCAAGCTCAACAGTATCTGCTCTCCGCTGGGAACTCCGTTGCCGAGATCGCTATTTTCGGGGGCCGTACTCGATGAGATAGGCCTCCATTCGAGAGCGAATGGCGTCGTCGATGATCACCTCTCCACCGATGGTCCGACGGTGAAGGTGAGCGATGATGTCCTCGACCGTAACGACCGAAAAAGTTGGCATCGAGAACTCCTCGGAGAGTTCCTCGAGGGCGGATCGATCACCTCTGCCGCGTTCACGTCGATCGACCGAGACGACGAGGCCGACCAGCTCGATTTCTGCTGCCCCACGCAGTTTCGGAACGGTTTCACGAATCGAGGTTCCCGCGGTGGTGACGTCCTCGACGATCAGGACCCGGTCGCCAGAGCGTGGTTTCTGTCCCACCAGCGATCCGCCCTCACCGTGGTCCTTCGATTCCTTGCGGTCGAAACAAATTGCCCGGTCGATGCCGTGGTCTCGGGCCAGGCTTGTTGCGACCGCCGTCGCCAGGGGAATCCCCTTGTAGGCGGGGCCGAAGATGATGTCGAAACTCCCGCCGATCTGTTCGGTGATGGTGCGGGCGTAGAAGGATGCAAACCGCTCGAGCTGGCCGCCCGTGCGGATATTCCCCGTGTTGACGAAGTAGGGGGTCCTGCGACCGCTCTTGGTGGTGAAATCACCAAAGACGAGCACTCCGCATTCGACCAGGAAGTCGATGAAATCCTGCTGGAGTTGGGTCAAGGATCTTTCCATCCGGGCCTCCCCAGGCGAGTCCAGCCCGCCGCTACCTGCATCCTAGGGTGGAGGCGGCTGCCCTGCGAACGATTCCTGACGGTCTCTGGAACCGACCGGGCCGATCGGCGAAACTCGGTGCTGTACCCTGACCCGCGGAGGCCCGATGCAAACCTACCTCGAACTGCTGGGGGACGTTCTCGAGAATGGCATCTCGAAGTCCGATCGCACCGGAACCGGCACTCGCGCCCTCTTCGGCCGCCAGGTCAGGTTCGATCTCAGCGCCGGGTTTCCTCTCCTGACCACCAAGAAAATTCACCTGAAATCGGTGATTGGAGAACTTCTCTGGTTCATCAGCGGGGAGAGCAACGTCCGGCCTCTCAAGGAGGCAGGGATCTCGATCTGGGATGAATGGGCGGACCCCGAAACCGGAGAACTCGGTCCCATCTACGGAACCCAGTGGCGCCGCTGGCAGGGCCCCGATGGCAGAGAGGTCGATCAGCTCGCCCTCGTCATCAACCAGATCGCCAGCAACCCCGATTCTCGCCGTCATATCGTCAGCGCCTGGAACGCAGCGGTGATCGATGACATGGCGCTGCCTCCCTGTCACGCACTTTTCCAGTTCCAGGTGATGAATGGTCGCCTGAACTGTCAACTCTACCAGCGCAGCGCAGACATCTTCCTCGGCGTTCCCTTCAACATCGCCAGCTATTCGCTCCTCACCCATCTCGTCGCTCAGGTCACCGGGCTCGAGGCGGGAGAGTTCATCCACACCTTCGGCGACCTGCACCTCTACGACAATCATCTTAAACAGGCTCACACCCAGCTTGTGAGGGAGCCTTACTCGTTGCCGAGGCTGTCTCTCAACGAGGAGGTCTCATCCATCGACGATTTTGTCGCTTCTGACATCACCATCGAGGGTTACCATCACCACCCGGCGATCAAGGCGCCGATTGCGGTCTAGGGGGCGTCGTGGATCTCTCGTTGATCGTCGCCGTCGGGACTTCGGGGGTGATTGGAAATGAAGGGCGACTGCCCTGGCGCTTGCCTGCGGACCTCGCTCATTTCAAGAAGACGACAATGGGTCACTCGATTCTGATGGGACGCAAGACCTTCGAATCGATTGGCAAACCCCTGCCTGGGCGTCGAAACATCGTGCTCAGCAGTAATCCAGAAAGACTCCCCGAGGGGGTCGAGGGGGTACCGTCTGTCGATCTTGCGCTCGAGGCCTGCGCCGGAGAAGAGCAGATCTTCGTCATCGGTGGAGCGGAGATATTTCGACTCTTCATCGACCAGGCGGACCGGATCTACCTCACCGAGGTCGAGGGCGATTTTCCCGGCGACGCCTTCTTCGCGCCCATCGACAGCGAAATCTGGC
>DQQH01000037.1 GCA_015664425.1 Planctomycetota bacterium
CACCGGTCTGTTCGCCGTCTCGTTCGGCGATGATTACCGGTCGCCATCAGTCCTCCGTCGGAGCCCATCAGCACCGAACCCGGCCGCGCCGGGAGTTGCCGCAGGGGGTCGAGACCTTACCCCAGTTGCTGCGAAACGCCGGCTGGTACTGTGCCAACGGCTGTGGTTACTCCGCCAAGACCGACTTCAACTTCAAGACGGGTGCGGGTCTCTTCGATGGCAAGGACTGGTCGGGGCGCGCCGAGGGGCAGCCCTTCTTCGCCCAGATCACCATCGGCAACACCCACCGCTCCTGGAAGGGCGATCCGCAAAACCCGGTCGATCCTGCAGCGGTGGAGATTCCGCCCTATTACCCGGATGAGCCGCTGGTACGCGCCGACTGGGCCCTTGGCCTCGGTGAGATCCAGGTGATGGACCGCAAGGTCGGCAAGATCCTCGAGCGACTCGACCGGGAGGGCCTCGCCGATGACACGGTGGTCGTCTTCATCGGCGACAACGGGAGATGCCATCCACGCGGCAAGCAGTTTCTCTACGACGGAGGGGTTCATGTACCGCTGATCATCCGCTGGCCCGGTACCATCGGCCCCGCCACGGTGCGCGCGGAGCTGGCCTCGACCATCGATATCACCGCCACCATCCTGGAGATCGCGGGCGTAGACGTACCCGATGGGATGCAGGGGCGTTCGCTGCTCGATGCGACGACGCCGGCTCGAAATGCGGTGTTCGCCTCACGGGGCAAGATGGACGCCACCCACGACGCCATGACGATGATGCGGACCCGTTCCCACAAGTACATCCTCAACCGTATGCCGGAGCGTCCCTGGTGTCAGTTCAACAACTACAAGGAGATGCAGTACCCGGTGCTAGCGCTACTACAACTGCGGGCGCTGGAGGGGAAGTTGACACCAGAGCAGGCGCAGTTTGTCGCCGCATCGAAGCCGCCAGAAGAGTTGTACGATCTTCGCAGTGACCCCCATGAGTTGCACAACCTGGCCACCGATCCGGCTCAGGCTGATCTGCTGATGGCGATGCGCAGTGCCACGGGTCAGTTTTCGAAACGTGTCGGCGATGAGGATCCCGACGATGCGTGGCGTTCCGGCGGCTGGCCTGCCACCTATCCGACCCGCACTGTCGATGAGTGGCGTCGTATCGTCGAGGGTTGGAATGCCCATCTGCTGGAAGGTGCCCCGAGACCGAAGATTTCCGCCGGAGTTCCGGCGGGTAAGGTGGGAACGGCCGGCGACCGCTAGCAGGTCGGCGGAGGAGAAAACTCGGTTTTGAATCAATGCAATCCCAAAGTTATTTTCCTGGATTTAGTCGTCTATATTTCCGTCATGTTTTTGATCAGAGAAATAGTTTTCTCTGATGTTGGATTCATGGCAAATGGTCTCTTTCATTCGCTGACTACCCTGGTCGTGGCCACCTGGATATTGAAAGCAAGAGCAGTGACATGGAATGACCTCGGCTTGAACCGCGCCCAGAGTTACAAGAAAACCTTACTCGTCACTGGATTCATCCTGGTGTGCACTCCTCTCTCGATAATGCTCTTTGAACTCGTGAAAGACCAGTTGCCAATTGTGCTGGCACCAGACACATCCGAGCAGAGTTCTGTTTCCAGGTTCGGAGACCTCGAGGGGAACTGG
>DQQH01000279.1 GCA_015664425.1 Planctomycetota bacterium
CATTTGGCAAGCTCCTTCACGACACTGTGGAAGCGTTCGGCGATGACCCCGTCGAGCGTGACCTCGACGACGTCGATTCGATCTCGAAGGTTCTCGAAGCCCACCTCGAGTCGATGGTCGCCCGTCGCCTGGCAAACCCATCTCTGGCGGCAGTGGCAGTCCAGGTCGAACAGGCGCGTGCTCGCCTGAAGCAGTTCGCCGTCGAGCAGGCGGCGCTGCGTCAGGAGGGTTGGCGGATCATCGCCGTCGAGGCAGCACTCGATGGGGACCTCTGCGCTCTCGACACCGAAGCGGGGCCGCTGGCCATCAGCGGTCGCATCGACCGCATCGACCTCCACGAGGAAACGGGAAGGATACGCATCCTCGACTACAAGACCGGGGATTCGGGCAAGAGCCCCGACAAAGACCACCTCAAGGGGAAAGGAAGTGATCGGGAGTGGACCAACCTGCAACTGCCCCTCTATCGCCACTTTGCCGACAGGATTCGCGGAAAAGGGATTCCCGATCCCTTCCCCGAGCAGATCGAGGTCGGCTACCTGTTGCTCCCTCGCAGCGGCAGCAAGAGTGGCCTGGCCCTGGCGAAGTGGAGCGATGACGAGCACGAGGAAGCGATCGAGCTCGCTTGTCGCGAAGGCGCCAGGATCCTGCGCGGGGATCTGGGGGATGCTGCCCGCGTCGTCGCTGCCCCCTTCGAGCGCGCCTTCGTGGGTGTCGTCATCGATCCCGAATCGCAGATCTCGGGGAAAGATGGAGAGGAGGCGGAATGACGAATCCGTACCACCTGTTGATCCGTGCAAGCGCCGGCTCAGGCAAGACCTACCAGCTGACCAATCGCTTCATCGGCCTGATCGTCGCCGGTGTCGACCCCGGCAAGATCCTGGCGGTGACCTTCACTCGCAAGGCGGCAGGTGAAATCCTCAGAAAAGTCCTCGACCGTCTCCTGGAGGCTCTCGACGATGACCGGAAACTCGACCAACTGGCACGGTCTCTCGAGAGTTGTGGCTTCCCCGCCGCCGATCGCAACGCTGTCGAAGGTGCGCTGCGTCGTCTCATCGACCAGTTTCACCGCCTGCGCGTCTCGACTCTCGATGCCTTCTTCGGTCAGATCGCCGGCGCCTTCGCCCTGGAGTGCAAACTGCCCCTGGGGTGGGCGATCCTCGAGGAGGAACGGCTCGCCGCCGTGCGCGCCAGCGCCATCGGTGCCCTCCTGGAGGGGAAGTCCGCCGGCGATGCCTCGACTCTGATGCACCGCCTCAGCAAGGGAGATTCCCAGCGTAGAGTCGCCGAGGAGATCGACTCGATCGTCAGGGAACTCCACGGCGTGTGGGTCGGAACCCCCCAACCCGCGTGGAAGGTCCCACCGATCGCCCCGGCGGTAGCGGCTGAAGAGGTCGCAAAGGCGATCGAGGCGATCGAGGCGATGGAGATACCACTGACCAAGAAGGGCACCGAGAGGAAGGGCTGGGCAGGGGAACAACCTCGTATGATCGAGGCTGCCACCCTCGAGAAGTGGCAGGAACTCTTCACCCAGGGGATCCCCAGGAAGTTCCTCGATGGACTCCCCGTCACCTACGGCGGGGCTGAACTGGAAGAGGAAGCGGTCATCGAGGCGCTGACCGTCTTTCGCTCGAAAGCAAGAAGCGTGCTCTCGAGAATCATCGCCAGCCAGAACGAGGCCACCCGGGATCTCCTCGACCGTTACGACGATGAGCGAAGAACTGCCCTCGTGCGGGCAGGAGGGGTCGGGTTCAGCGACGTGACCCGGGCGATCGCCGAGGAGAAGGCGCTCGAGAATCTCGAGGAGGTCTACTTCCGCCTCGACGGCCAGATCGACCATCTGCTCCTCGATGAGTTCCAGGACACCTCGCTGCTCCAGTGGTGGATCATCGAACGGATCGTCGAGGAACTGGTTGCCGACCCTTCGGGAGATCGTCTCGTCTTCTGCGTCGGCGATGGCAAGCAGGCGATCCACGGCTGGCGGGGAGGATGTCGGGAAGTACTCGAGACGATCGAGGAGACCCTCCCCGCAGGTTGCGTC
>DQQH01000264.1 GCA_015664425.1 Planctomycetota bacterium
ATCCGGGGGCAGGAGACTGGAAAGACCGGGGAGATCGTCGAGAATTCTCTTTCTGCTCATCCGCAGCCTTGCGAAGGAAACCGAGTGGGGATTTGACCCCTGGTCTCCGAGTTGGTGGCAGACGAGGCAGCGATCGGTCATGCCATGATCCCCTCGATCGAACCCGAGCCCCAGATGGATGAAAGCGAAAGGCTCTTCGAGCTCGGCGTTGTGGCAATCGACGCAGCTGTTTCTCACGTGGTGGGCGTGAAGGTCGCCGGGATTGAAGAAGGAGGAAAATCGATCCCCCGTCGTCGAGAAGAGCAAGGCACAGACGAACAGGAATGTTCCCCACTTGAAGGCACGTCGACGCTGCAGCCAGCGCGAGGGGGTCGGGGTGCAGCGAGAGAGTTCGAGACCGCAGTTCCCCTCGCCATCGGGGCCCTGTTCGCAATTGCCTCCGGCAGCCCTCGGCCTTCCGCAGCGCCAGCTGTCATCATTCTTCAGGGGGATACAGACAGCGCCTCCCTGGCAGCGGCCTCTTCCATCGGGGCCCTGGCGACAGTCCTGGAGCGGATCACCACAACGCCATGGCATCTGCGGGCGGTCGTAGGGGTACGTCTTGGCGTCGTAAGGAGATCGACTGGCCATCAGAGCGCTCCCTCTGTGTGGGATCGAACGACGAGAACGTGGACGAAGATGGTGACCAGGAGCACGCCGGTGAGGGGCAGGTGAACGAGGAGCCAGCCGTGGCTCAGTCGATGCCAGGCGTGCTGGCGATCGAGTTCGAGCTTGCCCGAGGCGAGGGCTTCCAGTTCATCGAAGGGTTCCCTCGCTTCCAGGTCGATGTAACGCTTCATCTCGGAGAAGTCGCTGGCGAGGCGAAGCCGTGGGCGCCCGGAGTCGATCAGGTGAGCCCACTGCTCCCTGGGGGCAGAAAGCCATGGCCGCAGTCGATCGCGGTAGAAGTGGCTGAGGACCTCGGATGAACCCAGGGGGCTCGTCTCGGTGAGGAGTTGATCCGATTCCTGGAGGATGATGGCGATCTCACGAGGGATCTGCTCCTCGGAGAAGAGCGGGTCACCGGAGTGAAGAAAAGAGGGGGTCAGACGCTGCAACCCCCAGCCGACGATGCCGCTTGCTGCCAGGAGGATGAAGCCGAACCACAGGGTGGTTTCGAATCCTCCGCTGGGCCAGCGACCGCCGGTGTGGACGAAGAAGAGAGCGACGGCGATCAGGCCCGTTCCGATGTGCAGGCTGAGCCAGGAAGAGACGCGCCCCAGGGGGAGGAAGGGGACCTTCTTGCGGGCTCCGTAGAGACCCAGGAACAGGAAGGACGCCAGCAGCAACCAGCCGCTCGAAGTCGAGAGGTCGCCGAGCCCCAGCTGCGTCTGCCAAAGAATCGCAGCGATGGCAACGACCACCAGCAGCCACCTGGAGATCACAGCCCCCGAGGGGATTCTGAAGCTGGTGGGGCTCATCCCGAGATCCAATCGACGAGAGACCTGGGGTTGCCGAAATCGATTCTGTTGAGAGCATCATGGGGGCAGGCATTCTGGCACGCCGGTCCTGCTGGCTGCCCGAGACAGAGGTCGCACTTCGTCGCCTTGACGATCGGCGCTCCAGTCTTGGCGTCGACGACCAGATTCCCACCTTGATCGCGAATCTCGACGGTCCTGATGCTGTCGTAGGGGCAGGCCTCCACGCATACCCCACAACCGATACAGGTCAAATCGTCGATCACCACAACCCCGGTGGTGCGGGTGCGATGGATGGCGCCCGTCGGGCAGCCGACGAGGCACACCGGATCGACGCAATGCATGCAGGCGTTGGCGACCAAGAGGTGGGCATGCCTGTAGCCGCGGCGGAGGAATCGTGGGTTGTTGTCGTGGGTGACCGCGCACGCCTTGACGCAATCGTCGCAGCCAGTACAGCGATCGAGGTCGATCAGCATCGCCGAGGTGCCATTGATGGTGCGTTGGTCGACCAGGAAGTCGAGCATCCCCTGGCTCAAATTGCCGCTCCAGGTCCTCGATATCCGTTGTTCATCGAGTTTTTTCTCGTCGAGGTAGGGGGCGATCTGGGTCAGGAAGTTATCGGTCGGGATCACCATCAAATCGAGAGTGCCGATGGCTCGCAAACTGGTGCGAGCGAGTGCGGGCGTGCCGTTCGCCGCCGAGTCGATGATCTCGTCTAGCCCGAAGAGGTCCCCGGGTCGCGTGTAGCCGAGGGTTTGTTGAGCTGGACCGGCAGCGATGGTGATCCGGGCGGCAAACCCCGAGACGATCACTCTGACCCCATCGAGCAGGTCTCCCGCCTCGATCACCGTCTCTTCCCTGGCTGAAACGGTCCCCTCGTCGTCCCCCATCCACTTGCGCAGGCCCTTGTTCCAGGCTTCGTTTCCGTGGATTTCGAAGCGCGATGCTTTGACGGCGGCGGTCAGGAGCTTCTCGGGAACGTCGGAGAAGATGGGGCTCTGTTCGATGAGGTGGGCCCGTCCGCGACTGCGAAACAGTTCCTCGATCCGATGCTTCAGATCGGGAGTGAAGCGCATCAGGTCGCGGATTCCCTGCCAGCGGATCTCGACCAGCTGACAGTCCTCGGCGGCGACCAGGGTCGCTGTCCTGGCAGAACGTCTGAGGGCCGCGATTTCTCCCACCATCTCCCCTGCCTGGATGTCGGCGGGGAGACCACGCCCGATGAACTCCTTGCGATCGTCGAGGGAGATCCTCGAATCACCGCCATCTTTTGTGAGGGAGCCGGTTTCAGAAATGGGGTCGGCGATCGACCGCTTCTCGGCAAACGAAGAGTTTCTCCACAGCTGGGCGATCGCCCCCAACCAGGAGAGCTTCCGGGAATCCTGTTTGTGACGGTAGCCGAGTTCCCCCTCGGGATCGACCACAACAAGGAGGCGCCCGGTGCAGAGCACAAAAACGGAGTCCCCGTAATCTCCCTGGCGGACGATGAGATTTCCTTCTCGAGCCTCGATGAGGCGTGCGTCGTGGCGCATCAGGTCGGCGAGGGGGAGGCGCGCTGGAAATGCCTCGGGGACGATGCAGTTCATCGATGGCTGCTGAAGTGCTTTTTCGACCCATTCGTCAGAGAGAGGGCGGTCGCCGAAGGGCTGGTCCCATCTGCGGGGGCGCTCGATTTCGACCGGGCTCAATGCTATTTCGCTCCCGCCAACTGGCCTCAGGCCTGGCCTGGCTCACCGCCTCTGAAGTCCTCCGGTGGAGGGATCAAGGGATCCAGCGCCTCGAGTCCGACTCCGTCATGCTCGTCGACAAACTTCTCGGATGCCGCCTGGACGGCGTCGGCGGCAGAGGAGATTTCCTTCCGGTTAGAAAGCACCAACCGCAAGGAGGTGACCGCTTCGTTCGCCGCCACGACAGAGTTAACCGGTGTTGCCGCGGCGATGGCAGCCAGGCGCTTTCTCAAATGATCGACGCGCCTGGCGTTCTTCTTGGCGTAGCGTGCGCTGGTGCTTGCAGTTGCGAGGCAGCGCAGGGTTGTCTCGAGCTCGACGAGGGTACCGACGACGTAGAGCACCCGCTGTCTCTCCTTCGAGGCAATCTTGTTCTCGGTCCCCTTGCTGTACCAGTTGTTGTGGCGGATGACCCCCTGACTCCACGAGACCAGCTCGAAGTCGCTGCCAGAGGAGTGCCCGCCGACGTTGACCAGCTTCTCATCGGGCACCACGTGACAGCTGACACAGTTTCTGGCGATTTCGAGAATCATTCCTGCCCGCAGCATTCCCGCCGACTCGCATTCGGCCCAGCGGGAAGCGATCTCCTCGGCGCTCTCTTCTCCCTCTTTCTTGCCGCTGAACTCACCATGCCGTTTCAGCCACGGTTCGGAGGCGCCATGGCACGACTCGCAGGAGACCCCGGAAATCGGCTTCAGCTTTCCTTCCTTGGGGACGGCGGTGGAGTGGCAATCGAGGCAGAGGCTCTCGCTCTTGATACGCCGGATTCCCATCTTCTTGGCGATGTCGCGTCCTTCCTCGCTGCGCGGCATGTCGGTGATGGTGGTGGCGTGAGGAGTCTTCTCCCAGACGCTGCCGGAGTGTTTGTGACACTCGACGCATTCATTGGGCCCCTTGATCTGGCTTGCATCGAACCCGGGGCCGATCTTCGGCGGTTGGATGCCATCTCCTTCGGGAGCGGACAGGAGCATCACGGTCGAGAGGATCCCGAGGCTGAGGACGAGGACCACAACGAATTTTCCGAGCGGGGCGTTGGTCAAGTGAGTCCCCCTAGAACTTCACGACGATTTCTGCACGCAGGCCCTGGCCCCAGTCGTCGCCTTCGTTGCGACGGCTGTAGCCATCGACCTGGGCCATCATATTGTCGCTGATCTTCTGTTGATAGCGAAGTCCAGCGGCGATGCTGCTGGTGCCTTCTCCTTCGAGGGGCGCTCGTCCCCCCGCTTCCACCACCAGCTGTCGCAGGTCTCCTTCGAGCATCCACTGGTAGCCGATGGCGCCACCGACGGAGTTGTCCGCCCTGTTCCCGAGTGCTGGCTTGAAACGACCGAGACCCGGAGCAGCGAAGAGCAGCCCTGCCTTGCCGAGGGGGCCTCCCTTTGTCGGCCCGCGGGCTGCAGAGGAGAACTCGCCGAAGCCGATGAACGCCGTGAGGTAGGCGTTGTCACGGGTTCCGAAGGGCGAGGTGGAGGTCTCGGCGAAGAGAAGCGTGCCATCGCTCACCTGTGCGTTCGATTGATCGAGAGCGTGGGAGTTCATCAGCCGCACCGTCGAGTTGAAAACACGGCCGAACGCCTTGATCCTCTGCTGCGAACCGAGTCCTGCGTAGATGCCATTGCCACCCTCGGACTCCGGTGAGCGGATGTAAACGAGATCAGCCTCGATGGTGTGCTGGAGTGTGTCTGCTTCTGTCGAGATGCCATAGAGTTTGGTTTCCTCGGTGAGGACATTGTCGTCGCGGTGCAGCTCAGCCCAGCCGTAAAAAAGGGTGAAGCGGGTCGTCGAGGTTCCGGCGACAGGAAAGAACTTTGTCAGGCCGACCGCGTCCATCTTGTCGTTGACGAGCATTCCATCCTGAAGATCGATACCCCAGCGTCCGACGCTGAAACCGATGTCGAGGGGAAGATGATCGGTGGGATCGAGACGGGGGAAAATCTCGCCGATCTCGCCCTCGAAAAAGAAGGTGGTGAGCTTGGTGCTCGACTCGGTGGTCCAGCCCTCGTCGGAGGTCGGGTGCCAGACGTAACGGCTGAAGCGGCCCTCTTCCTGCAGTGGCTGCATCCCGATGAGGATCCGTTCCGTTCCCGAGAGTTGCAGGTTTGCAAACAGATCGAGGCGATTGGCAAGTTCGAGGATTCTGCCGCCGCCAGGGGCGGGGTCGACAGAATTCACGCCGCTGCGGAAACTGCCGTAGATCCACAGGGAGGGTCGCCAGACGGCGCCGGTGGGAAGGGTGAAGCCGCTGCCCAACTCTCCTGTGGTGAGCAGGCCGGGTCCAATCTGGATCAGCGGTGGATTGGGTCGGATCTGATCCTCATCGACGAGGGGGATCGGCTGGTCGCTGAGGCGACTCGGGCTGTCATCGCCCGCTTGCTGTGCCAACGCCTCGCTGGGAGTCATCGACAGCGCAATCAAGAGAACAGCACCAAAGAACATCGATTGGGGCGGGCTGATCATCGGTCGCTTTCCTTCGCGATTATCTCCCAGAGGAGGGTGTGCTTGAGGCGCTGGAGTTGATCTCGACGACGGTTTCTCTCGAGTCGACGACGATGGCTCCCTTGACGATGGCATCGGCGAGTCGCCGCGGTGACATCCCGTAATCGATTCCGGCGTGCATCGTCTGGTGGACGAGGTTCACCGGTACCGACTGGGAAACGAAACGGAACTCGATCCTGTACTGTCCATCGCCGGTCAGATGGTCGCCATCGATGTGGTACTTGGCGGTGCGTTTGCCCAGTGGCTCGATACTCCTGCGGTGCTTGCGGACCCCCTTGGGACGGCCGTAGATGTTATTGGGGCGGCTCGCCGGGCGAAGGAAGGGGAGCAGAGAGACGGAATGGTTGATGGTGAGGACTTGTTCCATGTCACCACCGCGGATGTTGCGAGTCATGAACTTCGATTGCAGATTGAAGAGCTGCTCATCGAGGGGCAACTCGCCGTTGCGAACGTAGAGTGAGAAGTTGTCGCGGAGATCGCCGTTGGGGTCACGGTCGCCGGAGAGGAAAACCACGTTTCCGTCCCCGTCGGTGACCTCGACCTGGATGACGAAGATGCGCTCGGCGTCGAACCCGGTCGGCACGTTGTGGCCCTTGGTCAGGTTCTTCACATCGATCTCGAAATCGATGCCACCGGAGTCGGCACGGGTTACGCGCGGGTCGCTGAGAGCGAAGCCTTGGACGAGAACGGTCCTCCTCTGCTCCTTTGCCCACTCCAGGAGTTCGAGTTGTTCGTCGATGATCTCACGACCGTCGTAGCGGTCATCGATCGACACCCAGCTCCCGGGGAAGGAGAAATCCTCGGGGCAACTGTCCTCGAAACTGTCGGTCCCCCAGCCGGCCTCAACATCGAACTCGAGCCACTCAGCGAGGGTCTTGAACTCGTTGGCGCGCTTGTTGATAGGGAAGATGCCCGGATGGATCACCGAGTAGTCGGGCCCTGCGAAGAAGTGGTTGGCCAGCTTGCGCGGGGCGGTCTCCTTGCCTCCTACCACCGCCGCCGGCCCTTCCTGGTAGCCCGACGGGATCCCCTGCACGTTGCCCATGTGGCAGTCGTTGCAGGTGGTGCCCTCGTCGGCGGCGGGAGAGTTGCGGTACTCGGTGAACACTTCGTGGGCTCTCAGGCCGTTGGGAGCGAAGACCTCGTGGCAACTGGCGCAGAAGGAAGGCTGGGTCATCTCGAAGAAGGGCTCGACCTCGACGTGGATGCCACGGCCCATCTCCTCGCGGTCGGTGACAACGCGGAACTCCTCGGGCTTCGACAGGATTCTGGCGAGTTCATCGTTGCCACCGGCGCCCTTGATCGGGTTGAAGAGATCCCCCTGGTCGATTCCGAGGCGTCCCGAGATCTTGCGGTAGGGAAGGCTCATCCGGTGGCAAGTGACACAGGTGATTCCCTCCCGCGATGCCGGATGGCGGTCGAGGTTGGAGATGCTGAAGGGTTCGCCCAGATCGGAGCCGACCGGCGCGTGGCAGCGCAGGCAGAAATCGCCGTTGGTGGCGCTGGTTCCGAGGTTCATGGCGTTCTGCATCGACATCATCAACGGGCTCAGCTGTGCGTAGGCGTGCTGGGAGACCGACCACTCGCGGTACTGCTTCGGATGGCAGGTGGCACACTCAT
>DQQH01000254.1 GCA_015664425.1 Planctomycetota bacterium
CCCCTGCGGCCTACTCCTCCAGGCGTGGTCGGTTCGAACGGCTTGCCCTGGCAGTGATCTTCCCGAGGAAGCGAGAAGCGCTTTTCAACTTCAGATCGACCGACTTCGCGGCTGGATTGCCGGTCATCATGCCCGTGGAGGTGACTTCGGGAAGCTGAAAGAAGAGGTCCACGGCATGTTCCAGGAGGTGATCACCATCGAAGATGGTGGCAGCACCACCTTCGAGATTCGGGGGGGAATCTCCCAGGAGGAAATCGTTGCCATCACCGAGCGTATCGATCGCTGGGCAGGCCCTCTTGGAATACCGGAGAAGCCGTCTTCCATCGAGCATGCCAGGGTGTTGCGTCAGTCGATCGACAAGGCGCTGGAAGATTGAGGGAAGCCGCAGCCTCCTTGACCGTGGCAGGAGGGAGGACCAGAATACCGTCGCTGTGGGGACGGTTCTGTGCCGGAGTCGAACGGGGATCTTCCTTGGGGTGGTGGCAGTGGTGTTCTGCCGTCGTGGGTCTATCGGGGGGAGGTCACCAGCGTGCGCATCCTGACGATTCGGGAATCTGCCTGGCTCAACTCCTCATCGGGGAGGGTCTGGGAAAAACTGGAGACGGTCGACCTGTGGCCCTCCTGGCACGGAGGGATAAACGATGTGCACTGGCGAGGGCGGATCGGATTGCGGCCGGGCCACCGTTTCCTCCTGACGGGTCCCGGGGCCAACGCGCCCTACCTGCGCGGAGGTCGGGTGATCGCTGTCGATGGGGGCCGCTCGTTTTTCTGGAGCGCTGGGATCGGCCCTGCGCGTGCGCAACTGGGGTTGACCCTCGATGAGGATGGGTGTGGGACACTTGTTCAGTTTCATGCCGAGTTTCGTGGCTGGGCGACGCGCTGGGTCGCCACCGAAACCCGGGTGAATCAGTTGCGTCTCTTCCAGCGAAGTTTTTTGCAGATGCTGAGGGAATCGGTCGAGAGAGTCGGGAGTCCCGGGTGAGACAGAATTCCATCGAGTTGAGAACACTCTGGTTCATGGGAGCGAAGACTCGCCTGTGCAGCGAGTTCATCGATGGCGCGGTTTCCGATCTCCTCGAGCCAGGAGGCACCATTCTCGATCTCTGCACTGGCACTGCTGCGGTCGGTCGCTTCCTTTCGACTCGTTACAGGATCCTCGCCAACGATGTTCAGAACTTCTCCTCTGTGGTTGCCAGCGCTCATCTCGAGGGAGATGACGCCTGGTTTTCCGCTATCGAGTACCTCGATCCCCGGGAGGATCTCGGCCGCGCCTTCGAATCGAACCTGCGCCTGGTCACCCGCCTCGCCCCGGAGGCGCTCACCACCGAGGACAGCCTGCTCGATCAGGTCGAGAGGGAACTGGGTGTCAGCGACGGGCCCCAGACCGGCGCTGCAGATCGTTACCGGCAGTTTGTCGCTGCCACTCCCTTGCCCCAGGTAGAGCCGGGAGGGTCGCCTCTGTTTCAGCCGCTGACCTCGGCGATGCCCGGTCTGATCAGCCAACGGCGTCGCGATCCGACGATCGAGCCGGCGGTTCTGATGACCTGCTACTACACCAATGTCTATCTCGGTCTTCGCCAGGCGATGGTGATCGACTCCCTGCGTCATGCCATCGCTCAGATTCCCGAAACGGACCCGTTTGCCCGGCGCAAGAGAACCTTCTACCTGGCGGCGTTGTTGCATGCTGTCTCGGTGAGTACTTCCGGAACGAGTCACTTTGCTCAGCCGCGATCGCTCGAGAAGGACAGCGAACTGCTCGCCGTGGTTCGCCGCCGCCGGATCGATGTCGAGGAAGGCTTCTATCTCGCCCTCGATGCCATCAGACGGGAACTGGGGGAGTCACCGCGACTGGGTGGGAACCGGGTCTTCGGTCTGCCGTTAGATGATCTTCTGGCGGAAGGTGGACCTCTTGCCGATGAGAAGGTCGACCTGGTCTACCTCGACCCCCCCTATACCGCCGACAACTACTCGCGCTTCTACCACCTTCTGGAAACCCTGGTCGACTATGACTATCCGGAACTGGAGTTGCGAGGAGGAGAGTTGACGCGAGGGCGATACTCGTTGCGGGAACATCGATTCCGATCGGACTTCTGCAAGGCGGGGGAGGTGGAAGGTGCATTCAACCGGGTTGCCGCTGACTGTCGCCGCCTCGGCGCTCGGCTCCTCATCTCCTATTCCACCGATGCGGGGCTGATGACAAAGCGTTGGTCCCGTGCTGGCGAGGAGAAACCGGCGTCTCGCTTCAGGGATATGATGCGGCAGTACTATCCGCAGGTGGAGTTCCGCGAAAAGAATTTGATGCATTCCGGTCAGGGAGACTCGAACCGTTCCGTTCGGGAGCTCTTGATCCTCTGCGAGGGATAAGGAGCGCCTTGCGCTACCTCGGCAACAAGACCCCCCTTCTCGGTGAAATTGTCGAAGCGGCACGGGACCTCGGATTCGAGGGGGGAACCGTCTGTGACCTCTTCGCCGGTTCAGGTGCGGTCGGGCGGAAATTCCGCCAACTCGGCTGCCGGGTCCTGTCGACCGATCTGATGCACTGCTCATGGGTGCTTCAAAAAGTCTTTCTCGAGTGCCCGGGCCCTCCCCGCTTCTCTGCTCTCGAAGACCTGTGGGGGAGTGTCGAGCCCCTCGGGGACGAACGGTTGGCAGCTGCGGAGCCAGCAGACCCCGCCGCCTGGGAGGTACTTCTGAGGATGCTCCGCTGGCTCGAGGAGGAGGCTCCCGAGTCGACCGGGCTGCTGACTCGCCAGTACAGCCCCGCAGGAGTCGAGAAGCGCGGCTACCTCACTGCCGAGAATGCCCGGCGAATCGATGGGATACTCGAAATGGTCCGCAAATGGAGAGAAGAAGGAACCATCACCGAGGGGGAATCGATGCTGTTGCTGGCATCGGTGATCGATGCCAGCGACCGGGTGGCGAACATCTCCGGGACTTATGGCGCTTACCTCAAGAGCTGGCAGCCCAATGCCCTGCAGCCGCTCCAGTTGCGGGTTCCTGATGTTGTGAGTGGCCCCATCGGGGAGGCGAACCGCAAGGACGCCCTCGAGTGGATCGCCGGTGTCGAGGCGGACCTGCTCTACATCGACCCGCCCTACAACCAGCGTCAGTACCCGGCGAACTATCACCTGCTGGATGTGATCGTGCGACTCCTCGAAGAGCCCGATCTCGAGGCTCTCGAGGCTCTCGAGCGCTCCATCTACGGCAAGACGGGGCTCGTGCCGTGGCAGGAGCAGGCGTCGCCTCTCTGCAGCCGTCGTCGAAACGACTGCCACGACGCCTTCGCAACGATCCTCGAAGCGACGACGATCCCACGGGTGGTGATCAGTTACAACGAGGAGGGGATCATCTCCCGCGAGGAGTTCGAGGCGATGCTCTCTTCCTATTCCGGAGTGGATTTCACCCGCCTGAAAAACCCACTTCGGGAGATTTCTCATCGCCGATTCCGCAGCGATGCCGATGGCAATATCGCACGGACCGGGGCGGGGCGCAGTTACCGCCAGCTCGAGGGGCGCCAGACCGATGAGGTCCACGAGTGGCTCTTCGCCGTTTCCCGCCAGGAGGGCCGCGTCCGGTGAGTGCCGATCGCCAGCAGTTCCTCGCCTTCGTGTTGGCGGCACTGGCGGTGATCGCAGCGGCCTTCGGTGCTCACTTACTCAGAGAGCAGATCTCCGAAGAAGCGCAGGGATGGTGGCAGACCGCAGTCAGGATGCACTTCTGGCACGCCGTTGGGCTTTGGATCTCGGGAGCGCAGACCCGCGCGGGGCACCGATCTTACTGGGCGGGCGCGGGGTTCCTGCTCGGAACATTCCTTTTCAGCGGCAGCCTCTACCTGCTCGCCGTCACCGACTGGCGCGCCCTCGGAGCGGTCACACCAGTTGGCGGGGTGCTGCTTGTGGCCGGCTGGGTCGCTCTCGCTGCTGGCGCCCTGAGGAGGTGAAAGAGAAGAGACGCGTCGGCAGAACACGCCTCTTCTCTTCGCGAACAACAGTTGGCGAGAAAATCCTGCTCCCCCTAGAAGGTGATCTGGAAGCGCATCGTCAGCGCCTGGGAATCGGCATCGATGGCGGTCTGCCCCACCGGTTCGCTGGTGGCCCTGACATGGTCGATCATCACCCTGCAGGCAGGATTCAGGATCCAGTTGAAGCCGAGTGCCACCTGGTCCATCGCTCCGCCATTGACGGTGC
>DQQH01000185.1 GCA_015664425.1 Planctomycetota bacterium
CTCCGATCCAGGAGCAGACGATCCCCCGAATCATCGAGGGGGTCGACCTCATCGGCAAGGCAGAGACGGGCACTGGCAAGACCCTCGCATTCACCTCTCCTATCATCGGTCAGCTCGACCCGGACCGGGTCGCCGTCCAGGCGTTGGTGCTCTGCCCCACTCGCGAACTGGCACAGCAGGTGGAAGAAGTCGCCACCGCTCTGGGGGAACCTCTCGGGATCCGCTCCGCTCTCGTTGTCGGTGGCGTCCACCAGGGAAGCCAGATTCTCAAGTTGAGGCAGGGCGCCCAGGTGGTCGTCGGTACACCCGGGCGCGTCCTCGATTTTCTCGGCAGCGGCAAGATCCACCTCGGCTGGGTCGAGTTCGTGGTTCTCGATGAAGCGGACCGGATGCTCGACATGGGTTTCATCGATGACGTCCAGTCGATTCTCGAGAAGACTTCGAAAGACCGCCAGACGCTTCTCTTCTCGGCGACGATTCCACCCAAGATTCGCTCCCTCACGAAAAGATTCATGAAATCTCCCGTGACGGTATCCACCATCGCCGGCCTGGCAACGGTGCCGGAGATCCGGCAGCAGTTTGTCCGCCTCGGGGGGCACGACAAGAGTCGCTTTCTCAAGAATATCCTCGATGAGAACGAGAAAGACACCTGCATCGTCTTCTGCAACACCCGGCGGGCGGTGATCGAGCTCGATCGCGACCTGTGGGGGTTGGGATATCCTGCCGGATCGCTGCACGGCGACCATGACCAGGATCGGCGTTTCAAGGTCCTCGAGGGGTTCAAGGCGCGACAGATCACCACCCTTGTGGCCACCGATGTTGCCGCTCGCGGGCTCGACGTCGACGCGGTCACACGGGTGATCAACTACGACGTTCCCGACGAGGTCGAGACCTACGTGCACCGGATCGGTCGGACAGGCCGCGCTGGAGACAGCGGCCTGGCGATCACTCTGGTGACCCCCAAGGACCGCATGGAGTGGCAACGGATCGTCAAGCAGACCGGTTTTAGCATCGAGGAAATTCACTTCAAGGGCACCAAGGCGCCGCCCTACCGGGCTGATGATCGTCGCCGCGGTAGAGGAGGTCATGGCAAACCTGGACGGGGGCGCCAAGGGCCGGGAGGACACCAGCCGGGAGGTCGTGGCAGCCGCAACGCCTCACGGCGACGGGGAGCCGGCAATCAGCGCCGCAGGGGAGGACGCTCCGGCGGCTCGAAGTAATCTTCAACGGCGGAGCAAGGGGAGCACCGTGTGACTTCTGTGTTTCAAAAGGTCAACTGCCACACTACCATCGACCGATGCCCGACTGACTCCGCAACAGAAAGGATGCGCCATGACCGAAGAGAAGAAGCACGACGACAAGACGCCCGACGACAAGGAGCGCGAGAAGGTCGCCGAGGAGGAGATGGAGCATGTTGCGGGGGGATACGCAAAAGTAGCGATTCATGATCGATTCAAAGGCAAACCGAAGAAGCCCGATGGCGGAAACCTCGGGTAAAGTCCGGGCGATCTATCCTCCATTCAGGGAATCAGATCACCAGGGATAAGTAATTCAGACGAGGCAGAAAAGAAAAGGCCCCCCGGCCGCA
>DQQH01000129.1 GCA_015664425.1 Planctomycetota bacterium
ACTTGAGATGGAACTGGATCGAGACCCCCTTCTCCTGAGCGCATTCGCGACAGAGTTGGAACTCTTTCTTGGTGTTGTTAACGATGTCGGTCAAGTGGACCCTGGCCTCGTTGTGTCCACAGATCTCGCAGAGCATCGTAAGTTCCTCGCTGATTCGCCGACGGTCCGATCGCCGTCAGGCCCGCTCTCATCATCGACAGTTCGGGGGGGTGGCTGGAGGACACTTACCCTCGAAATTGGCCAGTAACTGCGCCAGCCGGGGCAACCTTCCCCGCAGATCCCCATCATCACGCAGGTCAGCAGCGAGGGAAAGAAGATCCGCACCAGTATCGACATCCTCGGTCGCCTCCAGTTCACACAACTTCAGACCCTGGGAGGAGATGGCAATCCTCGCCGCAGCCAGAACCCGCTTCCCCCCCCAACCGCTGGAGGGAAAGATCTGGCGCAGTTCGAAATCTCCTCCGGGAAGTCCGATCAGCCCGTAACCGCCATCGGCGGCCGGGGCGACCACGGCCTCCCCGCGGGTACAAATCGACAGCGCCTCGAGAACCACCGACTTGGGAATTCGCGGTGCATCGGCGGCGATCGCCACCGCCCCGTCGCTGCCAGCAACCCGTGCCGCCTCGAAGGCACCGACCAGTTTCTCGCCGAGATCCCCCTCTCCCTGATAGCGATAATCCCAGCCAGCGGGGATATCGATGGGGAAATCCCTGCGCTCCGGAGCATCCCCGAGGAGACAGCGCTGCCCGCGAGGTGGCGGCCCCCATTGCCCGAGGGCGTCCACGAGGAGTGCCCTGGCGACTTCAGCTGCAAACCCGGCCCCGCAGGCTCGCGCCAGACGGGTCTTCACCCGACCGGAGATCGGGGACTTTGCGAAGAGCATCAGCAGCCCGTTCAATTGTGCCCTCCGTTCATTCTATCCCCTGTCCAGACAAGCAGTTCGGCGACTCGTCCAGGACGGAATCCGGTTGACAGGAACCCTCTTCCCTCTAGAATCTGCACCCTGTCGACAGTTGCAACCTCGGAACTGGGATTCAACGATTTCGAGGAGCGCCGAGCGACAGGGCAGCAGGCCCCCACCGACAGAGTTCGGGGGCTTGGAGCCGCTCACGCACCTCCACCGCCGGCCTGTCGCCGGCTACCGTAGCAGAGAGCACGGGGCGGGAGCACGGTGCGGTGGGATGGGGAATCCCCTCCCTCCTGCAGCGGCCAGGGTGGAGTCTTGCCCCGTCGTCGGCGAGAGTCGGCCGGGAGATCGCAGGTGACGACGGTCCACAGGCCCTGTCCTGGGACTTCGGCACCTGTGCCAGCATCTGAGGTTGATGGTTTTGATGGGAAGTTGCCATGAGCGAAGAGATCCTGAGATTTGTCGACACGATCCACCGCGATCGTCAGGTCGACAAGGAAGTGATCTTCTACGGCATCGAGCAAGCACTCGTCTCCGCCGCCCAGAAGAAGTACGGCGAGAACGAGGTGATCACGATCAATATCGACCGGGAAACCGGCGAAATCTCCGCCAAGATGGGTGGTGAGACCTTCAATCCGCGAGAAGCCCTAGGACGCATCGCCGCAGGTGCCGGCAAGCAGGTACTTTTCCAGAAAATCCGCGAAGCTGAACGGGAAGTGATCTTCCTGGAGTACCAGAACAGGGTCGGCGAGCTGCTCAACGGAACTGTTGCCAGCCGTAAGGGTGGAGGTCTGGTGGTCAGCCTCTCCAGCCGTGCCGAAGGTTTCATGCCCCGGAGCGAACAGTCCCAACTGGAGGAATTCCGCGAGGGAGACCGGATCAAGGTGATCCTCAAGGAGGTCAACCAGCAACCGAACCGTGTCCAATTGCTCGTCTCGAGGGCAAGCACAGAACTGGTCAAGAAACTCTTCGAGCAGGAGATCCCCGAGGTCGCAGATTACGTCGTCGAGATCAGGGCCATCGCCCGGGAGGCGGGAAACCGCACCAAGGTCGCTGTCGCCACCCTCGATCAGAACGTCGACTGCGTCGGTGCCTGTATCGGTGTGAAGGGCTCCAGGATCCGCAACGTCACAGACGAGCTCAGTGGCGAGAAGATCGATGTGATCCGCTGGAACGATTCCATCGAAATTCTGATGGTCGAGGCCCTCAAACCGGCCGAGGTCGCGTCTCTCGAGCTCGATTACGAGTCCCAGACGGCGACGGTATTCGTCTCTCCCGATCAGCAGTCGAAAGCAATCGGTCGCCGGGGACAGAACGTCCGTCTCGCTTCGAAACTCACCGGCTGGGAACTCAACATCACGGCCATCAGCGACGAGGAACTAGAGATTCTGCGCGCCCAGCGGGTGGAAACCCGGGCAGATGACATCTTCGGCGAGCGCATCGCAGCCATCGAACAGAGCGAGCTGGAACCGGCCCAGCCCACCTCCAGTGCTCTCGATCACCTCTTTGCTCCTGCTCCGGAAGGGGCTGAAGCTTTGCCCCCCGCCACCGGAGAGCAGGGGGAGGAGTACGAGGAAGATGCCGTCGTCATGACCCTGGAGGACCTGCCGGGAGTCACCGCAGAAATTTCCGATCGCCTCTTCGAAGCGGGTCTCGACAGCACCGATGGGATCCTGGAGGCCGGTGTCGAGGGCCTCGCCAAGATCGAAGGCCTCGATGAAGACAGCGCGGGTCAAATCATTAACAGGATCAATTCAATCCTCGAGGGAGATCCCCTCGAGGAACAATAGTTGAAAACCGGTGCAGAGGGAGAAAACGCAAGTGGCACTCAGGGTTCACCAACTGGCGAAAGAGTTCGGCATCCCGAACAAGGAGTTGATCGCTCTTCTCCAGAAGCACGGCGTCGATGCAAAGAGCCACATGAATTCGGTCGACGATTCGGTCGCCGAGGATCTGCGCAAGAAGCGAAAGCCACGCAAGATCGAGATGGCCCCCGGTTTCGGAGGAACTCCCAAGGTTCCCCAGACCCCGGTGGCTCCCGTTGCGCGACCGCGCGGTGATTCCGCTCCCTCCTTGCGTCCGAAGCGGGGTCGCCCGCTGATCATCCGCTCGAAAACGCCGGTGAAAAAAACCCCGGTGGCACCCGCCCGCGGGCGGCCTGGAGGAAGTGGGCCTTCCCCTGGACAACCACGGCCGGGAGCAAGGCCACACCGACCTGCAGGGAGCGCACCTCGAAAGGTGATGGTGTTCCCGACCGACTCCCCCCCGGGGGGCCCACCTCGTCGGGGACCCGGCCGCGGAGGTCCCCAGAGAGGCGGAGGGAGCCAGCGTGGACGACGGGGAGGCGGTCGTCCAAGGCGTCCGGAAGGCTCCTTCCACCATCAACGCATGCTGCAGGACCAGGCCCCGGTCGAGTTGCCGAGCGAGATCACCGTCGGGATGCCGGTAACCGTCAAGAGCCTCTCGGCTGCCCTCGGGATCAAGCAATCTCAACTCCTCAAGACCTTGATGGGCGAGAAGATCCTCGTCACCGTCAACACCACCCTGACCGAGGAGATGCTCGATGTCATCAGC
>DQQH01000067.1 GCA_015664425.1 Planctomycetota bacterium
CGAGTTGAAGTACGGGCCAGATCGCGAGAAGGTGATTTGTCGCATCGAGAGGGTATCTTCCCCCGGCTGTCGAAAGCAGTACTCGAAAGTCCTCGGAAATCTCGGATCCTCGGGATGGCGACACTGACCAGACGATCGAAAAACTCGTACATCCGATCGCCGCGCAAGGTCACCTTGCAACCGATGGCATTCGTTTCACGCAGTTTGAAGTTAGCGATCGACTTCTTCGCCCTCGTAATCACAGGGCACTGTCCCGACACCATCGCCAACTCTTTGCGGGCTGCTTCGAGGCGCTTCTTGTTCTCGAGCGCCTTGCCCACCCCGCGATTGACGGTGATCTTCCGCAGCCGCGGCAGAGCAAGGAGGTTGTCCTCCTGGTAACGCTCCCGCAACTTCGGGACGATCTCTTCGAAGTACTTCGTTTTTAACCTTGCCATGATTCTCTCCAGGGTATCTCTCCAGAGATCCCTAAAATCCGTCTCATCAGACCGGGTTGCCGCTCTTCACCGACATCCGAATCCGCTTGCCAGCCTTACCAACACCCCTTCTCATCCGCGTCGGCTCATCGGTCTTCGGGTCGACGAACATCACATTCGAGATAGCGATCGACGATTCCAGCTGGATGCGCCCACCATTGGGGTGCTTCTGGCTGCGTTTGAGGTGCTTGTAGACCAAGCCCACCCCTTGAACGATGACCCGGTACTTGTCGTGATCGACACGCAGCACCTTCCCTCGCTTGCCCTTGTCGGCGCCGCTGATCACCTGGACCAGGTCTTCACGCTTCAGCAGGGACATCTCGACACCTTCCCACTTTCTCTACACCACTTCAGGGGCAAGAGAAATGATCTTCATGTAGTTCTTCTGCCGCAGTTCCCGAGCAACCGCCCCAAAGATGCGGGTACCACGGGGGTTGCCATCGCCGTCGACGACGACAACAGCATTGCGGTCGAATCTCACGTACGAACCGTCGGTACGACGGATCGCTTGCTTGGTGCGAACAATCACGCCCTTGATCACGTCACCTTGTTTGATCTCACTCGCTGGAAGCGCTTTCTTGACGGTACAAACGATGACGTCCCCGACATGGGCAAACTGCCGCTTCGAGCCCCCGAGTACTTTGATGCACATCACCTTCTTGGCACCAGAGTTGTCCGCAACATCGAGGCGGGTCTGCATCTGAATCACTGCGCTGCCTCCTCCTCGGCCGAAACCTCGCCGAGAGGAGCCACCCTCAGGATTTCCAGGAGGCGCCAGCGCTTGAGTTTGGAGAGAGGACGGGTCTGGACCAGTTCGACGAGGTCCCCTGCCCGGGCGGCATTCTGGGCATCGTGGGCATGGTACTTCGTGTATTTGCGTGTGAACTTGCGGTACTTCGGGTGCGGGACGAGCCGCTCGGTGCGAACGACGATAGTTTTATCCATCTTGTCGCTCACGACCACACCGCGAACGGTACGGCGCTGGTTCTCTACCGCCATCTCAGGACCCTTCCGACTTTGCACCCTGGATCTCCCGCTCCCTCAGGACCGACATCATCCGGGCAACATTTCGACGTAACTTTCGGATTTCACCAGCTCGCTGATTCTCCTCCGAAGCCGCATTGAATCGAATCTTGAAGAGCCGCTCGCGGTGCTTGCGTATTTCGTCCTTGATGTCAGCATCAGGAAGTTCGCGGACGTCACTGGTCTTCATACCGAAGGCCTCCTCGAAACCATGCGCACCCTGATCGGCATCTTGTGAGCGATCCGGTTGAGGGCAACGCGTGCCGTTTCGAGCGGCGCGCCCTGGATCTCGTAGAGGATCGTCCCGGGACGCACCACGGCAGCCCAGAACTCTGGCTCTCCCTTGCCCTTACCCATGCGGGTCTCGGCAGCGGTCGCCGTCACCGGCTTGTCCGGGAAGATGCGAATTCGCACCTTGCCCTCACCTGCGAGGTAATGGTTCCCAGCGATCCGGCCCGCCTCGATCTGGCGCGCCGAGATGTACCCGCCTTGCAGCGCCATCAGGCCAAATTCGCCGATGGCGACGAAATTGCCCCGGGTGGCATTGCCCCGGACTTTTCCGCGCTGGACCTTGCGGTGTTTAACTCTCTTGGGCATGAGCGCCATCGCGCTTGCTCCCCTTTTCGGTGTTGATGACTTCGCCCCGGTAGACCCACGCTTTGACGCCGATCACGCCATAGGTGGTCCGGGACTCAGCGAATCCGTAGTCGACGTCCGCTCTCAAGGTGGAAAGCGGAATGCTGCCCTCCGACGCATGTTCAGAGCGGGCGATTTCGGCGCCACCGAGGCGCCCCGAGATCATCACTTTCACTCCCTTGGCCCCTGCCTCCATCACCAGTTGGACCGTCTGCTTGATGACGCGACGGAATGGCATCCGGCGCCTCAACTGGTCGGCAACCCCCTCCGCCACTAGTTGGGCATTGATGTCGGGATTCTGTACTTCCTGGATGTCCAGTTTCACCCGGCAGTGGCCCTCGATCAGGTGTTCGAGATCATCCCGCAACTGCTCGACCTTGGCTCCCCGCTTTCCGATGACGACCCCGGGCCGGGCTGCGTGCAGAGTGATCTTCACTTCCTGGCCACTGCGCTCGATCTCGATCTGCGGGACTCCGGCGTTGTAGAACTCGTGTTTGATGTATCGGCGAATCCTGGTGTCTTCGACGAGGAGGCGGCCATAGTCCTGCTTGTTGGCGTACCAGCGAGAGGACCAATCCCGAGTGATTCCGAGACGAATGCTAGTAGGTCTGACCTTTTGACCCATCTGTCCTAACTCCCCTTCTTCGCCGTTGAGGCGACTTCACCGCGGTCTGTGAGCACGATGTTCAAATGAGAGGTCCGCTTGAGGATGGGGAAAGCGCTCCCTCGAGCCCTCGGGCGCCAGCGCTTCATCGTCGGCCCCTCATCCACATACGCCCGCTCGATGACCAGGTTCTCCGGTTCTGAACCACTCTCCTGGATCGCGTTGTGCATCGCCGACTTGATCACCTTGGCGATCAAGGGGGAGGCACGACGGTGTGTGAACCGCAACGTTTCCAGGGCACCCTCCACTGGCTTGTTGCGTACCAGGTCCATGACGTAACGCGCTTTTCTTGCGGTCACGCGAGCGAATTTGTGGCTCGCTTTGTACTCTCTGGTCATCGTTCTCTCACCTCCGAGCTTCCCGCGCCTGGCGCGAGAGCCCGATCACTTCTTGTGCGATCCGTGCAGCGCTGGCTTGCGAGTCACGGAGAACTCGCCCAGCTTGTGGCCGACCATGTTCTCGGTCACCGTAACCTTCTTGAAATCCTTGCCGTTGTGGACGAGGAAGGTGCTGTTGATGAAATCGGGGATGATCGTGCATGCACGAGCCCAGGTCTTGATGGGCTCGGAACTCCCCGACTCGGTCTGCTTCTGAACTTTCTTTAGAAGCTTCAGATCCACGTACGGACCCTTCTTCAGCGAACGCCCCATTCCTGTCGACCTTTCTTGTTTCCTCCCCCCGCCTGAAAGGCGACTGGAGGAGATGGCTTACTTCTTCTTGCGATTTCTGATGATGTGCTTGTTGCTCGCCTTGCGCGGCGAACGGGTCTTGCCGCCCTTGGAGAGTTTCCCTGTCGGCGAGCACGGATGGCGCCCACCAGCGGTTCGCCCCTCACCTCCACCCATCGGGTGGCTGACAGGATTCTTGGCCGTTCCGCGCACGTGCGGACGACGTCCCTTCCAGCGCTTGCGACCCGCCTTTCCCAGCTTGATCAGGCTGTGGTCCTCGTTGCCGACGCTGCCGATGGTCGCCCTGCAACGGGAATTGACCTTGCGAATCTCGCCAGAGGGCAGAGACAGGACCGCGTGCCCTCTCTCCTTGGCCAGAAGTTGCGCCGACAAACCGGCGGAACGAACCAGCTTGGCACCCTGCCCCGGAACCAGTTCGATGGCATGAATCTCGAGGCCGAGCGGGATCTGGGAGATCTCCATCGAATTGCCGGGCCTCGCTTCCGCCTGAGTACCGGAGAGAATCGTCTGGCCGACGGCA
>DQQH01000202.1 GCA_015664425.1 Planctomycetota bacterium
AGCGGGCTCGAATTTCTGCGAGGAGGTTCTCGATCTCGGTTAGCCGTTCAGAATGATCCCGTTTCCACGCTTCGAGTGCTCGGGGGTGGTCGTCGGTGCCGAGATCGGAGGGCAACTGGCGAACGAAATTTCCAGTGACGATGCCGTTGCCGCCTCCGACCTTGTAGGGCTTGATCCCCTCGAAACATGAGAGCATCCGGTAGTAGTCGCGGGTCGGGATGGGGTCGCCCTTGTGGTCGTGACAACGGGCACAGCCCATCGAGATCCCCAGGAACACCCGCGAGGTGGTGTCGAGCATTCCGTCGAGATCGACGAAGACTGCCTGTACGGGGTCTGCGGGCTCGTCATCGCGGATTCCCAGGTGCAGATAGCCGGTGGCGATGTGCTGGGCGAGCCCCTCATCGGGAAGCTCATCCCCGGCGAGCTGGAGGGTGATGAACCGATCGAAGGGCAGGTCATCGTTGAGGGCATCGACGACCCAGTCGCGGTAGCGCCATGCGCCGGGCTTCAGGCGGTCCCGTTCGTAAGAATCGGTCTCGGCCCAGCGAACCAGGTCGAGCCAGCGGCGCCCCCAGTGAACTCCGTACTGAGGGCTCGCCAGGAGTTTTTCGACCAGTTGTTGCCATTTTCCCTCAGAGGTGTCAGCGACGTAGGCCTCGACCACTTCCGGGGCCGGCGGCAAGCCGATCAGATCGTAGTGGAGGCGCCGCACAAGAGTTCGCTCGTCGGCAATCGGCGATGGCTGGAGGTTTTTTTCCTCGAGTCTCGCGAGAAGGAAGGCGTCGATGGGATTGGTGATCCACGAACGGTCGAGAACAGCAGGAATCTCGGGCCGTTGAAGAGGCAGGTCGCACCACAGTGGATCAGTCTCTGGCTTCTGCCGCTCCTCGGGAACCTCGAGGGTGGCATCCCGGGGCCAGAGGATCCCCTCGCTGACCCATCGCGAGAGGATGGAGATCTCATCCCCGGAGATGCGGCCGGTCGGAGGCATCTCGAAGTCGGGGTCGGTGTAGGAGATTGCCAGGAGAAACTGGCTCTCATCGACGTTGCCGACCACCGCTGCGGGCCCTTCCCGTCCGCCCCGGAGAAGCCCCGCGCGGGTGGTGAGGTCGAGTTTCCCCTTGAATTTCTCGGGGTTGTGGCACTTGAGGCAGCGCTGCTCGAGGATTGGAGCCACCTTGTCGCGGAAGAACTCCTCTCCATCGTCGGTTGTGAAGAGCGCAAACGGGGTTCCGACGACGGCGGAGGAGAGGAGGACCAGGAGAGTGAGAGAGACACCGGTGCGCACCACGTTTTCCTCATCGATCAAGAGAAGCCCGGCAGGACCATCCGTCGTCCTTCCTGGAGGGAAAATACCTGCCCCAGGCTCGCCTCCAGGAGAGCGGACAGGATAGCACGGCCAGTGGCGAGGGGGGAGGTTGCCGGCGGTGCCGACCGATCAGGAGTCATCGGACAAATCGTCGCGGATCACCGTCATTTCGCAACGATCACCTGATCCTGGTGAGGACGGAGGGCTTCGATGATGAAGCCTATGTGCTCGGTCAGGTCGACGCCGAGGAGTTCGACCCCGATGATCACCTCATCCCGGTCGACCCCGCGAGCGAATGCCTTGTCCTTCAGCTTCTTCTTGACCGACTTCGGTGTCAGGTCCTGGAGCAGATTGGGGCGCAGGCGGGCGACGGCGATGATCAGGCCGGTGAGCTCATCGCAGGCGAGGAGCGCCTTGTCGAGAGGACTCTCGCAGGTGAATCCCCAGCGGGTGAAGTGGCAATTGATGGCGTGGGCGATCTCGGTCTCGCCGCGCTCCTCGAGGAGGGTGACAATCCTCTTCGGGTGCTCCTCGGGCCACTTTTCGTAGTCGGCATCGTGGAGCAGCCCGGTGACGGCCCAGCGTTCGGGATCTTCCCCGAACTTGTCGGCGTAGGCTTCCATGACAATTTCGACCGATCGGACGTGGGCGCGCAGCGCCGGCGTCTCCATCATCGAGTCGAGGATCTCTCTTGCTTCTTCTCGTGTGATCGCCATCGCAGCTCCTCAGCGCGCCATCGCGCTCTCGATCTCCTCGACGGTGCGGGGAATTCCTGCGGTCAGGTTTCTCGATCCATCGGCGGTGATGACGACGTCATCCTCGATACGAACCCCGAACCCCTCGTCGGGAAGGTAGATTCCCGGTTCGACGGTGATCACCGCGCCTTCTTTGAGGGGGCCATCGGGCGTGATGTCGTGGACCGCGAGGCCGAGGTGGTGGCCGATACCGTGGGGGAAGAAGTCACGAAACCCCGCCCCGTCGATGATTTCTCTGGACGCCCTGTCGACCTCGTTGAAGGTCACCCCGGGGCGCACCACCGCGATGGAAGCATCGAGAGCGGCAAGGACGATCTCGTAGATCTCGCGCTGACGGTCGCTGAACTTGCCGCTGGCTGGAAAGGTGCGGGTGACATCGGCACCGTATCCGCCACTGCCATCGCCGTGGCGGGCACCGCTGTCGATCACCACCAGGTCGCCTTCGGCGATCTCCTGGTCGTTGCTCTCGTAGTGCAGAACGGTGCCGTTGATTCCGGCACCGACGATGCTGCCGTAGAAGGTCCCGCGAGATCCCACCGCCCGATAGGAGTGTTCGATCACCTCCTGGAGTGCGTACTCGTTCATCCCCGCCTCGAGAGTGGAAAGGGCGGCTGCGAACCCGCCGGCGGTGATCTCGCAAGCGCGGGTGATCATCGCCAGTTCAGCTTCCGATTTGATCGATCGGGCGACGGCGAGGAGTTCGCTGCGGTCGACGACCTCGAGACCGGGAATCCGCGACTGGAGCTTCTGAAAGATGGCAAGGTCGGGGGAGACTGCAGAGGAGTGAGTGGCGAGGGGATGGAGGCAAGCGAGTTTCTTGGTTCGCTTTGCACTCTCCAGGAGGATGGTGGCGAAGCTCGGCGTTCTGTAGACGGTCTTGATGCCGTAGCGCTCCTTCATCCCGCTGTCGATCGGCCCTCGCCAGCCATCCCACCGTTCAACCTCCGGTCGATGGGGCTCGAGAAGCAGTGAGACCCTGCGCGCCTCGATGGGATGTTCCGGGTCGAGGATGAGGATGGCTCCCGATTCGCTGGTGATGCCGGTGAGGTACTCGAAGTGAAGACGGGGGCGAAAAGTCTCGTTGAGTTCGCCGATGGTGCCGGCAAAGAGAACCCCGATCGCTCCATCGAGAGCATCGAGTGCCGCCTGTCGGCGTCGCTGGAATTCTTCCGTTGGGATACGGATTTCGGTCATTTGGGACTATCCTCTCCTGTGAATCTTGTCGTGGAAGATGCGCAAGTGCTGATTCTGGCTCAATCGTCGAGAGAGGGAAAGACCCGGCAAGGGGTGGAGTTGCCACATTGACAGGGGAGGGTTGGCTCAGGACAATTGCCACTGGCGTCCCGTCCTTCTCGGATCGGCCGTCGGGCTGTATCAAGGTTCACCTTCCAACGGGGCAGATGGGATGCTCGAGATGAGAACGAGAAGCGTTGTGCGCGCCGTCTGCGCCTCCATCTTCCTGGTCACGGTGGTCTTCGTCGCCTCCCCCGCAGCCCTCCCCGCCCAGACGGCAGGTCTCCTCGTCGAGCCCTACCTGCAGAACCAGTCTCCGACCTCGATGGTCATCGGCTGGGAGACCCAGGGGAACAGCCAGAGCCTGGTCGAGTACGGCACCACCACCGCTCTCGGCTCGAGCGCCAGCGGCACCTCCATCGCCACCGGCGGTGGCGCTCTCGTCCATCACGTCGAGTTGACCGGGCTCCTTCCCGCTACCCGCTACTACTACCGGGTGACGAGCGGCCCGATCAGCAGCGCAACCTTCTTCTTGCGCACCGCGCCGGCGCTCACCTCGGAAGCCCCCTTCAGGTTCATCGCCTATTCCGATTGCCAGTTCGGCAGCAACGGCGTCAAGCACGAGGAGATCATCAACGAGGGAGTGATCAACTTCTTCGCCCTCGAGTACGGGTTGCCACTCGATGAGAGCATCGCATTCTCGCTGGTTCCCGGGGATCTGGTGTCGACCGGTTCCAACCATTCCCACTGGCAGGACCATTTCTTCGGCCAGGCGCAGAACCTGTACCGTCACGTCCCGGTGATGCCGGCACTGGGAAACCACGAGGCGAACGCTCAGCTCTACTTCGACTACTTCCAGCTCCCCGAAACCGGCACTGCGGGGTTCGAGGAACACTGGTACTACACCGATCACCAGAACGTCCGCGTGATCACCCTCGACACCAACAGCGGTTTCACGGTGTCTCAGCAGCTCGACTGGCTCGATCTGGTCCTCGCCGACGCCGGTGCCGATGATCGGATCGATTTCGTCTTTGCCCAGTTCCATCATCCGCACAAGTCGGAGATGTGGACTCCTGGCGAGTCGGGATTCAGCAGCCAGGCGGTCGGTAAGGTCGAGCAGTTCAGCACCACCTACGGCAAGCCATCGATCCACTTCTTCGGCCACACCCACGGGTACTCCAGGGGGCAGAGCCGCGATCACAACCACCTGATGGTCAACGTCGCCAGCGCCATGGGCAGCCTCGACTACTGGTGGACATTTCCCAACCAGGATTACGAGGAGTTCGAGTACAGCGTTCCCGAGTGGGGATTCATGGTGATGGACGTGGAGGCGGGAGCCGACCCGAAATTCCGCCTTCGCCGGGTGAGTCGCGGCAACGACTACATCTTCCGCGACAACGAGGTGATCGACGATCTCCTCATCAGGCGCTACAACAATCCCCCGGCGACTCCCATCGCACTCTCACCGGGCCCCTCATCGGGAGTTGTCCCGGGAACCGGGACCACCCTCCAGGCCTCGGTTTTTTCCGATGTCGATGGGGATGAGCACTTCGAGAGTCACTGGCAGGTAACCACCACCGCTGGCGACTACTCGGCCCCGGTCGTCGATGAGTGGCAACGGAAGGAGAACTGGTACCGCCCGCCCAACGGCGACCCCGGTTACAGCGTCAACACCGTGACCGACCCGGACATCTCCCACAATCTCCTCGACACGTCGCTGCCTGGCTGCACAAACGTCTACTGGCGAGTGCGCTACCGCGACGCCAGTCTCACCTGGAGCAACTGGTCCGCCGAACTCACGTTTCAGGTCGGGGAATCGGATGCCGGTCCGTCGGCGCCGGTGCCTCTCGATGGCGCCGAGGGAGTGACCATGAATCCGACCCTCGAGTGGTTCCCGTGCGATCCACCCGATTCTTTCGACGTCTACTTCGGCCAGCAGCCGGTGCTCACCAGTGCCGATTTCCAGGGGAATCAGGTGGCGACGACCTTCCTTCCCGGGCTCCTCGCCCCGAGCAACGTCTACTACTGGCGGATCGACCATCGCACCGGCGCAACGGTCACTCCCGGGCCGACCTGGAGCTTCACCACCGACCTTGAATACCCGACCCTGAACACCACCGAGTGGCGCTTTGATGATCTCGATGCGGCCGACGACGTCCCCTTCACCCCGGCGATGGGGCCCTCCGACATGACTCCGCGGGGAATGCTCGAAGGTTCCGACTGGGGGACCGATGTCACCGATGGGATCATCGTTCCCCACATCGATGGCGAGATGACCAGTTTCCTCTGGCTCGACAACGCTTACGGGCCTGGGATCGGGCTGGAGACCTTCTTCAACGCCCCCGGTAACGGCGGCGGAGGATGCTGCGACTCCTTCCACTTCACCATCATCTTCGACATCTTCATCGAACAGTCGGAGAACGAGTTACAGGCGCTGTGGCAGGGAAACGCCAGCAATTCCAACGACGCCGAGTTCTTCGTCGATTGCAGTGACGGCGGCTTCTACAACGCCGGCGATGGTTACGTCGCCGCCGGTTCCTGGAACAAGGGGGAGTGGGTTCGCATCGCCCACCGGGTCGACTACCAGCTCGACACGTCGGCGATCTTCGTCAACGGCGTGAAGATCCTCGGCGATGACCAACTCAATGCCCCCGACTGGCTCTACGCCCTCGGCAGCGGCAATCCGG
>DQQH01000098.1 GCA_015664425.1 Planctomycetota bacterium
CAGTTGCCACGAAGTCTTCACCCCCGATGGCCTGAGAATCGAAGAAATGTTCACCGAATACCGCAACTCCCCCGCCGCCGATGAGGGCACCACCTGCAACGACTGCCACATGGGCAACGTGCAGGGAATCCCCTCTGGCTACCCGCAGGGACCGGCGGCGGTGGTAGGAGGCAAGGAGACCGCATCGCGCAAGCTGACCAACCACTACTTCGCGGGGCCCGACTACTCGGTGATCCACCCGGGCATCTTCCCCATCAACAAGCGTGCCAGCGAGTTCAAGACCCTCACCGAGTGGCTCGAGTTCGACGTCGAGGGCGGCTGGGGGACCGACGCTTTCGAGGACAGTTGCCCCGAGGATTTCCCCTTCCCCGGCAGTTGGGTGTCGATCGACGACCGCTACGACGGTCGCGAGATCATCGACGACCAGCTCGAACTCCTCGAGTGGGCAAATGGCCAGAGGAAGACCGTTCTCGCCAACGGCTTTGCTCTCAGCGACCCGCGCGTCACTCGCGCCGACAGCGGCGGCATCGAGTTCGAGATCGACGTGAAGAACCTGACCAAGGGTCACAACGTGCCGGCCGAAAAGATCGAGCGCGTCTTCGTCATTCAAGTCGAGGTCATCGATGGGGAAGGCAACGTGGTTTTCCTCTCCGGCGACCGTGACCCCAACGGCGACCTGCGCGACGACTTCTCGCTCTACGTACACAACGGCGAGTTACCCCTCGATGAGCAGCTCTTCAATCTGCAGTCGAAGTACATGATTCGCAACGTCCGCGGTGGTGACAGGGAGCAGGTCCTCCCCATCAACCACTCCGTCTCGCTGCTCCCCTTCGTTCGGCCGGCGACCCGCCCCAACAACATCTACGGGCGCCTCGAGGGGGTTCGCAAGCACCGCCGGAATATCGAGCCGCTGGGCCATCGCACCGCCAAGTATCACGTCGATGGCGACCTTCTGACCGGAGACGGACGGTACAGGATCGAGTTTCGGTTCGTTTCCCAGGCGGTACCGGTGAACCTCGTCCACCATACGATGCACGGCGGAATCGATTACGGCATGTCACCGCGGGAACTCGCCGAAGCCATCGTCGAGGGAGCCGTTGTCGTCGACTCGAAAGAAACCGTCGTCGAGATCAACTCCAGCGACTCCAAAAGATAATCTCGAAGAATTGCGACCGATGACCAGGCCGCCTCGATCTCTTCGAATGTCTGCAACCCTTGTCGACCGATCCTCAGCGGAGTAACGCCACTGAGGGAACAAGGCTGGCACCCTGCTCCTGACAACGGTCTCCGCCACACCCTTTGAAGCCCGTGACCCGGTGAATATTCACGGCTTCAACGCGACCGTCCTTACATCTGCCGGGAATTGACCACGAACCGCTGGTCTTCCGTCGCCAGGGGGGTGGTTTCCGCATCCTCGACGACCACGGCACGGCCATCAGGGAGTTGCTCGCCTGGGTTCGAACGCTCGGTAACCTGATCTTTCTGGTGATTTCGCCCTGTCTGGCTAGAGTTACCTTCTGGACGTTCAGGGAATGCGGGTTCAAATTTCTCCCCAGTTTTCGAGGTCTCGTTCGATTTCCCCGCCTGATCTCCCGGGATCTTCCTGCGCAATTGCGGCCAAGTGAGTGAGAGGATTCAGAGGTGAGCGTTAGCGGTTCCCCCACCGACCTGTCTCCGATCGTCCGCCGCGGCCTTCTCGCACTCCTTCTCGTCATGCCTCTCCTGGCCCTCTCCTCGGGGTCGGCCACCAGCGCCGATTCCGGTTTTCCTCAGGATCCCGCCGGCACCGCCGCCAGCGGTCAGGACTCCAGCGACCAGGATGGCGATGATCTCCTCGGCGGAGATCTGCTGAGCGACGATGACCCCGAGAAGACCGAGACAGCGCAGGTCGACCCGGCGACGAAACACGCCCGGGTCTTCAAGGAGAGCCGCTTTCCGTCAGCGGATGAGTGTGCCACCTGCCATCCGAAGCAGTACCGCGAGTGGTCGGTCTCCCAGCACGCCTACGCACAGCTGAGCCCGTTGATGATGTCGATGCAG
>DQQH01000032.1 GCA_015664425.1 Planctomycetota bacterium
ATGGGGGTGATCTGGTCCTTCTCCATCGCCGATCCTGGGACCATAGGCCCGGCGATCCTGTCGTGGCCGGGCGCGCAGTTCACCGAGGTGCGTCCCGAGTCGGCCAGCGACGGCCGCTCCATCGTCGCCTCGAAGGCGATCCCCCAGGGGGGAGGGTTGTGGCGTTACGAGTACGCCATCTTCAACCATGACCTCGCCCGTGGAATCGGCAGACTCGACATCCCGGTCTCCCCGGGGGTCACTGTTACCGACATCACCTTCGATAGTCCGCTGATCGAGACGATCGCCTGGAGCAACGACCCCTGGCTGGGAAGCCGCGGTGCCGACAGCGTCACCTGGCAGACCGCACCGGTCGCGAGTGGGTCGGTGGCGAACCCGCTGCGCTGGGGCTGGCTCTACAGCTTCGGCTTCACCGCCGATGCCGCCCCCGAGGATGGCGTTGCAACCCTTCTCGGACATGCCATCGAGGAGCCGATGTCAGCGACGGTGGTCGGACCTCCGACAGCCCCGCTCTTCATCCGATCGGAGTGCAACGGCGACGGGATGGTGGACCTCGCCGACGCGATCTTCCTTCTCGTCCACCTCTTCCAGTCGGGAGTAACTCCCCCGTGCGCGAATGCCTGCGATATCAACGATGACAACGCCATCGACGTCGCCGATCCCATCGCTCTCCTCGGCTGGCTCTTCAGCGGCTCCCCGGTGGTGCCGGCCCCCTACCCCGGGTGCGGAGTCGACCCGACGGTGGGTGAGCCCGGCTGCGAATCGCCGCCGATCTGTCCTTGAGGCGCCCCGGGCCCTCGATTGCTCGATGACTGAAGAGGCCGGAGACGGTTTGGATCCGGCATTGTGGCTTCAGAAGGAGTAGCGCACGGCGCCCCACAGGTTGGTATTTCGCTCGAGCTGCCCGAAGCGGCTGTGCGGCTGATCACCGTGAAGGACGTTGGCACCGGTTTCGAGGCGCCAACTGTCCGAGAGGGCGTAACTGACGTGGGGGCGAAGGTAGCCATCCCCCTCGGTGATCCCCCACATGCTGAAGAGCGAGAGGCGCAACATCTGGGCACGATTCTGCCAGCTCAATCGGAGAGTCATCAGATGATCTGACGCCGCTGCAGCGGGGGTGCCATCGGGTAGGTTCTGCAGGTATTCCTCGTGTTGGCGGATGAAGGTGCCCATGTATTGAATCCCAGCGATCAGATCGGTGGTCAGTTCGCGCTCGTAGCCGGCGAGGAAGAGCCACCGGGAGTTGGGCAGATAAGGTTCATCCCCTCCAGGGTCATCGATGGAACGGTATGAAGCCCCTTCGAGGCTGAGAATGCCTTTTCGCCAGGGACCTCGGGCACTGACACCCCCGGAGAGGAGTCTAGGAAAGAGTGCGACCGAGAGGTCCGGGTCGAAACCTTCTGGAGACTTCCAGAAACCCTGATAGCCATAGGCCGCCAGTTCCCAGGAGCCAACCGTTCTCGCCAGGCGCACCGCCAGCTCATCATCCACAAACCAGCGATCGGGGCGGTCGACTGGCAGTGGCGTGTCGGCACCACTGATCTCACCGGCGATCGGATCGAAGGAAGAAAGGCGACGACGATCGAGAAAGCGATCGGCGTTGAAGCGCGGGCCGTAGACGACGTCGACCGTCACGTCATCGAAAAACAGTGACAGACGGGCAACGTCGGCGGGGGCTTTGAGGTACTCCAGGTCGCGTCCCAGGAAGAAAGCGTTCCAATCCTTGGGGAAGAGATCATTGAGGAAGAGGAGATCGCCGACTCCCCAGGTCAGGGCCTGGCGACCGATGCGCAGGTCGGCGAACTCCACCGGCGAGACGACAAAATCGAGGGTTCGCAAGTCGATGCTGCCTTCTGAGGTGTCGAGATCCAGTTCCTGACCTTCCGCGAGGTAGTCGTGGACCACATCGACGACGGCGCGGGCGGTAATCCACTCCAGAGCGATCTTTCCATTGAGTTGCAGCCGCAACTCGCCGAGGGACTGCTGGGGCTCGTCGGGGTCATCGCGCAGGCGAGAGCCGCTACGGAGATCGAGAAACCCACCGAACTCGCGGAAGGCTCGAGTTGACCGATCGAAGGAATCCACTCCCGCCCCATCATCCGCACCTGCCGGTCCCAGACCCGCAGGTAGGCCCGGCTCGCGATCGTCATCCGCTGCCTGCAAACCCACAGGTACTTCCGGCTCTCCCTCCTGGGGTTCTTCCAGATTGAAGGGGAGCGGATTTTCAGCGAATGAAGCGGCTGTGGCCTCCTGGAACGGAAGGTGTGCGACTGCGGCGAGGGCGGTGACGAGGAGGAAGGACTTCGGGCAGTCAGGGGATACCAACGGCATTATTTCAGGTACTTGACCGGGGCTCGACGAAGATAGCGCTCGGTAAACACCCGCTCGGGAACGCCGATGTCGTAGGCGGGATCCTTGTAGGTGAGGACGGTCCTGGAGCCGGTGCGACGGTCCTCCATCGTGGCTTCCAGTACCGTTGGCTTACCATCGATCGTCTCGACCCGGCCTACCGTCATCACCCGGTATACCTCGCCCGAGGCGTCGGAATACTCGACCTTGGTGGGCAAGAAACTCTTCTTGTGAATCCACATCGTGTAGTGCGCGAACTTGACCGAGTCGGGATCCTTCGGAGTGTGTTTGAGAAGGTAGAAATTCTCGGTGGTCTTGAGGAGTTCGTGGTGGTCCTGGTCGAGTTGGCGGCCAGAGACATCTTCGTAGAGGAAGTCGGAACCGACGAAACTTGTACGCTTGTCAGTGGCGGCGATGCGCTTTACCAGATCGAGAGCGGGTATGTAGAGCCAGCGGTCATCGTCGCGGTCGAGGTGCTTGTGGACGAGGAAGGTCATCCGCGCTACGTCCGCAGGGGCGTGGAAGTAGAGGTAGAATTTCTGCTCCCCGTCGGGCCCGGGGGCGTCGTACCTGAGAATCGACAGTTCACGCTCTCGCTTGCGTCCCTGGCCGTCGGTGATGACCATCGACACGCGCGCCCGGCCATTGTTTCCCTGGTAGTAGGCCGCGTGGTTGGTTCTCTTGACGATTTCCTCGACGCTGAGGTCGCCGGAGGCACCACCGATGACGGCAGCAAGACCGAAAATTGCCGTGATGCTGGTGACCATCGTTCACTCCTTGGATCCTGCAGGCGCTTCCTCTGGCACTCCGCTACCGTCTGCATCCCCGGCAAAGAACCACCGTTGGCCGATGGTCATCAACGCCGGAAGAAGAACCAGGGAAACTCCGCCAGCGAGGAGGAGAATCGAGGCGATGAGGTAGCCGACCGTTTGATACGGTACCAGTGGCGCCAGAATCAAGGGCAAGAAACCCAGGCCAACGACGATGATATTCCGACCAATTGCCCGGGCGGGTTCTCCGAAAACCGCCTCCCTGGCCCTGTCCCAATCCCCGAGTTCACGGTGCAACTGGCGTGCGCGGGCGAGGAAGTGGATGGCATAGTCGATGGCGAGGCCGAGACTCAACGACGACAGCACTGCCACCGGCATGTCATAGTCCTTGCCCAGCAAGCCGATCATTCCGTAGATCAAGGCAACTGTGATGGTGAGAGGGAGCATGCTGAGAATTCCCCAGGAGATGGAGCGGAAGAGGAATGTCATCATCGTCAAGACGACGATGAAACTCCCCAGAAAGGCATCGATCATCCCCGAGACCATCTTCTGCTGCCAGACGACGTTGATGTAGGTCAGGCCGAACCACTGCGGCTCGTCGAGGTCAACGGGCGGCGGATGTCCTTCGAGATACCCTGAAAGATGGGCCACGACATCCTGCATGTCGCGGTTGTCTCCGCTCTTGAGTTGTACCCAGACCATGGCCTCTTCAAAACTTGGGGTCACGAAGTGCCACAGGTCGTCCTTTCGATGGCCCGACAGGAACTGTTCTAGCGTCTGGGCCACCGTGTCGCGGTGTGAAGGAATAAGGTAGTCCACTTCGCTGCCGCTGGTGAGGTCGCGGTGAACCGTCTTGACGATGTCAGCCAGGGAGTTTGATTTGCCAACGACGGGGTGCTGCCCGATGAATTCCTGGAGCTCACTGACCCAGCCCAGCAGGAGGGGATCCTTGAAGGCCTGCTTCTCCTGTTGGACCGACGACAGCATCGTACCGACGACCCGCCATCGGTCCTCACTGGTGGAAATGGTTTCGATCTCGAGGGAGAGAGCGGCGAGGAAGTCGTCAGAGGTTTCTGGTGCCTGGCCGGCAACCTCTTCGACGATCGATCTGTAACGGCTGGAAGCCTCCCTCATCTCGGCAGCAGCGCTAGCCAACGTCTCCTTCAATTCGGAGCGGCCATCGGCTGGCGGCGTCTCATCATCCTCCGCGCTGGCGAATGCCCAATCGAGCCATCCTTCCAGGGTGGTCCACGCCCCACGCTTCGGGGCTGACTCGCTGGAGAGTCGGCGTTGCCTGACGAAACGGTCGATCTCGTCGAGCAGATCGAGGATGGTCCCTCGATCCAGAGAATTGAGATGCTGCTGCACCGCCTCGGCGGCGGCGCTCAGTGCTTCTTCCATCCGTTGAGCTTTTTCCGCGAGTCCTTCAGCGAAGGAGTCGGGGTCATATGGGGGCGGGCTGTACTTCAGAGATAGATAAGCGTTGTAGGTGCCGCCGAAGTGGCTATTCATCGTTCGATCGGCGATACGAATCGGATGGTCCGGTTCGAACCAGCGGGTCGGGTTGTCGTTGACCTCGATCTTGCTGATGCCAAGGAAAGCGATGGCGGTCAGAAGGACCGCTCCTGCGATGATCAGAGGCGCCCCTCTCGAGGTTGACCGTGCGAGGAAGAGCGCCACGCCATCGTCGTGCGAGTCGCCGTCTCCGGTTCGTTCCTTTCGACCGAATTTCTCCAGTCGTGCTTCCGGGATGAGCATCAGGAAAGAGGGAATGAAGGTGATGGTCCAGAACCACGCCAGCAGCACCCCAAATCCGACGAAGAGGCCAAAAATCTGGACCGGTGGGATGGGAGTCAGGGCGAGGGAGGCAAAGCCGGCCGTGGTGGTAAGAGACGTGAACAGCATCGGCTGGAACAGATCGCCCAGGACCTTAACCAGCGTTTTCCGACGATCACGGTAGTGTTGGTAGCGGTCGAAAAAGTCACTGATGATGTGGATCGCGTCCAGGACGGCGATCGGCATGATGAAGATGGGGATCATCGAACTCATGATGTGGATCGTGTTGCCAGTCACGATCAGCAGTCCCATCGTCGACAGAGCGGCGATGACGGCGACGATCATCGGCGACAAGATGACGAGCAAGTTGCCGAAAAAGAACCACATAAGAAGGAAGATCACCAGCATTGCTGCGGGGGCGGCGATCGCCATCTGGATGAACATTTCGCTGCCGAAAGTATCCTCTGCCACCGGCAAGCCGGCGATGTGAAATCCGTCGTCGCCGCTACCGATGGCATCGATTTTCGATTGCAAGGCGACCGAGATTTCGTGGGCATCGTTCTTGTTGCGTAGCGGAATATAGAGAGCCAGAGCCTTGCCATCGGCTGAGAACAATGTGTCGCGAAGAAACGGGATGCGCATGGCGCGACTGCGAATGTCATCGGCCTCTGCCTGATCCGCGGGTGGCTTCGCCATCAGCCACTGGAAGCGTACCGTGCCTGGGCCTGCCTGCGAGATGCTGTCGACGGTGGAAAGAGACATGACGTCGACCTCTACGACCCCCTCGAGTTCCATGGCAAAACGAGTGATCTCATCGACCTTTGTCAGGGTTGATACGTTGAAAACCCCCCGAGGATGAGTTTCGTTGACGATGCCGACGACGATTCCGTCATGCAGGGAAAATTGCTTCTTGCTGGCGTTGTGGGCCACTCGCACCGGTTCGTCTGCCGGCAACATGTTCTCAGGATCGGTATCAATGGAAACAGGGTGGAGGTAAGGGAAACGGTCGGCGCTCAGCGTTGGCAACAAAGCCAGTAAAAGCAGAAGCACAGTGCTCGTGATCATCGCGGCGATGATCGATCGTGGGTGATCGAGCGAGTAGTGAACCAGTCGCGCCGTGGATTTTCTCATGGGGTGAAAATATTACGAACTAGGGAGGATTCTCCCAAGAGTTTTGTTGGTCGGGTATCGAGACTCCACGCTCCCGTTAGCGAAGATGGCCAGGAAGAGGCGAGCCAGGAGTCACCAGGGTGAGTGCCACGAGGGTGCCGGGCTGCTGGCGGTCGAATGCAGAGATCCTGACGACGGGGAGCGTTATTGATCGAAGGCACTACCGTCGAGGACAGGCTGACTGAAGACGGGTGAAGGCACCCGTGCCTTCGCGGCGCGCTCGAGCATCATCGTCAGTATTTCCGGTCGCTCCTTTGCGAGGTCGTGGGTCTCGAGAGGGTCTTCGCCAAGGTCGTAGAGAGCGGTGGTGGCGTTCTTCTTGCCGAGTCTGAGGCGAACCAGTTTCCAGTCGCCGTGGATGATTCCCTGACGATCTCCCAGCTCCCAGTAGAGGTCGGTTGGTCGCGGGGTATTCTCGCCCCCGGTCAGCGCTGCCAGGAGGCTCATGCCGTCGGTCGGGCCGGGGACTTCGAAGCCGACGATTTCTGCCAGCGTCGGCAGCAGGTCCTGGAATCCGGAAGGCTGGTTGCTGGTCGAGCCCGCCTCGATGTGGCCGGGCCAGCGGACGATGAAGGGGACCCTCACCCCGCCCTCGAGGACGCTCCCCTTCAGCCCGTTGAGACCGGCATCGCTGTTGAAGAAGCGCGCATCGACCCCGCCGGCGTAAGTCGGGCCGTTGTCGCTCGAGAAGAGAACGAGGGTGTTCTCGGCGAGTCCGTGTTCCTCCAGTTTGTCGAGGATGGCACCCACTTCCGAGTCGAGGTGGGTGATCATCGCCGCGTAGGCGGCATTCGGTCGCGGGTGGGGGAGGTAGGCCTGCTGGCCGAGGTACGGGGTACCGTCCCACTCCCGCGGGTACTGCTCGACGAAGGTCTGTGGAACCTGCAGCGCCACGTGGGGGATCGGCGAGGCGTAGTAGAGGAAGAAGGGATGATCGCGGTTGTCATCGATGAAGTGGAGGGTTTCCTCGAGCATCCGCTCGGGGGCGTAGGTTTCGCGCAGGTAGCGGCGGTAGTACTCTTCCTCATCGGCGAGCGGTTCCTGGATCTTCTGGTGGGCGCGGTACCAGCCGTTGCCCGCGAGCACGTCCTTTTCGGTATTTCTCCACAGGTGGGCGGGGTAGTAGTTGTGCGCCTTGCGCTGGCAGAGGTAACCGTAGAAGAAATCGAAGCCCTGGGAATTGGGATGGCCACTGGTGCCGGGGCCGCCGAGGCCCCACTTGCCGACGCAGGCGGTCTGGTAGCCCATCTTTTGCAGCAGCCCCGAGACGGTGCGCGTTCCTGCCGGCATCGGGTACTGCCCCTCGGGTTCCTTCTCTCCCCAGCCACCATTCTCCCAGTTGTTGCGCACGATGGCGTGGCCGGTGTGCATTCCCGTCAGCAGGACGCAGCGCGATGGGGCGCAGACGGGGCTGCCGGAGTAATGGCGAGTGAAGCGCATCCCCTCGGCGCAGAGACGGTCGAGGTTGGGAGTGCGAATCTTCTCCTGGCCGTAGCAGCCGAGTTCTCCATAACCGAGGTCATCGGCGAGGATGTAGACGATGTTGGGAGCATCAGGCGCCGGCGAGGTGGTTTCCGCCGGAGAGGCGAGAAGCGTCAGCAACAGGATCGCCAGGGGATGGAACAAGGGAGCCTCCTCTTTGTCGGCAGGATAACGCCACAGGAGAGTTCCGACGAGCCCCCCCAAAGAGGGGAGATGCCCGGAACCAGAGGCGCTACCCTGTTCCAACGACCTTTTCATCGCGACGGAGGCCAGTTTTGAAAAGTGTGATCATCCTCTGTACCGGCAACTCCTGCCGCAGCCAGCTCGCCGAGGCGCTGTGGCGGGAGATCTGGGGCGATGAGTGGCAGGTCTCTTCCGCCGGCACAGAGCCGGTCGGCAGCGTCCACCCCCTCGCCCTTGAGGTGCTGGAGGAGAACGGCATCGACGTCGAGGGCCTGGTCTGTGAAGCGCTGTCGATGTACGGGAGAGAGTCCTTCGACCTGGCGATCACCGTCTGCTCGAAGGCCCACGAGAGCTGTCCGACCTTTCCGGGGGCGAGCAAGACCCTCCACTGGCCCTTCCCCGATCCGGTCGAGTATGTCAGTTCAGGCGCTTCCGCAAAGGAAGCGCGGGCGACCTTCCGCCTCGCCCGCGACGGCATTCACGCCCGCATTCTCCGTTACCGCCGGGACGTTCTCAGTGCGCGGACCCTCGCGGCAGAGATGGCCACCGTCATCGCGCAGTTGCCCGGCGATGTCGATGAAACGCGCCAAGAGTCCTTCCGGTCGATCGTCTGGCTCCTGTGCGAGTCGCTCAGAGATGGCGACCCGTGGAAGGCCTTTCCGGCATCGATCGCAGCGGGGATGAGCGACGCCGGCTGGCAGTTCAACGGCATCTACGCCCTGCGTGGCGTCCTTCCCGAACGCCGCCTCGAGTTGCTTCATTCCGCCGGCCCGCCGGTGTGCGCCACCATCGAGGAGAAGGGAAGAGTCCACACCTCGGGGATGTGCTTCGATGCAGTGCTGCGCGGGGCACCGCAGATCGCCGCCGATGTCTCGACCTGGCCCGGCTACGTCTCCTGCGATGGCGACAGCGGACTGAAGACGGTCTCGGGGATCGCGGTTCCACTGGTCGATGCCACCGGCACCATCCGCGCGGTCTGGGATCTCGACTCGACCGAGCCCCTCGAGGCCACCGATGCTCTCTTCGTCTGCACCCTGATCAGCAGGCTCCTCGCCGTCAGCCCGGTGGGAATTCGATGAGTCACGATTCCGCACCGACGATCCGTCTCGCCCAGTTCCTGAAGTGGAAAGGAATCGCCGACAGCGGCGGAGAGGCGAAGGTGCTGATTCAGGAAGGCCTCGTCTCGGTCAACGACGAGGTCGAGACGCGCCGCGGGCGCCAGCTCAGAAACGGCGACAGCGTCGCCTTCGACGGCGAGGTCCATCGGGTCGAGCTACCCGGTACAGACTAGTTCGGGGTGACCGTCTGCCAGCCGCGTTCCCTGTGCCCCTACAGCTCTTTCCCGCACTCCTGACAGAAGCGCGAGCCATCCTCGTTGAGGGTGGCGCAGGCCTGGCATTTGATCATGACGACCTTTTCCGATCTTCCGCCGAGATCGATATCGGCTTCCTCCAGCACGTCCTGGACCATCCCTCCTGCCATGCGGCTGAAGGGCTCCAGATCCTTCTCGGCCTGCTCGGGGTCGAGGACAACACCGGAGCCAGCGAGCCCGCGAGCGCCAACACCACGGATAAACGCGCCCACGCCGATCAACGCCATTCCACCAAAGGCTCGAAACATCATTGACCTCGACTGTGATTCGGAGTCCCTACCAAAGCCTCCCCCCCAGTCCATGGCAGCAGAGAAAAAAGTCGATAGGAACAGAAGCAGGCCGATGGCCATCAGTGCCGTGCCCAGGTAGAAGGCGGTCTTTCGCCCCCCGGAGATGTTGCGGGTCATTTCTTTCTCCTCAATTCGAACTCACCGATCAGTACTCCCGATCATCGGCTCTGAAGAATTAATTTCCAGTACTCCGCTGGACGGCCCGGGCTCGTCAGGGTCGAATGCCGCCCCGCCCTGGACCCTGGAGGCCCGTTGTCACGCATCGAGAAGAGTACCTACCGCCGCCATCGCCTCGCCTCGATCCCTGAGGGGATGTTTGGCTCGATGATGTGGGCGGCGGGGGAATTCACACGCAAAGCCCTCGGAGCCGACATCCTGCTTCTGACCCTGACGACGATGGCACCGGCGGTGGTCCAGGGGGCGATCCTCTTCTTCTCGCGCTGGATCAGTTCCACCGGACCCCGACGCCTGTTGCGCCGCGCCGCCACCGTTGGCCGCCTGCCCCTGGTCCTCATCCTGCTGCTGGCGATTCCCGAGGTCGCTGACTGGGCATCGGAAGGAACCGGGCAGACGGTGGTCGGCTATTCGTTCCTGCTGCTGATCACCATCTCGGCCCTCGCTCAGGTGCCGATAACAGCGGCATGGAACGGCGTGCTGCGCGCCAACTACCGCGATGCCAACCGGGGTGAGTTGTTCGGCAGAGCCCATCGCTACGGTTCCTTCGCCTCGGCAGCGACGCTCCTAGTCGCTGGAATCTGGCTGCACCAGAACGAGGGCGCCTTCCCCTGGATCTACGCAGGAGCGGCAGTCTGCGGCTGGCTCGCCTGTGAGATCTTCGCCGGCGTCGAGTTGCGCGACCCGGAAAAGGCGAAACCTCGGGGTCTGGCCATCGACTCGGCGCGAGCCATCTGGAAACTGCTCCTGGCAGATCGTCGATTCCTGCGCTACGAACTCGGATTCATCCTCTATGGCACGGCGTTCATGGCCTCGATGACCGCCAAGCCGGTGTGGACCGTCGATGCCGAGTTCCTTCACCTCGACTGGCGGGTGCTCCTCGGCTCGAAGGCGCTTGTCGCCATCGTCGCGGTGTTTCTCGCCGTATGGTTCGGGCGCAAGATGGACCGCATCGGGCCGGGGTGGCTCTCGGGATTCTGTTTCATCGGCCTGGCGATCTACGGGATCGCGCTTTCGCTGGCATCGACACCAGGGCAGTTTCTCTTCGCCGAGGCGATCTTCGGCGTCTCGATGGCCGGCGTGATGATCGCCTGGAACATGGGCCCGGTGGCTTTCGCAAGGGAGGAGCAGGCGCGCCAGTACATGGCGGTGCACGTCGCGCTCGTCTGTATCCGGGGAGTGGTGGGCCATACCTTGGGGGGTGGCATCGTCGCTTACTGGCATGACCCGCGCATCGTCTTCGGCCTGTCGGTCGGGATCTGGCTGGTGGCAGCGTGGGTGATGTTCGGCCTTGGACGGGGTCCGGAATTGCGCCAGAAGTGAACTCCTTCGCGTACCGGCATGGAGGCCATGCTACACTCTGCCGTGATCGGCGCACTCCGGCGCCAGGGAGGTCGTGATGGCAAGGAAGAAGAGAAAACCCGCCAAGATGCTGGCGCAGGCAAGAGCTCTCGAAGAGGGGCTTCACTCTCTCGACCGCTCCCGCGGCCCCCTCTTCAAGGAGATGGAAGAGTTCGCCAGGGAGCCGGTTCAGGTCGAGGAGGACCCTCCTCACGCCTGCTGCACCCGGGCGAAAAACAAGATGCGGATCACCGATCTGGAGGCGATCGACATCGCCCGTGCCATCGCCGAGAAGTCTCACCTCAAAGGGCGACGGAAGCAGATTGTCGAGCGAATGGCCCAGTCGATCGGCTACCTCAAGGACACCGAGGACCACCAGCGCTACGACTGTCCTCTCCTGGAGGATGGCCTCTGTCTGGTGCACAAGGTCGCCAAGCCGATCGCCTGTCTGGCGTGGAACCCGGGCCGCGACTACAGCGACGATGGCTGGCGCTCCTTCGAGAGGCGCGATCGCCTCAACGAGAGTCTCTTCCGCGGGCAGTGGTCGTTGAAGGCGATCCCTCTGCAACTCGCTCGCTTCCTCATGGAAGAGACGGAGCTGGTCGATGGACCGTGCGGTTCCACTCTCAGGCGCAACGCGCCACGAAAAAAAGTGGCTGCTCCTCCGGACACTCAGGGAGTGAGAAAAGGCGCCTCCCGTTCCAGTCGTGGTGGTCCAACTCCATCACGACGAGGTCGCTGAGAAGGGCAGGAATCCATCCATGGCGCTCATCTGCCACGACATCCGACTCCCACTCGGGGGTGAAGATTCCGATCTCATCGGAATCGTCGCCCGGCGCCTGCGTGTGTCGCCGGAGACGGTTCGCTCTGTGGAGGTTCATCGTAAGTCCCTCGACTGTCGCGGAGGCGAAGTCCCACGCTTCATCTACTCGCTGATCGTCGAGTTGCCCGGGCGGGTGGAAGCCCATCTGTTGGGGCGAAAAGGGGCGAAGGTAAGACGATGGCAGCCGTTTTCGAGCCCAGAAGTGATCCCCATCGCCGACGGAATCCCACGCCCGGTGATCGTCGGTACCGGTCCTGCCGGCCTTTTCGCTTGCTGGCGCCTTGTCGAGTCGGGCGTATCTCCCATCGTTCTGGAGAGAGGCCCCAAGGTGATCGAGCGGTCGAAGCGCTGGAAGCGCTTCATCGACGGAGGCGATTTCGATCCCGAGTCGAACCTGGTCTTTGGCGAGGGTGGGGCAGGGACCTACTCCGACGGCAAGCTCTACACGCGGGTCAAGGATTCGCGGGTTCGTGAGGTGCTCCAGGCGCTGGTCGACTGCGGGGCTCCCGGCGAGATCCTCACCGATGGTCGCCCTCATGTCGGGTCGAATCTGCTCCCGAGCATCGTCAAACGGATGCGAGTTTCTCTCGAGGAGAAGGGGGCGGAGTTCTTCTTCGAACACAGGCTCGCCGATCTCATCATCGATGACGATCCAGATCGGCGTTCGATCGCCGGAGTCCTGGTCGAAACCGATGGAGAGCAGCAACGATGGCCGGCGGAGGCTGTCTTCCTGGCCACAGGCCACAGCGCACGGGACGTCTACCGGATGCTCGCTTCTCACGCAGTTACCATGAGTCAAAAACCATTCCAGTTGGGAGTCCGGGTCGAACATCCGCAGTCTGCCATCGATCGAATGCAGTACGGAGAATCGGCCGGGCATCCTGATTTGCCGCCAGCCGATTACAATCTGGTTTCGAAACGGTCCGGTGACGACGTGTTTTCCTTTTGCATGTGTCCGGGGGGTGAGATCCTGCCGTCGACAGAACGCGAGGGTTACCTGTGCGTCAACGGTGCTTCCAAATTTCAACGCAAGAGTCCCTGGGCCAACAGTGGCTTCGTCGTCACCCTTGAACCCGATCGCTTCGGATCGTCTTCCGATCCCCTCGCCGGCATCGATCTGCAGGAACAGATCGAAGGTGCTGCCTTCGAGGCCGCAGGCGGAGATTTTTCCGTTCCGGCGTTGCGCTTGATCGATTTCATCGAGGGTCGGACCTCAGAGGATCTCCCCCAGAGCAGTTATCCGCGCAAGATGAAGTCGACTCCCTTCGAGAACTTTCTTCCACGGGACATTCTCGAAACGTTGCGGATCGGACTAACCGATCTGGTTCAGCGCTTCCCGGAGTTCGGTGACAGGGATGCTCTGGTCACCGCTCCTGAGTCCCGCTCTTCCAGTCCGGTCCGCATCGACCGCGATCGGGACACCTTCGAGAGCATCGGGCTCGGCGGCCTCTATCCACTGGGAGAGGGCGCAGGATTCGCCGGGGGAATCCTGTCGGCGGCCATCGACGGGATGAAAGCTGCCGAGAAGTGGATGTCGAAAACCACACAGATCAGCCAGTTCTGATCGGCTTCGCCCCTTTCTCAGGAGACGCTACTTTTGTTCCAGAGTTCTGGTTGGCAGAGGAAACTCTTCGTTCTGTTGGTCTGAACTCCACGAGGTACAGTTTCAGAGCACCAGCGACCAGGAAGAGTTTCACCGTGCGCATCTGTCTTCTGACCACCCAGGATCTCGACGCCTCGCCCTTTGCCGATGACGACTGGCCATGCGATCCCCGACCTTTCCTTCCCGACGATGAATGGCACGTCGCCACTCTGGTCGGCAAGGTCGAGTCGGTTGTTGAGGTGGAACGCCTGATCGAAGATGGATTCGATCTCTTCTTCAACCTCTGCGACGGAGCAGCGGATCAGGACATCCCGGGGATCGAGGTGGTCGAGACCCTCGAGAAGCACCGAGTGCCCTTTACCGGAGCCACCTCGGAGTGCTACGAGCCATCCCGTGTCCGCATGAAAGAAGTCTGTCAACAGTTGGGGATCGCCACCCCGGCTTTTGTCATCGCCAAGGACGATGAAGATGTGGAGCGCGCTGCTGAGACGCTCCTCTTCCCGCTCTTCGTCAAACACCACAGTAGCTACGCAAGCGTCGACCTGAGCCGGCGCTCGCGTGTCGTGACGCCCGCTGGTTTGCGGATCCAGGCGAAGAAGATGATTTCACGTCACGGTGCTGCCCTGATCGAGGAATACATCGATGGCATCGAGTGCACCGTGCTCGTGGCTGAAAATCCCGAGGACCCCCAACACCCGACGACCTACCCTCCAGCGCAGTACCGATTTCCCGAAGGCGAGAGTTTCAAGCACTCCGACCTGAAGTGGGTCGATTATGAAGGCCTTTCTTCATTTGCCGTTCCTGACCCCGTGCTGGCCCAGAGCCTCAGAGACGAGGCCGCGCGCTTCTTCGTCGGACTGAAGGGGGCGAGCTTCGGCCGCTGCGATCTCCGCGTCGACCACCAGGGCACGCCGTACATGCTGGAAATCAATGCCAACTGTGGCGTCTACTATCCACCGACCGACTACGGAGGTGCCGATATCTGTCTGTCGCTCGATCCCGCCGGTCACGAGGGTTTTACCCGACAACTGGTGGCGGCTGCCTTTGCGCGGAATCGGCGGCGCTCCCTCTGATCCGATTGAAATAGGACCCCCGATCGCCAGATCGGGAGCGTCTCGCCGACAGCCTCGGTCCATCCGGCCACCTGAAGGCTCGGGTCACGGACCACGAACCGTGGATTGTCAGGGCGCACCCCTGAGTTCCTGGAGTTATACTCCCCGGTCATGAAAGACCATCCTCTCCACTACCAGCTCATCGATAGCGGTGACCAACGGAAGCTCGAACGAATCGGCGGGGTGTTGATGATCCGACCATCGTCGCAGGCGGTGTGGTCCCCTCGCCATCCCGAACGCTGGCCGGAGGCGACCGCTCGCTTCACCCGAACGGCTGGGGGAACCGGCAACTGGCATCTGAAAGAACCGTTCCCCCATCTCTGGCAGGCTCACTTTGCCGGGATCACCTGGAACCTGCGTCAAAACGACTTCGGACACGTCGGCATCTTTCCCGAGCAGGAGGAGTGCTGGCAATGGATTCGCCATCAGGTCGACAGAGGCGGGGGGGCGAGAATAAACGTCCTCAACCTCTTTGGCTACACCGGAGGAA
>DQQH01000071.1 GCA_015664425.1 Planctomycetota bacterium
ACGGCGTATTTCCCCGGCGGTGAGGATCAGGCCTACGCCTGCGAGAAGGACCACCTCTGGCTCACCGGCACGTCGGAAGTTCCCGTCACGGCGTTTCATTCGGGCGAGGTTCTCGAGGAGGAGCAGTTGCCTCTGCGCTACAGCGGCTACTCCACCTGCTACCGCCGCGAGGCGGGAGCTGCCGGGCGCGACACCAAGGGCCTCTACCGGATTCACCAGTTCAACAAGGTCGAACAGGTGATCATCTGTCGTGCCGACGAGGAGGAGTCGATCGAGAACCACCGTTTCATTCTGAAGAACTCAGAGGAGATCCTCCAGAAGATGGAACTTCCCTACCGGGTGGTGAACGTCTGTACCGGCGACCTTGGAATGGGCCAGGTTCAGAAATTCGACATCGAGTGCTGGATGCCTTCGCGAGGCTGGGGAGAGACTCATTCCGCCTCGCGATTCTACGATTTTCAATCGCGCCGTCTCGATCTCCGTTACCGTGGATCGGACGGAAAGTTACACTTCTGTCACACTTTGAACAACACCGCGATCGCAACGCCGCGGGTTCTCATCCCACTCCTCGAGAACAACCAGCGCGAGGATGGCTCGGTCAGGATTCCCGATGCTCTCGTTCCCTACATGGGAGGGCGTACCGAGATCCGACCTGATGAGGTCAGTTGAGAGCGGCGTTTTCGATCCATCCTTTTCCCGGGTGGCAAGCGCTGGAGAGAACTGGATAGAGATGCGACACATCTGCGTCGTCGGCCTGAACTGGGGCGATGAGGGCAAGGGGAAGATTGTCGATGTCCTGACCCCGGGCGTCGACGCGGTGGTCCGCTTCCAGGGTGGGGCCAATGCCGGACACACCGTCTACGTGGGAGAAACGCGCCACGTACTCCATCATCTGCCGATGGGATGCCTGCATCCGGAAACCCTGGCGATCCTCGGCAATGGCATGGTGATCGAGCCTGAGGGCCTTTTCGCTGAGATCGATTCGGTTCCTGCCGATGCTCGCCAGCGGATTCGACTGTCGAACCGTGCCCATGTGGTGTTGCCCCATCACAGGGCCCTCGACCAGCGCCACGAGAGCGGCGGCCCAACGCGGATCGGCACGACCCTGCGCGGGATCGGTCCTGCCTACCAGGACAAGTTCGCCAGGGTTGGAGTTCGCCTCGGTGATCTGGTGTCGGCGGGGTTCATCGAGAATCGTCTCGAAGAGATCCTGACCGAACGCTGCAACCACCATCGTCTCGAGAATGAACTGGTGCATCTCGGGATCACCCTGTGCACAGAACTGCGCGATCGTGTCGGCGATCTGATCGTCGACCCCCAGCGACTCCTTCATGATCTCGATGCCGCCGGCAAGAGTTTCCTCTTCGAGGGTGCTCAGGGCTGCCTCCTCGACATCGACTTCGGCACCTATCCCTTCGTCACCTCTTCGAGCCCGTCGGTCGCCGGAATCGGTCCGGGAACCGGATTCTCGCCGCGCCGGATCGACCACGTGGTCGGGGTCACCAAGGTCTACTGCACCCGGGTGGGGGAGGGCCCCTTCCCGAGCGAACTGCACGGTGCCGAAGCCGAGGCTCTCAGAGAGGCCGGTGGCGAGTACGGCACCACGACCGGAAGGCCAAGACGCTGCGGCTGGCTCGACATCCCGGCCCTGCGTTTCGCGGTGCAGCTCAACGACCTCGATTCCATCGCCCTGACCAAGGCGGATGTCCTCTCCGGCACCGAGACGATTCCGGTGGTCACCGCTTACCTCCTCGATGGTAAAACCTGCCTCGAACTTCCTCCTGGAGTCGATGACCTCGCTCGCGTCGAGCCGGTCATCGAGGAGTGGCCTGGCTGGAAGACGGTCGATGAAGAGTCGATGAAGCCCTTCATCACTCGCCTCGAGGCCGCCACCGGCTGCAGGGTGTCGATCCTCTCGACCGGCAAGCGTCGCGATGAGGTTCTCTTCTTCCCGCCCTTCCAGTCGGTTCAGAACCTGAGTACTGCCGGGGAGACGGTTTGAGCCCCGGGGCCGACCAGTTTTCTGTCCTGCCTCGTCACATCGCTTTCATCATGGATGGCAACGGCCGCTGGGCTCGCCAGCGGGGCTTTGCCCGGACCCATGGACACGAGAAGGGCGTCGAGGTCCTCCGTACGATCACCCGTCGCTGCGTCGATCTGGGGGTGGAGGAGATGACTTGCTTTGCTCTCTCCACCGAGAATTTTCGTCGACGCCCCGATGATGAAATCGATTTTCTTCTCGATCTTCTCGCCAGGTACCTGTCGAAGGAGAGCGATGAACTCGATGAACTCGGGGTACGCCTGAAGTTCATCGGTCGCATCGAGGAATTGCCCCCAGGATGCCGGGCCGATCTCGAGAGGTCGGTCCGATCCAGTTCTGCCAACGAGAAGATGACCCTGAGGCTGGCGATCAACTACGGCGGGCGCTGCGAAATCGTCGACGCAGCGCGGCAGATCGCCCGGGAAGTGGCCGGGGGCACTCTCGATCCGGCAAAGGTCGACGAGAAGGAGATCGAATCTCGCCTCTACGAGCCGATGATGCCCGATCCCGATCTGGTGATCCGGACCGCAGGAGACCTGAGGATTTCCAACTTCCTCCTCTGGCAGTCCTCTTACTCGGAGCTCTACTTCGCTCCCTCGAGTTGGCCTGACTTCACCACCGCTGACCTCGACCGTGCCCTAGAGGCGTACCAGGAGCGGGAGAGACGTTTTGGTTCGATCGGTGTCGATGAAAGCAGCGACTCCGGGGACAGGGGATGAGCAACCATTCCAAGCGGCTTCTCTTCGGAACCATCCTCGTCTCAGGCTGCTGTTTGCTCCTCTGCTGGGATCTCTCCTCCTCCAAGGGGTTCGGTCTCGGAATCCTGGTTGCCCTCTTTTCCACCGTTTCTTTCGTCGAACTGGCGAGGATGATGAACCTCGGTGGTGTTCCCACCACACTCGGAGTGGCGATCGTCTGGACGCTGCCGACGATGGTTCTGCTGGGAGTGGAAAATCTCTCGGCCTTCGATCGACCGGGAGTCGTTGCGATCCTGATCCCCCTGGGGCCGCTCCTGGTGTGGTCACTCCGGCGGGGAGGAAACGAGCCACGGGGTCTCTTCAGTTCGAGACCTGCGCCGCTGATCGGCGCCCTCTGGATCGGTGCGCCCCTCGCCTGCCTCCTCGAAATGGCGACCTCGACAGAGGTCGGTGTCCACAGCGTCCTGTGGTTGCTGCTGGTGGTGAAGGGGAACGACAGCGGCGCCTACCTCATCGGCAGGAGGTTCGGCAAGACGCCCCTCTCGTCGTTGAGCCCGAAAAAGACGGTCGAGGGCGCCCTCGGTGGACTCCTTGTCGGCGGTGCCATCGGTTATGGCTATTTCCAATTCGTCCCCATCGTTCCTCTGGGCCCCCTTGGAGCGATGCTGATGGCGATTTCGATGGGGGTTTGCGGTCAACTCGGAGATCTGGTGGAGTCGGGGGTCAAGCGCGCTCTCGGTGTGAAGGATTCGGGTCGACTGGTGCCGACCTATGGAGGGGCGCTCGACATGGTGGACAGTCTGTTGCTGGCATCGCCAGTCCTGCTGCTGGTGATCAAGACGCTGGAGGACAGTTGGAGCAGCTGATCGAATTTCACGATGATGATGAGGCCCAGGTCGTTCTCGGAATCCAGGACTGCAACCTGCGCAGGATTCGCGAGGGGTTCGATGTCGAAGCCCACGCTCGGGGACGCTCGTTGCAGATCAGCGGGGATTCTGCCCAGGTCAACTTCGCCGTCAGTGCCGTCGAATCCCTGGTTGCTGCCCATCGCAGCGAAGGTGAGCTGAATCTCGATGAGATCCTCGATGGGGCACTGATGAGTGCCGACAGTGTCGAAGAGGAGCCCCGGCCAGCACCGACACCCCGCAAAGGACCGATCGCCCGTAGCCCCGGTCAGCAACTCTACCTCGATGCGATGAGTCGAAGCCCCATCGTCGGTGTCCTCGGTCCGGCGGGCACCGGCAAGACCTATCTGGCGGTCCACCGCGGGGTCGAGTACCTCAAGCAGGGTCTGGTCAGGAAGATGGTGCTCTGTCGCCCGGCGGTGGAGGCGGGGGAAAAACTCGGCTTTCTTCCCGGAGACTTCCAGAAGAAGGTCAACCCCTACCTCAGGCCCCTCTACGATGCCCTCGGGGAACTGCTCGATTACGACCAGATTCGCCGCTACTCCGATCGCGAGATCATCGAGGTTGTGCCCCTCGCCTACATGCGAGGGCGCACCCTCAACGAGGCCTTCATCATCCTCGACGAGGCCCAGAACACGACCCCCGCCCAGATGAAGATGTTCCTCACACGCATGGGCCAGGAGTCACGTATTGTCGTCACCGCCGACCCCACCCAGGTCGATCTGCCCCGGGGAGGCCCTTCCGGGGTCCACCACGCCCGCAGGATTCTGGGAAATATCGAAGGTTTCGAGTGGCTCGAACTGGATCGTTCAGATATTCAGAGAAATTCTCTAGTTACAAAGATAGTAAGGGCTTATGAGTCTCACGAGGGGTCCCAGAAGAAGAAACCGACTCAACCTCCAAGGGGCCAGACCCGATAATCCCTGAGAACCTCCGCTGCGCTTCTCTTGGCAGGGAAGGAACGGACGGTGACAATCCCGGGCTCTCAGGCGCCCGCCGCCGGGGAGACACCGGTTCCTCGGGCAATCCCGGGGCAGGAGGGATGCGATGGGCCTCTTCGGCTCCAACAAGTCGACCAAGAGCTGGCAACGGCTCTCCTTCGGCCATCGGAGGACTCGCACCGCCGAGCTGCAGATGGAGCAGGACTCCACCCAGAGGCTGCTGCGTCTCGTCTTCGTCGCTCTCCACGCCGTCGGCGCCTCGCTGCTGATCGGGTTCAGCCGCCTCGAAAACCCCCTCGAAGTCGAGGGGGCGCTTTCCAACTGGCTCGAACTCTTTGGAGCGGTTTTCCTTGTTCATGGCGGGCTCTTCCTGCTGGTACGGGCCTACCACAGCGAGGAGATCCGCAGGGATCGCTCCTTTGCGCGCCTCTTCCTGCTCTTCGACGTTTACCTGGTGACGTCCCAGGTGCTCCTGTTGCAGGGGCTTCCGCCGATGCTGGTGCCGCTGCCGATGCTGGGGATGGTCCTTGGTCTCGTCTTCTCGGCACCGCTGGCGATCCACGCCTGCGGTGCTGGCGCCATCCTGACGGCGCTGATGATCGGCCCGGAAGCGGGTCTTCAACCTCTGGCACTGGGAGTCACCCAGTTCCTCGGGGCCCTGGTGGCGGTCCAGGGAGTTCAGCGCATCCGGACGCGAACGAGGCTGGTCACCATCGGTGCGGTGGTCGGCCTGACCGAGTTCTTCGCCGGCGTGCTGCTGAACTCGACTGTCTTTGGCACCATCACCCTCGACACCCTCTCTTTCGACACCCTGGTGGGGCCGCTGCGCCAACCGATGTGGGGACTTGCCGATGGCCTCCTCGCTGGAGTTGTCGTTACCAGCGCGTTGCCCTTCCTCGAGCGTCTCTTCGATGTCACCACCGACATGCGACTCTTCGAGCTCGCCGACACCAATCTGCCCCTGCTCCACCAGTTTTCGTTGCTCGCACCCGGTTCCTTCCAGCACTCGATGATGGTCGGCCAGCTGGCCGAGGAGGCCGCCCAGAGCATCCGCGCCAACAGCCTCTTGTGTCGGGTGGGGGCCCTCTACCACGACATCGGCAAGATGATGAAGCCGGGGTACTTCGTCGAGAACATGACCGATGGGCTGAACATCCACGATCGACTCTCGCCGGAGATGTCGCGTCTGGTAGTGATCGCCCACGTCAAGGATGGCGTCCGGATCGCTTGCGAGGAGAAGCTTCCCCAGCCCATCATTGACATGATTCCGATGCACCACGGCACATCGGTGGTGGAGTTCTTCTTCAACAAGAAGATGCAGCAAGGGGGTGAGGAGCCGGAAAGAACCCGGGAGGCGTTCCGCTATCCTGGACCGAAGCCGACCTTTCGCGAGGCGGGGATCATGATGCTCGCCGATAGTGTCGAGGCCAGTTCTCGAACCCTGATCGAGCCGACTCCCACGCGCATCCGCGCCCACGTGAAGAAGATCATCCATTCGAAGATGACCGCTTGCGAGCTCGATGAGTGCGATTTGACGATGCGTGACCTTCACTCGATCGAGGATGCGTTCGTGCGCGTTCTCAGCGCCATCCACCACGGGCGCATCCGCTACCCCGGAGAAGAGGAGCCGCCAGCTGCCAAAGAAGAAAATTCTGGAGGGGTTGGCAAGGGGGTTCACCCGGGGGAGGAAGCGGTGGAGACCCGCAAGTGAGTGCGCAGGGGGGATCGCAGGTCCCATCAGCAGTCGAGGTCAGCGTCACCGACGAGCAGTCAGCAGTCTCCATCGATGGCGATGATGTCGTTTCTCTCGTGCGCTTCGTCCTCGCCGACGCCCGATCGGGAGGCCGTGTCGGGGTTCTCTTCGTCGACGATCCGACCATCGCCGAGCTCAACCAGCGTTTTCTCGGGATTTCCGGCCCCACCGATGTGATCACATTTCCGCTCGAGGAAGCCACCGGCACCGCTTCCCCCGGAGACCCGGGGAGGGCCATCGACGGAGAGATCGTCGTCTCGACCGAGACCGCGGTTCGCCAGGCGCCACTGTACGACCTGGAAACCCTCGAGGAGACGCTACTCTACGTCGTCCACGGCCTCCTTCACCTGCTCGGAGAGGACGATCTCCAGGAGGCGGCTGCCGGTCGGATGGCCAGCCGCCAGAGGCAGTTGCTGCAGCGCTGGATGGCCCGAAAAGACCGCTGAACCCCCATCTGGCCCCTCGCCGATTGACCTCCGGGTGGCTTTCCCTTATCCCTGATCAGGCAAATTGCTTCCATTGACGCTATCGTAAGAGTGACCATCCCGGCTGCCGGTCGAGGGGCCAAGGCCCCGAGGGGTCCGTAGCGGCCGATGGCGCTGGTCTCGCCGCGGTAATGATTTTTCCGAAGGGAGTTCGCTGATGTTCCGTCTGCTCACCTGCACGCTTCTTCTTGGCATCCTGGCGCTGACCGGTTGCAACAACGGCATATTGGGAATCCCGCTGACAGAGGTAGAGTTCGAACCTCTGGCCTACTCTGTTCCCTTCCCCAGCGATGTCTTCCTCGTCGGGCAGTTTGACAACTCCCCGTTCCTGCTTCCCGATGACCCGTCCGATTTTGGCGACCCGAAGGCGGCGTTTGATGCTCTCGACGGGTTCTCGAACACCTCGCCCTACACCGTCGACTTCACCAATGTCATCGATCCGGCGACGATCCTCGCCGGCGTCACCGTCCGGGTCTTCGAGGTCACCATCATGCCCCCGTCGCTGGCTGGGGGGAAGGCGATGCCCACCTCCATCGTCAGGGAGCTCAATCCAGGCCTCGAGTTCGATGCCACGCTGTCGAAGACCGCCAGCTACCAGATCGTCATCAAGCCGAGGGCCCCCTGGACAAGTTCCGAGGGGCAGGGGGTAGGCACCGGCATCCTGATCATGGTCACCGACGGGATCCGTGACAAATACGGTCGTCCCGTGACCTCGACCGAGACCTACAAGATGGCGAAACAGGGGCTCTTCCACCCCACCGGCGACGCTTCCAGCAATTTCATGCTCAGTGCCATGGCCGCGACAACCGCGTCTCACATGGCGCTTCTCTCCGGCCGCGGCGTCGATACCTCGAGGATTGTGGTGAGCGCATCGGTGACGATCCAGTCGGTCCACGATGTCCTCGACACGGCGGTCGCAAGGGCCATCGCCGATTCGCCGGCTCCGACCTCGGTTCCGATCCGGATCGGAGACATCACCGCGGCGACCGGTGGACTGGTGAGCTCCGATCACCACGTCTACCAGTTCACCATCGACCTGCCGATGTACACCCCTGGCGGTGTCGGTGATCTCTCGAGTCCTCCGACCTCGACGGAGCCGTGGAGCGACGCGATCAGCAAGTTCTGGACCATTCCGGGCTCTGCTGCCGACCCCGTCAGCGTCAGCCGCTTCAACCCTGATGCACAGCTTCAATCGACCCAGACGGTCCCGGTCATCATGGTTTTCCCCGAAGCCCAGTCAGGCGTATCGTGGGGGCCCTTCCGGCCGATGATCTTCTGCCACGGCATCACCCGTCAGCGGACCGATGTCCTCGCTCTCGCCAGCTTGATGGCATCGGCAGGATTCGCCATTTTCTCGATGGATCTTCCTCTCCACGGATTCAACTTCGAAGACGCAGACATGAACGGCATTGCGGACAACCCCTTCTACGCCGGTCCCGGAAGTCTCTTGCCCTTCGCTGCAACGGAGCGCACCTTGGAGATCGATCT
>DQQH01000076.1 GCA_015664425.1 Planctomycetota bacterium
CCCAGGTCAGCTTCTCGAAGAAGGGTTGGCTCGCTGCCTGGTACTCGCGCCTCGCCACGGGGAACGGGCAGGGGAGGTGCTGCGCCTCGCCAGCGGTCGTGGGTTCAGGGCGGTTTATCTCGCCGGGGCGAGGGATGAATCTCCCGAGGTTGTGGTGGTCGATCAGGTCGGAGTTCTCGATGAACTCTACCGCGCTTCTACCCTCGTCTTCGTCGGTGGGAGCCTGGTTCCCCACGGAGGTCAGAACGTCCTCGAGGCGGTGGCAGCCGGGGCGGTCACCTTCTGCGGGCCTCATCACGAGAATTTCCGCGAGGTGGTCGAGGCGTTGAAGGAGGCGGGAGCCATCGAAGTGATCGAGGATTCCCGGCAACTTGCTGGAGGTGTTCGAGAATGGATCGGCGATCCTCTCCGTTGCTCCGAACGTGGCGAGTTGGGTCGGCGAACGATCATCGCCCTGGGGGGAGCATCGGAGAGGAGCGCCGAGAGAATTGCTGCTCTCTCCAGCAGCCAGAGAGACGCCTGGGGAAACCCGGGATCTCCCGTCGCTTCTGGAACTTCCCCCTCCATCTGCTAGGATCGGCGCGTCGAGACCGGGACCCCCGTCGAGTCCTGGACACCGGGAGTGAGGCCCACGCTTCAGAGTAAGTCGAGCACATTCGAGAAGCAGGGTGGACCTCTCTTCTCGCCGCTGGAGCCACGATTGGGGGGTGCACGGCGGGATTCCCCGCCCCGGCGGCTTGAGACGTCCTCGAAAGATTCAGGGTTCAAGGAAAGACCAGGGGAAGGTAGCAACGATGGCGCCAGAAAAGGTCCTCTTCACCTCGGAATCGGTTTCGAAGGGGCATCCCGACAAGATGGCGGACCAGATCTCCGATGCCATCCTCGACGCGCATCTGCAGGAAGACCCCGACAGTCGTGTCGCCTGCGAGACGCTGGTAACCACCGGCATGGTGGTCGTTGCCGGGGAGATCACGAGCAAGGCGAAAAACGTTCGGGTCTCTGAACTGGTGCGGCGTGTGGTTCGAGAGATCGGCTACACCGATGCCGCTATGGGGTTCGATGCGGAGACTTGCGCGGTTCTCATCTCACTCGATCCCCAGTCTGTTGATATCGCCAAGGTGGTCGACCGTCCCGGAGAAGAGAAGCAGGGTGCCGGTGACCAGGGGCTGATGTTCGGTTTTGCCTGCGATGAAACTCCAGAACTGATGCCGCTACCCATCTCTCTGGCCCATCGGCTGGTTCGTGAACACGCAGTCATTCGCGAGGCGGGAAGGGCACCCTTCCTTCGCCCCGATGCGAAGAGCCAGGTCACGATCGAGTATGTCGAGAACCGCCCTGTCCGCGTCGACACCGTTGTCTTCTCTTCCCAGCACACTCCCGATGTCTCCGTCGAGGATCTCCGCGCTTTCATCCAGAAAGAGATCATCAAGCCGTTCGTGCCAGCGCAGTTGATCGATTCCGAAACTCGGATCCACATCAACCCGTCCGGTTGGTTTGTGACAGGCGGCCCGATGGCCGACTGTGGCCTCACCGGGCGAAAAATCATCGTCGACACCTACGGTGGAATGGGACGTCACGGCGGGGGGGCTTTCAGCGGCAAGGATCCCTCGAAGGTCGATCGCTCCGCTTCTTACATGGCTCGTCATGTCGCCAAGAACATCGTCAAGGCGGGATTGGCGACTCGCTGCGAGGTGCAACTCGCCTATGCCATCGGAGTTGCCGAACCGGTCTCGGTCCTCGTCGACACCTTCTCGACGGGGACTCGCCCCGACACGGAGATCTGCACCATCGTTCGTGACGTCTTCGATCTGACCCCGGCCGGGATCATCGAACATCTCGACCTCAAGCGCCCCATCTACCAGGCGACAGCGGTTCACGGCCACTTCGGTCGGGAGGGTGAGGAGGGCTTCACCTGGGAGTCCACCGAGTAGGCCGAGGAGATCGTGCGCCGAGCTGAAGCGATGGTGAGTCGCCAGGGGATGAGTTGAGGCGAAATCGACCTCTACCAATGGAGACGGTTTCTCATCTCCTGAAATTCCTGACCTGATTCACGTCTACGAGATTCACCGTTTCAGGCGAGCCCCAGTTGATCCAGGTCCTCCTCGTCGAGCCCGAAGTGATGCCCCAACTCGTGCAGCAAGGTGATTCGAATCTCCTCGCGAAGTTGATCCTCATCGAGGGTTGCGCGCTCCAGGTTGCGGCGAAAGATATGAATTGATGATGGTGCCCAACCGGCGTCGAGCCATGACCTCTCCTGGAGGCTCTGGCCGGTGTAGAGCCCGAGTATATCGGGGTGGACCTCGCCCAGGCTCGATCGAATCACTTCGAGAGGAGGCAAGTCCTCGATCACGACCGGAACCTCATCCAGTTCCTTCCTGATTGCATCAGGAAGTTCCGCAATCACCTCGCCGACCAGTTCGAACGCCTCCTTCTCGCTGATGATTGCCGGAGATGGAAGGCCGGGATCCGTCTCGGTTCCCTTCTGGAAGCAGAGTTCCGCCCGCGCACGGTCTCCGATGTGGTCGTGGCAGAGCCCCCGCCACCAGTGGAGGTCTGCTTCGTCGGAGGAGTTTATCGGCGACACCCTGGAGAATACCACGAGAGCTTCTTCGGGATTTCCGAGGATGTAGTTCACCTCACCGACCATCATCCAATACTGCATCTCGTTCTGGGGCTCGAGTGGGATGCCATCGAGGTTCCCGAGAAGTTTCAGTGCTCTGGTAGGATCTCCACCATCGATGTATCCCGCTGCGATGATGAGAATGTCCTCGGGATTGGCTGCTCTTGGCTCCAACTTCCTGGCGAGGGTGAGCGAGAGATCGGAATCTCCCTCTTCGATGGCACGGATCAACAGGTCGAAGAGGTCATCGTCATCGGTCATCGAAGCCTTTCTCTTTCAACCAGGTCGCGATGATGGCGATTGCCGTTTCGCTCAAGCGATGACCGTCATCGTGATGTCTGACTTCGATCTCGGCTGCCGTTTTCTCGAGCTTTGCAATCCCTACCTCCAGCCGGTCGAATGGGATGGCTCCGTCGGTTGGAGAGTATACGAAGAGGAAAGAAGGAAGTTCACCGCTGGTGATCTCCTCGACGAGAAATTCGTGCTTGAGCCTGGCGGAGGCGATGATGACACCTGCGAGCAGTTCAGGGTGTCGCGAACCGAGGAACCCGGCGAGGTATCCGCCCTGGCTGAACCCGAGGACCGCTGAGCGGCTCCAGTCGACGGGGTGTTGCCTGTCGACAGCCGCGAGGATTTCCAGGAGGCCTGCCTCGCTTCTCTCCAGTTCCTCTCGAAACAGCTCCTGATCACCGTTGTAGATGTACCAGGAGTGCCCCGTCTTGATCTGATCCTGGCGGCGGATCTCGTGACGATGGGGACCGTCAGGGAGAACCAGGCGCATCCGGGTGACGTCGAGGAGCTGGAGCCTTCTCAGGAGCGAGGAGGCGGACATGCCCATTCCGTGGAGAGCGAGGAGAACCGGGGCATGCCCATCTCCTGGATCATCGGGTGTGACGACGAGGTACTTCTGTCGCCCCCTGGTGACGATGGCGTGTTCGCTGACTCCACTGGTCAATGTCGAAATCCTCCCCGATCCACTGCCCCCACGAAGATCGGGAGAGTGTATCGCCAATGGGGGTGGCTGGGGAGAGATCGGTCAGGGGGAACTGCTGACGATGGTAAAGAGGGCAGACCCGTCGGGACTGCCCTCTAGATGACTTCAGATGGTATCGAAGAATCAGCAGCCGTTGAAGAACGCGCACCCCAGTTCCGTCTGGCCGTTCGATGACAGACCACAGCTCGGGAAGGGCGGTGGAGGGGGAGTTCCATTGAGGAACTGATAGTTGATCACGGTGATGACGTCGCCGAGATCGAGGGAGGCATCTCCGTTGGAGTTTGCGGCGTCGTTGCAGCTGGGACTGGGCCCCGCCAGGAAGAAGTGCTGAATCAGGAATATGGCATCGGCGATGTTCAGGACTGAATCGGCATTGGCATCGCCTCTACGGAAGGCTGGAATAGAGACAAAGCAGACATCTCCGGAGGTGAGATCCGGGATGATGCTGCTGCCACCACTGGTCACGATGTTGGTGATGGGAGGTTGCCCCAGTCCGTTCACCAGATCGATGGTAGTGCAACTGTTGATGAGGGAGGGGTCATCGGCGGAATTGAACCTGACCCAGAGCGCCGACTGTCCGATTCCGGCAGGGAGCATCTGGCCTTCGAAGGGCGGACTGAAGTCGAAAATCGCCGCGCAGGCGAGCCAGCCGATTCCAGGAGAAAGTTCGGAGCTGCCAGTCGAGGTGAAGAACTCGATCGTCGCCGGTGCAAGAAGGAGTTCGATTTCGAGGCCGGTGGTCCCGAGCTCATCGAAGGTGAGGAGACCGGAGTCCCATGTCATCGCGATCTGATAGCCTTGAATGTCTGAATCGTGGCTGATCTCGATGACTGCGGTCGCACTCGATCCGGGGTTGGTGTTGGTGTTCAAAACCTTGAAGGTCACCTGGCCATCCACCGGGGAGCAGAAAAAACTTGCGAGCATGATGAACAGGGACACGTACAGAGAGATGATTTTCATCGTACATCTCCTCAATTCCAGATTAGGAGCTCTTTCGACGACCAGGTGGCCGTAACGGTGAGCAGGGGATTCAAGTCCAGAGAGCTGGTTCAGCAGCCCGCGGAGAAAGTGCAGTCGAGGCTGTCGTCAGTCGGATCCAGACCGCAGTCGGGAAAAGGCGGTGGCAGGGCTGGCCCGCTGGCGAACAGGTAGTTGATCATGTAAATCGCATCGGAGATGTCTGTGCCGCTGTCATCGTTTGCGTCGCCGGCATCGAGGCATTGCGGTGCCGGGCCAGAGGCGAAGAGCCAGTTGATGACGAAAACGGCGTCGGCGAGGTTCAGAACCAGATCTCCGTTGACGTTGCCTCGCTTGAAACTCGGTAAGTCGAGGAACTGGATCTCGCAATCTTCCCTGATGGGGAAGATGCCGAGCCCTGGAGGGACGACCACCAGGTTTGCTGTTGGCGGCGATCCGGGAGGACCGTAGTCGTTGCTGAGTTCGACGATGGTTGTGGTACCCAGGAGTGTCGGGTCGTTCACGACGCTGAAAGGGAACCTCAACAGGGACTGCCCGTTTCCTGCACCGAGGGTCTGGCCGTTGAAAGGCGGCAGGAAGTCGAATTGGGCGGCGAAGGATGCCCATCCGATCCCCGGGGCAACCACCGGGTTGAGGTTGACGAGGAAGAACTCGATGGTGTCAGGGGAGAGGCCGAAGTCGGTGTTCAAGCCCGAATACCAGCCGAAAGTCTCGCTCGGGGGATTCAGGGTCAGGATCGCGTTGTCGTAGATGACGGAGGCAACGAATCCGTCGATCTCATCGACGTGATCGTAGCGGAGCAGAGGAGTCACAGCTCCACCAGGGGAGGCGTAGTAGGTGCCGAAGTAGAAACGGTGCAGGTTGTTCACCGTCATTGTCCCATCCTGGAGTTCTGGATGAACGGTTGCCCCTGCAAAGGAGTAGGCGTTGATGACTGGAGGATTTCCCAGCCCATCGACCAGGTTTACTTCGTAGTCGCCAGGAGTGACAGAGTCTCCGATGGTGAAGAGAAGCCTGAGCAGGTCATCTGCATCAATCGAAGAGACTGCGATCTGGGGGATCGAACCTCCGGGTGAGGTGGGATTGAAGCCGATCACGACTCCGAGGACGAGGGTTCCCGCAGCAGAATCTAAGATCGACCCGACATAGTCGGGGACTCCCCCAGGAGCGACTGTTTCAGTTGCTGTACCGAGGAAATCGAAGCCATCCAGAGTCAAAGCGGACTCATCATAGTCGATGGAAATCGAGAATCCCTGAATCGGTTGGTCGTGAGTGGCACTGACGATCAGCGGAACGGAATTCGAGCCCGCATTGCCGTTTGTCGACCCGACGATGAGGGTATCGGCTGCCGAGGCAAAATTGGTGACGAGGGCGAGGATTATCAGCAGGAAGTTGATCTTGAGACTCATCGAGCCATTTCTCCTCTGGATCTGAATCGGTTCCTGTGGACAGCCCGGTTCCGGGGGCGGAATGCCCGGTGCTCTTGATCACCGTCGGCGGGGACCAACGGATTCCGAGGCACAGTACCGATGGTATCACTGTCCATGCTGCGCGCTAGCCCGGCAAGGCCCTCGTCGAGGCCTCAGTTGGGGTTGATGGTGACTGTGTAATCCCTTCAGTGCCAGCCAGTTGTGGAACTGTCGGAATCGATTTCCGGGGGCCAGACAAAGATTGTCGCAGGGGAAATGGGGAAAAAAATGGCCGCCGTCCAGCTTTTGGCTGGACGGCGGCCCGCAATTGCAGGAGAGGGGGTTTCTAGAGCTCGTCGGCGTCACCGTTGCAGCCGATGCCGTCACCGGTGGTCGGGTCGAAGCCGGCGTCCGGGAATGGAGCCATCGGCGGCGCACCTGCGACGAACTGGTAACTGAAGGTGTAGATTGCGTCGCTGGTGTCGATAGACCCATCGTCGTTGAGGTCGCAAGCATCCCTGCAGGTCGGTGTCGCACTCCCCTGGAAGAGATAGGAGAGGATGGAGATGCCATCAGCGATATCGACCAGGGTGTCGGTATTGCAGTCGCCGCGCAGGAACGGATTGAAGTTGACGATGTTCATGGTTCCATCGACCAGGTTCGGTTGCTCCTGGTACTGTCCGAAGACCACCGAATTCCCGACAGGAGGGGATCCAGCAGAGGGGACAAAGACGATCTGAGTCACCGACGGTGCAACTGCAGCTGCATCGATGTCGAACTGAAGATCGAGGATGTGCAACTTGGTGCCAACAGGGATGGAAACCAGCTGCTGGAAGCTCATGACCAGCCCGGCGACGATTTCGCCGGCAGCAGCAGTTTGCTGGATGCTGACGAACTCGGCCCCGAGAGATGCACTTCCGGCAGTCGCGCCGGTGAGTGTCAGGATTGTGGGGTCGTAATTTCCTGCGATCTGGAAGCCGTCCATCGCCTGGGTTGTGGTGGCGAGTAGGGGGAAGTCGACGGGGTGACCGACGATTCCTGTGGCCTCACCGAAGATCAGCCAGTTGGGGCTGACGATGGAGATCTGTCCCGGAGTGGTCTCCGGTGGGACGCTCTGTCCATCGACGACGACAACAGTGGTGACCGGGGGGGATCCCAGGGTGCAGAAGGTCACCTGAGGAGTATCCCCGACCGCGCCGGTGGCCTCGTACTCGACATCGAGAACGATGAATCCGGTGACGAGTCCAAGGGTCTGATTCCCGAAGAGATCGACCACCACACCCATGGTGAGGCCATCCAACTCCTGATTGATGGTCAGGAAACCCGGCTCGGCCCCGCCATTGACTGTGGCGGTGTCGGTGCCGATGGTTCCCCAACTGAAGAGCTGGAGACCGGAGGCATCGTGGCAGAGACTGAGGGACCAACCCTGAATTTCAGGACCTTGGTTGTCGAGAAGCACGGACAGCTGGGTAGTGCCGCCCGGAGAACTAGACCCACTGCTGAGAGAGAGTTGATGCTGAGCCTGTACGCTACTTGGAAAAACCGAGAGCAGCAGTAGCAATGCCGCGAGTTTGAACAGATTATTCATGCCTATCTTCCTTTCGCATGCAATCCCGAGTTCCGCACGATTTCGAATGCCATTTTCGCCTCCCTCGCAGAGAGGTGTTCTTTCGCTTTTAGCCACACTGAGTGTCAGGGCTGTCGCAGACGGGAAGCATGTCTTCCGTCGGGTCTGGACCGTTGTCGAAGGGACCCGGGTCGAGAGGCTCGGGTCCGAATTTGAAAAGCCAGTTGAGGAGGAAAACGGAGTCGGCCAGGTTGATCGTTCCGTCGTCGTTGGCGTCACACGCATCGTGGCACAAAGACCCCAGACCGAAGAACTGGACGCCGAGCACCGACGCTGCGTCGGCGAGGTCCACCTTGTCATCGCTGTTGCAGTCGCCGCGTTGGAAAATCTCCTGCGGGACGACGTAGATCGAGGTGTCGATCCGTTCGTAGTCCTGGATCGATTGGTAGTCGATAACCAGGTTGTTGTAGAGGGCGACGACGCCGTTGCCGTCGATGCCATCGCAGAAGTAGATTTCCTGCAACGTTTCGCACTCGGCGCTCATGTCGACGTTGATATCGATACACCCCACGAGCAGGGGCTCGTTGGTCGGCGGCAGGCTCTGGTTGTCGAAGGGAGGCAGCGCGTCGAGCAGGATCGCGATGATCAGTTCTCCAGTCTCCCCGTCGCTGCAGTCGTCATCTACCTGATGATTGACGAATTCCGCACCGACTTCCTCGACGATCGAGCCGTTGAGATCAAAAGTGGATTCCTTGACGGTGAGATCGCAGTCGTAGCAGGCGGTGATCGTGAAACCCTGAATCTCGTCGTCTGGTTCGATGTAGTAGAAGCAGAGTTTTCCTGTCTGCCCGTGGTATGCGTAGTTGCCACTGTCCTCGTCGAAGGACGTGTCCATGATCATCACGGAGTTCTGCACCGGCGGCGCGGTGACCGGCAGGCAGGTGAAGGTGCCGTCGAAGAGTTCGGGGGACAGAGACATGCCGCCGACCACGATCACGTTGTCGAGGGCAGGGGCTCCGAGAGTCCCGTTGACCAGGTCGAGAGTGCTCGTCTGAGACTCATCGGGAAGGTAGATCGTCTCGACGCAGAGGTACTCGAAATTGACGATGTGGTTGTTATTCCCGGGAGGAATTGTCTGGCCGTCGAAGGGGGCGCTGAAATCGAGCACAACGCCGATCGTCCCGCCCTCCGCCAGCACCATTGGAACCACGAACTCTGCTCCCATCGATTGGGTCACCGTCCCGGTGAGAGTGATTGCAGTCAACTCCAGAGCCGCCGGATCGTGAGCGAGAGCGACAACGAACCCCTGGACTGCCCCGGAGTTGTTGGTCAGGAGAACCCTCGCAGGGCTAGTGCTGTAGCCGTCGGCTGGACCCGATGAATCCTCCACCCGCAACTGGTCGGGGGGCGGAAGCTCCATGGTGACGGTGCCGTTGTTGAGCCCCAGTCCCTGGCTGGCTCCGACGGAGAGCCCACCCTGAACGAAAACGTTGCTCAGAGGCGGGTCATTCAGTTCTCCATCGATGAACATGACGGCGGTGTCGGTGGAAATGGACACCAGAAACACGGGTTCCAGTGTCAGGTGGACAGCCACCTGGTCTGTTCCGATTGGGATCGTCTGGCCGTCGAAAGGGCTCGCTGCATCGATGACCACTCCAGCAGTCACTCCTTCTGTGAGGAATTCGATGACCACCAATTCCGCGTTCGCCGCTTCAGTGACGGTCCCGTCGGTGGTGACCGCGGTTGCTGCGAGCAGGGTTGAGTCGAAGGTGATGGCCAGCACGTAACCCTCCACAGGTGCGTCATTTGTCATCAAAACATCGATGGTCGTTGGCGACAGACCTGAGGTAGACCCGTCGGTGATCGAGAGAGACTGCTGGCCGGGAAGAAGTCCCGTCATCAGCAAGAAAATCATCAGAAACTGGGCAGCCGGTCGCCCGGCGGCCTGGCAGGTAGCCTTAACCATTTCTCCTCCATTTGTTCCCGGACGGGAACTTCCCCCAGTTAACTCTTCCCGCAAGCTTGGCCAGAAGCGGTCGCTGAACCCTTCCGTCCAAATTCTCCCCAGTTGGCCCCGGGATGGCGGGGGCCGTAGGACTCGCGGAGGTGCGGGGCTCCGCGTGCCAGGACCCATTGTATTAACAAAGGTCGATTATGTCAATACCGGGAGATGTATTAACAGCCGATCCCATCGAGGAAAGTCGGGTCGGGCCCAGAGGTTGGGAATGGCGCAGGAGGGGCAGAAGCGCCGGTGAAGAGATAGAGAATCAGGTATAGGGGATCGGAGATGTCGAGGGAGCCATCATCATTTATATCGACGCTGTCGAGGCAACTAGGTTCGCTGCCACCGGCGTAGAGGTAGTCGAGAGCCGAGATGGCGTCGGCGAGATTGAGTGCGCCGTTGCTGTCGACGTCTCCGCGGATGAATTCTCCCCCACCAGGGGAGACCAGGATCCGGAAGAGGCTCCCGGTGGCATGCCCTGCGACGTAGAGGACGTTGCCGGAATTCTCGATTCCGATGGCAGCGCTCGGATCGATGGTGATCGACAGGCCCACCTGGTCGAGGGTGAAGCCGAAATTCGTCGGGAAGCCGACGCCGTTCAGCTCGTAGACGCCGTTGACCAGGTTGTTGGTGGTATCGGTGATGATGGTGGTCAGCAAGTTGCCATCGTCGAGAACGCAGGCCCCACGTCCGAGAATCAACCCGGAAGTCGCAGGGGGTTGCAACGAACCGACGAAGTTGCCCTGGGAATTGGGGTTCGCATCGAGGCGCACGATTCGAGTGGGGTTCACTGCCTCGTCGATGACGAGGTAGTGGTCATTGACGTGATCGTAAGTGAGTGAAGCGACCTCGTTACTGCCGGCAGGAATTGAACTGAGGACTTCTCCGGTGATGGGGTCGATGAGGCTCAGCAGGGAGCTGCTGGCTCGACTCACCAGCAGGACGGAGAGATTCGGGTTGAAGGCGACGCCACGAAGGTTCGCCAGCCCGGTATCGAGGCTCCTCAGCAGCTCCAGGGAAGTGTTGTAGACGTAGATGATGCCACTGAAACTGTCGGTGACGTAGAGCTCGAGAGTTGTCGGATCGAGGGCCAGGTCGAAGGGGCTGTTGCCATCGAAGAAGGTGTAACCGACAAGGCCTCCGGCACCGGTCACAGCGGTGCAAGTGCTTCCCGAAATGGTGCTCGAGACGATGCCCTGGACCTCGTAGGTCAACTCACTGGAGGCCGGTGGACTGTTGTCGTTGTAACTGCTGGCGCTTCCGCTCAGGGTCACGATTACCGCGTTGTTGCGCAGGATCCTGATCGAGGAGTAGATACCGCCGGCTCCCGGGCCGCAGTTCAGCCAGTTGAGGGTGATATTGCCGTTCACCCCCGTCAGGCAGGTGAAATTCGTCGGTGGGGGGATGACAGGGTTGGTGGAGTCGATCTTGTAGACGTCTTCCTTCGTTGTCGCGTAGATCACCGATCCCGTGGGCGGACGGACGATGCCGAGCACCGGATCGGGCACCTGGGTGAGGTCGACCTCGACACAGGCGATACTGCCATCGAGTGCACTGATGCGGATGGTACGAGCCGGATAGAAATCGAGGACGTTCCCGTAGGTGAACTCGAGGAAACGCTGCCCTGCGAACTGGACGAAGGAGAGACCTCCTCCGAGCATCACCTCGTCTCCCGGAAGGTCGATGGTGCTGATGGTGCTCCCGGTCACCGGATCGAACTCGATCGCGACTCGATTCACCTTGTCACGGGTCCAGAGTGTGCCTGCGATGTTGTCGTAGGCGAGCCCGGAGAGAGAGGTTTCGGGAAATGGCGGCAGAATCTGTACGAAGGGACCAAGGGCGTTGCCGAGTTTGTCCATCTCGACAATCTGCTGATTGGTGGCGTCGAGGATGAAGAGACTCCCGGTGTTCGCTCGGTAGGTGATTCCAGACGACAGAGGGGTGAAGAAGGGCGGAATCGCGCCTCCGAAGGGATGGGGGATCTCCTCGATCAGGGAGATCTCCGGAGCGAATGCCGACAGACTATAATGGCAGCACTGTCCATTGCCCTGATCAACCACCCAGAGGGTGTCATCGCTGGAGTCGTATGCGAGGTCTGCCCCGGCACTCTGGGGTGAGGTGCCGCAGAGCGGCGCACTGTAATCGATGTCCCCATTTTCGGCCCTGAGGCCAAAGACGAGAAAGACCGAAGCGCAGAGGGTGAGAATCAAGGAGGCGCTGGAAGGATAACGCATGAACGTTCCTCCTGGGGTCGGGTCTGGCGTGAGCCAGTCCGTCCCGGTTCGAAGGGTCAGGGCATTTCACCCTGGACCGAGAATGGACTCGGACCGAGTCCCCCGCGCCCCGGGGGGACCGATCCCGCTCAATCATCGACAGTTCCGACGGGCCGGGCGGCGGTTGCCAGTGACCCCCAGCAGGGGACCGCAGGAGGCAATCTGGCGAATGTCAATGATTAACAAGAGTCTTTATTGTAGCAATGGACTCTCCGGGATCAAGGGTAGATCCGGTAAAGCATCCGTGGAAAGGGAATGCACTCCCTGACGTGCTCAATTCCGGCGATCCAGCACACCGTGCGCTCGATTCCGAGGCCAAAACCGCCGTGGGGGACCGAGCCGTAGCGCCTCAGGTCCAGATACCAGGCAAAGGCCTCTTCTGACAGCCCGTGGGCGCGAAGGCGGCCCTGGAGGAGGTCCAGGTCGTCCTCCCGCTGGCCGCCGCCGATCACCTCTCCGTAGCCTTCCGGAGCCAGGACATCGACCCCCAGCGCCAGGCGGTCATCCTGGGGGTCGCGCTTCATGTAGAACGCCTTCACCTCCTGGGGATAGCGGTGAATCAGCACCGGTTGCGGGTAGAGGCTCGAGATCAGGGCTTCGTCGCGAGCTCCGAAATCGCCGCCCCACTCGAATTCGTGCCCCTTCTCGTGCATCTTCTCGACCGCCTCGGTGTAACTGATCCGTGGGAAGGGCTCGCGGACCCTCTCCAGAGCCTCGATGTCCCTCTTGAGAACCTCGAGATCCTCGCCCCGGTTGGTCAGAACAGCCTCCACGATCGTTCGCAGCGCGTCCTCGGCGAGGTCCATCACATCGTCGAGATCAGAGTGGGCCATCTCCGGCTCCCACATCCAGAACTCGGTGAGGTGTCGGCGGGTCTTCGATTTCTCTGCCCGGAACGTTGGGCCGAGGCAGTAAGCCTTGCCGTACGCCATCGCCGCCGCTTCCATGTAAAGCTGGCCGCTCTGGGTCAGGAAGGCGGTCTCATCATCGAAGTAGTTGACCTCGAAGAGGGTCGAGGTGCCCTCGCAGGCATTGGGAGTGAAGATCGGCGCGTCGATGCAAAGAAATTCCCGGTCGTGCATGAACCCACGGATCGCTCGCAGGACCTCGTCACGAATGCGCATCAGGGCGACCTGCTTGCGCGAACGAAGCCAGAGGTGGCGGTGGGAGAGGAGAAAATCGGGACCGTGGTCCTTGTTGCTGATCGGGTACTCCTGGGCCTCGCTAATAACCCGGACATCGGTCGCTTCCAGCTCGTATCCCCCCTGGGCTCGTGCGTCGGCCTTGACCACTCCTTCGATGGTCAGACTCGACTCGTAGGGGATATGACCGAGAGGCTCGAACGCTTCATCGCCGAACTTCTCACGGGACACGACGCACTGGACGGTGCCGCTCCCATCGCGCAGCAGGAGGAAGTGCAGTTTCTTGCTTGAACGACGGTTGGAGAGCCAGCCTTCGAGGTTGACAGTCTCGCCGACATGGTCTCCCAGGTGGTTCACCGTTGTCCGGGTCATTCTCGCCTCCTGATCGGTGCGCGCTTTTCATTCCTTGTCGCCCCGGATCTTGCCTCAGGCGCCTGCCTTTTCAAGGGGCCTTTCGATTCACCAGGGAGAAAGTTCAGACCTCTCGGGTGAGGTAAAGGGATCTCTCTTCGATGTGGCGAACGACTTCCGGCGGAACCAGTCCGGCGATCGATTCCCCCTCTGCACAGCGGCGGCGAATCTCGCTGGAGGAGACGTCGAGGTCGAGTTCGGGCAGTTGCCAGCGGGCAATCTCCTTCAGCCGGTCGGCGTCGACGGATGGCAGATGATGGGGCTCGAAACGGCGGCAGTTGCCGCGGCGGGTGGCGACGACGGGGATGCAGAGGGACAGGAGTTCCTCAGCCCGATGCCAGGAGTTGAGGGTTTCGATGTTGTCGGCGCCGATCAGCAGCAGGAGCTGCTGTCGGGGGAACTCCCGCGACAGTTCCCGGAAGGTGTCGATCGACCAGGAAGGGCCCGAACGGTGCAGTTCCCTCTCGTCGATCGACATCCCGGGCCGGTCTGTTAGGGCGATCTCGAGGAGTGCCAGGCGATCGGCGGCAGGAGTGACCCTGTCCCCTTCCTTGTGAGGTGGGACACCAACCGGGACAAATCGGACCTCTTCGACGGGAAGGTGCTCCAGGACCGCTTCTGCCATCGCCAGATGCCCCCGGTGGACGGGGTCGAAGACCCCACCGAGGATCGCCAGGGCTGGTGAGCTCAACGGGGGCTCCTTACCTTGCATCGATTCATCGTCGGAACTAGACTTCCCGCTTACAGTTGAACTCCTGGCCAGTTCACGGCCGGGGCCACCTGACGGCCGGGCCTTTGCTGGCCGAAGGAGGCCCTCTGTGAGCCCGCGAACGCGACCATCGCGTCAACTTCGACACTTCCGTCGGACTGGCTGTGGCCCGTGAAGAAGATCGGACGGCTGTCATGCCCAAGAGCATCGTCGGCGTGCCTCGTGAGATCAAGGAACAGGAACAGAGAGTCTCTCTAGTGCCCTCCGGTGCCTATCTGCTCGTCCAGGAAGGACACCGGGTGCTGGTCGAGACTGGAGCTGGAATGGGCAGCGGGATCTCCGATGAGGAGTACATCGAGGCGGGGGCGGAGATCGCCGAGAATTCCGCCGAGGTCTTCGAGCAGGCCCAGATCGTCGCCAAGGTGAAGGAGCCCCTGCCGCCGGAGTATCCTCTGATCCGCCCGGGCCAGACGATCTTCACCTACTTCCACTTCGCTGCAAGTCGCTCACTGACCGAGGCGATGCTCGACAGCGGAGCGGCTTGCGTCGCATACGAGACGATCGAGAACGGGGTTGGCCAACTTCCCCTGCTCACGCCGATGAGCGAGGTTGCAGGCCGGATGTCGGTCCTCGTTGGAAGCCAGTACCTCGGATGTCAGAACGGGGGTCGCGGGATCCTCGTCTCGGGGGTTCCCGGCGTTGAACCGGGCAAGGTGGTTGTCCTCGGGGGAGGGGTCGTCGGGACCAATGCCGCCAGGATCGCTGCCGGACTCGGTGCCCAGGTGCGGATCTTCGACATCGATCTCGACCGCCTCCGCTATCTCGACGAAGTGATGCCAGCGAATGTCACCACCCTCTTTTCCAACCCCTTCTCCATCCGCAAGGCGATCAGACGGGCCGATCTGGTGATCGGGGCAGTGCTGGTCGCTGGCGATCGTGCCCCGGTTCTGGTCCCTCGCTCCTATCTCGCCGAGATGGCTCCAGGATCGGTGATCGTCGACGTTGCGGTCGACCAGGGGGGATGCGTGGAATCGAGTCGCCCGACGACCCACGACGAGCCGACTTACACCGTCGACGGGATCGTCCACTACTGCGTGGCGAACATGCCCGGCGCGGTCTCCAGGACCTCGACCTTCGCCCTGACCAACGCCACCCAGCCCTATCTCCTCGAACTCGCCCAGAACGGCCTACACGGCTTCGTCAGGCGCAGCCTCGGTCACCAGCAGGGGCTCAACCTCTGCGGCGGCAAGGTCTTTCACCGTGGGGTCAGCAAGGCGTTCAGCCTCCCCCTGTCACCGATCGACGATCTGACGGAGGTCGGGAGGAAAGTGCGTTGACCCTCGATTCCGAACCGATCGCCGTCGACCCGGCGAAGATGGCCCCGAAACTCGGGAAGATCTACGAGTGCGCATCCGTGGAGATGGCGAGCCTCAACAGTTACCTCGCAGATGAGTTCTCTTCCAGCGAGACCTTTGTCCACGAGCTCCTGACCCACATCGCACGCTTTCGTGGCAAACAGGTGCGCCCCCTCTGTCTCTTCCTGGCAGCAAGGTGTTTCGGGCCGGTCAACAAGGATCACATCCGGTGTGCAGCGGTCACCGAACTGATCCACACCGCGACCCTGGTGCACGATGATCTCCTCGACGACTCGCGCATGCGCCGCAGGGTGGAGACGGTGAACGAGCGCTATGGAGAACGTGCATCGATTCTCCTCGGCGACTTCATCTACTCTCGCGGCTTCAGCATCTCGACGGAAGTCGAAGGGGTTTCGAAGCTTCTCGCCGATACCACTCACAACATCTGCGAGGGGGAACTGATCCAGGTGGGGAGTGCCGGTGACATCGATCTCACCCAGGAGACGTACTACCGGATCATCTACTGCAAGACGGCGATCCTCTACGGGCTCGCCTGTCGTCTCGGTGCCCAGCTCAGCGGAGCTTCCGCCGAGGAGGCCGAGACCCTCGAGATCTTCGGCGACCAGCTGGGTCTGGCATTCCAGATCGCCGACGATGTTCTCGACCTGGTCGGTGATGAGGACCGGGTCGGCAAGTCTCTCGGTACCGATCTGGAGAAGGGCAAGATGACCCTTCCCCTGATCCTTCTGCGCGATCGGCTGGAGGGTCCCCGCGCCGCCGAGTTGCGTGCTCTACTCGAGGATGGGAGAAGTGTGGGAGTTCACGGCCGGGTGGTCGAGATGCTCGAGGAGGAGCGGATCCTCGACGAGGTTCGCATCATCTCCGGCGACCACATCGATCGAGCTCTGGCAGCCCTGGCGGGGTTACCCGGGAGTTCATCACGAAATGCACTCGAGGACCTGGCGCGCTTCGTCGTCGACCGGGACATCTAGGTCTGGAGCGGATGATGAACGAACAGATCGAGCCGACCTTCAGCCACCTCGATGACCAGGGAAAGGCCCGAATGGTGGATGTCGGGGGCAAGGATGTCAGCGCCCGTCGCGCCGTCGCCAGCGGAGTGATCAGGATGGGAGCAGGCACCCTCGAAAAGATCCGAGCGGGAGGGTTCGAGAAGGGGGACGTCCTGGCCGTTGCCCGCATCGCGGGAATCCAGGGTGCCAAGGAGACCCCACGGCTGGTCCCTCTTTGTCATCCCCTGCCCGTCGACCAGATCGAAGTTGATTTCGAGGAGATTGAAGACTCCGGGGTGTGCGGAATCGGTGTCAAGGCAACGGTGAGCACCCATGCGCGCACCGGCGTCGAGATGGAAGCACTCACCGCGGTGACCGTCACCCTTCTGACGATCTACGACATGTGCAAGTCGGTCGACAGGGAAATGGAGATTGGTTCCGTTCGTCTGGAAGAAAAGACCGGAGGCGCCAGTGGCCGGTGGAGTCGCGGAGATTCCTCCAGTACGAGTTGAAGTGGGGCAGGCCCCCGAGGGGATGGATGAGTTGGCAGAGGTCATCGATGGCAAGCAGATCGCCAAGGAGTGTCGACGGGCACTGAAGAGTCGAGTCAGCGAGTTCACCGAACAGGTGGGAAATCCCCCGGGGTTGGGAGTGATCCTCGTCGGCGAGGACCCCGCTTCTGCGGTCTACGTTCGCAACAAGGAACGGGCGTGTGAGCGCGCCGGAATGGCCTCCTTTCACCACACACTCCCAGCTGACTCGTCGCAGCAGGTTGTCGAGAAGTTGATCGACCGTCTGAACGAGGATCCGCTGGTTCACGGGATTCTCCTGCAGTTGCCGCTGCCCGGACATCTCGATTCCAAAGCGATGCTCGCGCGAATCCGTCCCGACAAGGATGCCGACGGCTTTCATCCGGTGAGTGCCGGCATGCTGGCGGTTGGACAGCCGAGCTTTGTCCCCTGCACTCCCCGCGGTTGCATGCGGCTGATAGAGAGCACCGGCAGGGACATCTCCGGTGCCGATGCTGTCGTCGTCGGTCGCTCGAACATCGTCGGCAAACCGATGGCACAGCTGCTCCTCTCGCAGAATGCGACGGTGACGATCTGCCACTCGCGCACTCGTGATCTCGATGCCCATGTCGGCCGTGCGGATATCCTGGTTGCTGCGGTGGGCAGGCCCGAGTTCGTCCGGGGAGACTGGATTCGAGACGGTTCGGTGGTGATCGATGTCGGTATAAACCGCCGCCATGACGGTTCTCTCTGTGGTGACGTCGAGTACGAGAAGGCCTTCGAGCGCGCCGGGTTCATCACGCCGGTGCCAGGTGGGGTCGGACCGATGACTGTTGCGATGCTTCTCGAGAACACCGTCGAGGGAGCATTCCGGTCCATCAGCAAGTAGATCGAGAACAAGGGAAGACAATGGTACATTCGATCGGCGGACGTATTCGCAAGCTCCCCCCCTTGCTGGTCAGCCAGATTGCCGCTGGCGAGGTGATCGAGCGCCCTGCTTCGGTGGTCAAGGAACTGGTGGAGAACTCCATCGATGCCGGGGCAACTCGAATCGAGATCGTTCTGGAGTCCGGCGGCAAGCAGCGAATCCAGGTCACCGATGATGGGCTGGGGATCGCCGAAGAGGATCTCGAACTCGCTCTGGCGAGCCATGCCACATCGAAATTGACGGAAGATGATGGTCTTCAGAGGGTCGTCTCCCTCGGCTTCCGCGGCGAAGCCCTCGCCAGCATCGCCAGCGTTGCCGAGGTCGAACTCTGCTCACGCCCCCCCCTCCAGGATGTCGCCAGCAGGGTGATCGCCTCTGAGGGGCGTGTCGAAGCGGCGGCGCCGCTTCCTCTCCCTCATGGCACCCGGGTGATCGTCAGGGACCTCTTCTTCACCG
>DQQH01000136.1 GCA_015664425.1 Planctomycetota bacterium
AGCGACGAGGAGGCTCTCGCTCTGATGAAGGAAACCCGATTCGGCCTGACGGCATCGGTGTGGACAGGGGACCGCGAGCGAGCGGAGAGATTTGCCCGGCAGATCGATGCCGGCACCATCTTCCAGAATCGATGCGACTTTCTCGACCCTGCCCTTCCCTGGACCGGCCACGGAGACAGTGGCAAGGGATCGACCCTCTCCCACTACGGGTACCTGCACCTCACCCGAAGAAAGGCGATCCATTTCCGCCTCGAAACCTGATGGCAACGGTGGAGCGAGATGAGAGGGAGCAGCGGGCAAGGCTAGTCGTCGAAGGTCGGGAAGGGGCGCGGAGCAAAACTGTCAAAGATGTCGGTAAAACTGAAGAAGTGTTCATCGAAGACCGGTTCACCCCTGGCGCCGGAATAGATCGCTCCTGACTCCCCGAGAGGAATCATCGACTCGATTCGAAGCGGTCCCTGGCCATCGATTTCGATCACCTGGGCGTAGGTGGAACGGTTGAGGAAGGGTGTCGACCACACCTGTCCGAGGAACTCGTGATTGAAGTCGATCGTCTCGCGCTCCTGGTTCCAGGGGCGATCGCCAAGATCCGCGAGGGCAAGATCGAGAGCGAGTAGCACCAGTTCCTGGGGATTCTCCGGTTTCGATCCCGTACCGAGGTTCCTGAACCAGTCGATATGGTTGGGCATCGGCGAACTGTCCCCCTCGAAGGCACGGATCAGGACGTTGAAGAGCAGGTTTCGATTCTGGTTCCCCCACGACATCGACTCCGTATCGAGTTCATCCTCGAAAACCAGTTCGAGCATGCGGGTGATCCAGCGCTCCTGGAGCAACCAGGCATCGGCCGCGAATGGTCCATCCACCCATTGCGACTCGCCGCCGGCGACGAACTGACCATCCCAGTTTTCCAGCAACGAGAGCGCCTCGAGCCGCTCGGAAGTGGGTTCCGAGAGCACCGCAGAGGAGAAGTACTCCTCGATGAACTTCCAGCGGTTGCCACCGTTGCCGCCGAGAGAGCAGCAGTCAGAGGCACCGACGCGGATCGCCAGATCTCGAACCTCCTCGAAAGAGACGATGCCGGCATCGGAGAGGTAATCCTGCATCTTGTGACAGCGATGGAAGCGACCGAAATTGTACCCGGGATTGACGGAGTTGTCGGAGAGAGGGCTCGCCTTGTTGTTCCAGCCGGCGAAGAATCCCTGCTCGGGATTGCGAGCGGTGTTGCGCGGCTTGAGCGTGATCGGCTCTGGCCAGTCCATCGTCCCATCGCCGAGTTGAGGCAATCTCGGATCGGCTCCCGGAGCACGGACGGGATCGAAACCGGTGAGCCAGTAAGCGATGTTGCCCAGGCGATCGGCATAGCAGATGTGCTGGGTCACCGCGAAATTTTCGATAGCGGTAGCGAACTCATCGATGTTGCGAGCCTTGACGAAGCCCAGATTTCCCTCGACCGTCTTCAACTCGTGCCCCCACTGGCTGTAGCGCCAGACGATGGCGGGGCCCTCGGATGTTTCCGGATTGAAGGGCAAGGGACCGAGGACTGAACCGTGCTCTGTACGGTAGACAGGCAGATCGAAGGTTGGACCGTCCTTAACGACCACGGTCTCGATGTGATGGAGGAAGGCATCGGCGGGATCATCGAGGAAGATGTCGGTGGTGTGGGCATGACCCACCTGCATCGACCATGCATGCCTCGGGGTGCGGCCGATGATGATCCCCGGGAGCCCGGCGAGGGCCATCCCGGAAACCTCGATTCCGGCCCCTCTGAGGGATCCCTCGACGATGATGCTCGGAGTCATGAATCCCATCTGGGGCCCCGAATAGAGGATGGGATTGCCAGACTCGGTTCGATCCCCCGAGACAACCCAGGCATAACTTCCCATGGTGATGCGACCATTGATGGTTTCGAGCGCCTCGACCGATCCCTCGAGGAGCCGGGCGATACCGTCGCGGACCGCTCTCAGGTTCGGGATCTTGTACTGTCCGGCAACCGGCACCGGAGTCGGGACATTCCCGGCGGGCAGCATCGTCACGGGGATTTCCGAAGCGGGAATCATCGTCGGAGCGCTGGGGTCGTTGATCCAGCGCAGATCGTCGAACATTTGCAATCCATCACGGGGATGGCTGTCGACCAGTTCTTCGAGAAGCACCGCGTTGTCGAGTTGAAAAGTCGCCAGCGCCTCGGCGTCGAAATTTCGAAGGAGTGTCACCTGCAATCCCATCACGTCGTTGACGCTCCATGGAGCGGGGAAAAACCCCAGTTCCTGGAACTCGTAGGGGAGCAGCGACAAGTCTGCCTCGACCTCACCGATACGCCGGTTGAAACCATCGACGTATCCCTGCGAGAGAATCCGGCTCTCCTCGGACAGATTGTCGAATGCCTCCTGCAACTCATCCTGGGAATATCCCAGCAGCCTGACCGCCAGGTCAGTCTCGAGCTGGTCGAATCCGTAGATCTCCGAGAGGGAACCGCGACCGAGTCTGCGGAAGATTTCTGCTTGCCACAGGCGGTCGGTGGCGACGGCGTGACCGAACGCCTCGTAGAGCTGGTAGAGGGTTCCCCCCTCGATAAACCAGACTCCCCTGTCATCACGGGTGACGGTGACCTCGGGAACCGCGGGGCAGACGTCGTACTGGGCGCATGTGCCTGCCACCTCGGAGAGGTCGCAGTAGGGGAAGGGATAGGCGGGGGGCCCTCCATCGAGGAGTCGGTAGGCGATCAGGAGCGCCGCGTCGGAGAGGTCCGCCACCCCATCGCCGTTGGCATCTCCAGCAGCCAGACAGGAGCCTCCCGGGCCACCGAGATAGAGGTGATTGAGGAGCCAGATACCATCGGCGATATCGACCCTGCCATCGACGTTGGCGTCACCCCGAAGGAAGGGGATGTCCGTTGACTCCACTGGAGTCGCCAGGAGGAGCAGGGCGATCATCACCCCGCCGAGGAGCCGGACAGAGCATGGGATCATCGAATACACCTCCCTCTCCCCGAGCGCCGGGGAGGCCCCTCCATCAGACCGTTTCTCAACGTCGATGCTAGCAATCAATTGGCGAATCTTTCCCCCCTCGATGGGTTGAGAAGCCCCTGGGGTGGATGGAAATGGAGGGTGAATTCCCAGGAAGCGGCGTCAGCTCAGACCGACATCGACTGGGTCTCTCAGTCACTCGAAACCCTGTCGAGGGCGCGGCCATCGGAGGCCCCCGAAGCAACCCCTCGTGCTGACTCCTGTAGGAACCGGACCAGCTCGAGAACCTCCGGCACTGTCGACAGGCCGAGCATCTCGATCGCTTCGCTCATCGTCAGTCCGCCTCGATAGAGCACCCGGTAGGCATCCTGGATCTCCCGACGGAGCATCGGATCGAACCCCGCTCTCCTGAGGCCGACGATATTCACCCCGTGAACCCGTGCTCTGTTGCCGACACACATCATGAAGGGTGGCAGGTCCTTCACCGCCATTCCCAGGGCTCCGAACATCACCAGGCGGCCGATCCGGCAGAACTGATGGACGAAGGTCCCCCCGGAGAGGAAGGCACCCGAACCGACACTGACGTGGCCCCCGAGATGGCAGCCATTGGCCATCGTCACATCGTTCCCGATCTCGCAGTCGTGAGCGACATGGCTTCCAACCATGATCATGCAATTGTCACCGACAACGGTTTCGCCTCCAGGCCGGGAAGCCCGATGAATGGTGACGTACTCCCTGAAGTTGTTGCCATTGCCGATGCGAACGAAGGTCGGCTCTCCGCCGTAGGTGAGATCCTGAGGAGGGCTGCCGATCACCGCCCCGACCTGGATCTCGTTCCCATCGCCGATGCTGGTGCCCTCGCCGATGAAAGCGTTGGCTGCGATGACGTTGTCCTGGCCTATCGTGACCCCCTTCTCGATGACAACACCGGCGGCGATGTCATTGCTCGGGTCGATGACAACACCTTCATCGACGAAAGCGTTCGAATGGATCGCCATGGACAACTCCTGTTCCGGGATCGCGATACAATCAGAGAGTCACAAGGGTAAACGATGGAAAGGTGGGAAACACCCGCCTACTGACGGACAGCCGCGGGAATCGAGCTCTTGCGATCAGCGAGTCGGGTTCTGTACTTTGCAGGAATCTCCTGCAGG
>DQQH01000134.1 GCA_015664425.1 Planctomycetota bacterium
CCCAGTGGGGCAACTCCCGGTTCACCTCGGGCACCGGCCATCTGCCAGCACCGCCCTTTGAACAACCCTTCGGGCCAACCACCACGCCCGGTCAACATTCCAGGGTGCCCTGAACCCCGGACTGCCTCCTGCCCCCCCGTGGAACCGATCCGTTGCGGGCCTTTTCTCTGTTGTTGGCAGGGCAGGAGGGACTCGAACCCCCAACCAACGGATTTGGAATCCGTCGCTCTACCAATTGGAGCTACTGCCCTGTCGTGGCTACCTGCAGTTCCCCTTTCGGGAACACAACTCGAAAGAGTTGAACGGCGCGGGGGCATTTCGACCCTCGCGCCGTCCGATTCTTTTCTGTTCGAACTACTCGAGAACCTTGCTGACAACACCCGAGCCGACGGTACGACCACCTTCTCGGATTGCAAAGCGCAACTGTTCGCTCATGGCTATCGGAGAGATCAAGGTCACCTTGATCTTCGCATTGTCACCCGGCATGCACATGTCGGCATCGAGGACATCGGTGTTACCTGTGACGTCAGTCGTGCGGAAGTAAAACTGCGGCCGGTAACCGTTGAAGAATGGTGAGTGACGACCACCCTCTTCCTTCGACAGCACGTAGACCTCGGCCTCGAACTCGGTGTGAGGAGTGATGGTGCCGGGCTGAGCCAGAACCATCCCACGCCTGACCTCATCCTTCTTGATGCCACGCAGCAAGCAGCCGCAGTTGTCTCCAGCGATTCCCTCGTCGAGAGTCTTCTGGAACATCTCGACGCCTGTACAGGTGGTCTTGCGGGTGTCGGTGATTCCGACAATCTCGATCTCTTCGCCTGTCTTGATCCTGCCAGTCTCGACGCGGCCGGTGACCACCGTTCCACGGCCCTCGATCGAGAAGACATCCTCGACCGGCATCAAGAACGCCTTGTCGAGGTCGCGCTCTGGCTCTTCGATGTAGGAGTCGACCGCCTCCAACAGCTCGTAGATGCACTTGGTGGCTTCCTCGTCATCGGGGTTCTCCCCTGCCTTGAGGGCGCTTCCCTGGATGATCGGAAGGTCATCGCCGGGGAAGTCGTACAGGCTGAGGAGTTCGCGGACCTCCAACTCGACCAGCTCGAGGAGTTCCGGGTCGTCGACCATGTCGACCTTGTTGAGGAAAACCACGATCTTCGGCACTCCGACCTGACGCGCCAGGAGGATGTGCTCGCGGGTCTGGGGCATCGGGCCATCAGCAGCGGACACGACGAGGATGGCACCGTCCATCTGGGCGGCCCCAGTGATCATGTTCTTCACGTAGTCGGCGTGACCCGGACAGTCGACGTGAGCGTAGTGGCGCTTTTCGGTCGAGTACTCGACGTGGGCTGTCGCGATGGTGATCCCACGCTCTCGCTCCTCGGGCGCGTTGTCGATGCTATCGAACGAACGCACCTTGGCGCCGCCGGTCTTGGCGAGGACCATGGTAATCGCTGCGGTCAGCGTGGTTTTGCCGTGGTCGACGTGACCGATGGTTCCAACGTTGACATGAGGCTTGTCTC
>DQQH01000181.1 GCA_015664425.1 Planctomycetota bacterium
CCCTTGGCTACGGTCGATTCGTTTCTGATGGTGAGTTCTTTGCAGCGACTGCGAGTGGGATCGCACCCAGCGTGTTACTCAGACCGTTGCTGCTTATGACAATTCCTCTGGGGCTCTTCATGGTGTTCACCCAGGACAAGATGCTCCCCGACCTTCAGCACCGTCAACAGAACATCGGCCGATTCCTTGTGAAGCAGTTGGAGCACCTCGGCGACGGCCGAAAGGGACAGCTCGCCCTCGACCAGCAAGGTGGCCTCGTCTACTGGGATGAGATCCGCGGCGGTTCCCGCCTCCATGGAGTTTGCATCAAGAAAAGACTTCCTCTGGGCATCTTCTCCTGGAGTGCAGAAACTCAGGGGACGACTCCCCTCGCCCGCCCCGGTGTCAGGCTGGATGTTCCAAGGACAGTGATTCTCGCCCAGACAGCCGGTCTCTCCGTCGACGACCGTGCAGAGGTAATCCACCTCACGCTGCAAAATGTCGACGTGAAATTCCCGGTAGACATCGAGTCCGATGGCCGATCTGTGAACTATCGCATCGATTCGATTCGATTCGATTCCTTCACCGTCGATTTCCCCATCAATGAGAACTCTCGCAGGGACAAGGATCTTCCGACTGATCAACTGAGAGAGAAGAGGGCAAATTACCTGGCCAGGAAAGAGCGCCTCCTGGAGGAGGCCCGCCTGGCAGAAAACGACGAGGCGAGAAAACGTGCAGAACTCGATGCTGCGGCAAACCTGCGAAGAGCGAGGATGGCCGACGCAGAAATCTGGCGGAGACTTGCCCTGTCGACTTCGATTTTCACCTTTGCTCTGGTCGGATTCCCTCTCGTCCTCCTGCTGCGAACCTCACAGAAACTGGTCCCCTTCTTTGCGGGCATGATGCTCGTAATCGGAGTCTTTTACCCGATGACGTTTGGTGGGATGGAACTCACGCGTTCTCTTGGCCTCCCCGCTCCCATCACGGTGATGTCAGGGAATTACGTCCTCGCAACCCTGGCGATGATTCTGATGATCAAGGTTAATCGAAAATGATCCGCAACTGGCTCAGCCGGGCACTCAGTCTGCTCCCATTCCGCACCTTCGATCGCTATCTCATCCGGAATTTCATCTTTGCCTGGGTAGTATGCACCTTCTCGGTGTTCGGGCTCTTCATCGTCATCGATGGCGTCACCCGGATCGAGCAGTTCCTCAAGGAAGAAGATCCGCTTCCGTTGGTGGCGCTTCGCTATTTCGCCGCACTTCTTCCCGTCTACTTCAGCCAGTACATCGGTCCTGTTCTGACCCTGCTGGCGGCAATGTTCTCCGTTTCCAGTCTCAACAAGGGGAACGAACTCACCCCCCTGCGGGTGTCGGGGCTCTCCTTCGGCAGAATTCTCGGCTCCTATTTCCTGATGGGACTTGTCGCCGCCATTGCGATGGTGGTGGTTCAGGAGTTGGTCGTACCTTCTCTCCGTGACGAGATCAGGATCGCCAAGGCATATGGACGGTCGAAAACAGCAATTCAGCCCGACATGATCGTCGACACTCTCGACTCGATGATCGAGGTGGACAGATACCTTCCCCACGAGAGGCGAGGCGAGGACGTTGTCATCGTCTCGCGGCACTCGAGCAACTCGAGCGCCAAGGAACGGATAGGGGCAATGGAAATTCTGTGGCAAGAACCTGTCGGAGGCGACCCCTTCTGGCTTCTCAGAGATGGAACTATCCAGCGCTGGGACGAGAGCGGAGCCCAGATCCCGAACCCCGACTCCGAGGGTGAGAGCGTCTACCTGCAACGATTCCACGAAATGCGTCTGGCCACCGACATGCGCCCCATCGATCTCGAATCGAGCGACCGGGAGATCCCCTATCTATCCTTCAGCGAACTCCGCGACCAGTACAAGAGGCGCTCACATCTCAAACACCTGGAAGTGAAACTCCATCAGCGGTTCGCTTTCCCGCTGGCAAATCTGATCTTGCTTCTCCTCGGGCTCCCGTTTCTTCTGCGCACCGAGAATAGGTCGATCGTCGTCGGAATCGTCCTCGCCATCGGAGTCTCGAGCCTCTATCTGATCACGACGTACATCTGTGCTGATCTCGGGACGAAAGGGCAGTTGCCGCCGATGCTCGCCGGCTGGTTACCCATCCTGTTCTTCGGAGCCCTGGGGCTCACCCTCTTCGACGGTCTCGAGTCCTGATTCAGCACTCCGATGTTCAGCTGATTTCGGAAGAAGTTGCTTCAACGCCTCGACCGCCCGGCTGTACCGCTTGCGGATCGTCGCTTCATTCTCTCCGAGGTCCCGCCCGATCTCGTAGTGACTGAGGCCATCGAGCCTCAGCATTACGACGGAACCGAGTTTCACCGGGAGTTTCTCGATCAGTCGGTAGAGGGGCTCCAACTCCTCGAACTCGAGAACCTCCCCGGGTTTCCCCTCGGCCGTTTCCTCCACCAGCGACAGAGAACCACCGGGGATATTCGACTCGCCTTCGAACGAGGCCGATTTTCGGCCCATATCTGCCAGTTCCCACCTGGCATGCTGGAAAAGGAATGCCCGGAAATCTCCGCTCTCCGCCTCCGGAGAGACGGCGTGCAAGCCTCGGAAAGCCCGGATGAAGATATTCTGGCAGACGTCATCGACCTCGGTATGTCGCTTGAGCCGATGGCCCATCCGGGTCAGGACAAAACGAGTCAACTCCGGCAAGTGCTGAAGGATCAGTTCAGACCTGACGAGTGCGGATCCAGCCCTGGCTCGGGAAACGAGATCGGGCTCTTTGCCATCACCTGCCAGATTCCCCTTCAACGTTCCCTCCTTCGGTGAACAGCACCCTTGCACATTTTCGATCAACCAGGCCCATCCTCTGGATGCCAGAAGGACGGTAGTACCAACCGATCGAGAGTGCCGCTTCCGATCCAGCAAGCCGAACCCAAGGATCTCCCCAGGCAGTTAATCATCAGACGCCCGCACCTGCCATTCTGAACAAGGAGAAAAAAAAACAATAATACATGTCACATACTTCCGCTGGAGATCGCTTCATCAAGATAGGAGGACTCTTTCCCATTTTTGACGAACTCAAACTTCTGGATCTCAGGAAAGAGCCCGATTCGGGCGCAAGCCGATTGGGGTTGCCCCTGGCAATTGGAGCCAGCGAACAGATTCTTGCCCGGTAGTGAGAAGGTGAACTGATGAACCACAACAAGTTCGACTCCTGCATCACCCACACCGCCGACTGGGCGTTCTTCCCAGACCACTCGGCGGATTTTCTGGGGCCCTACTCGGGCTGTGTCTTCGCCAAGCCACAGCCCGCTTCCCCCTGGGTAGATCTTCCTCCCCAGAGGATCACCGGCGATTACGGCGGGCCATTCGATCTCTTCGGGCATTCGATCGCCACCAGTAACGGTCGACTCTTCGTCGGAGCGCCTCTCCAGGATCTGGGCGCACAGGACAGCGGTTCGGTCCACGTCTTCAGTTTCATCGACCGCTCCTGGCGGGAAGAAGCGCTTCTTCTTCCCGATGTGGCCAGGACTTGCCTCTGGTTCGGATCGACCCTCGCTGCAGATGGCGACAGGCTCGCGGTTTCAGCACCTTCTGCAGGGGACCATTGCGGTAATTCTGGTGAGGTCTACGTCTTCGAGTGTGAAGCGGGCGACTGGATGCTCATCGAGAAGAAAACTTCCTCGTTGCCCGCCGCTCTTTACTCCTTCGGAAGCGAACTCGACCTGGAAGGTGACCGCCTGAGCGTCACTTCCCGCCCAAGACCCTTCTGCTCCGGCGGCAACCCCATCGTCGCGGAGTACCGGATCACGGATGCTCGCCGGAGTGTTCGCACCGATATTACCGCCTCCTGCGACGATCCGGAGACCTCCACAGCGCCTGATACCTCGCATCATCCGAGAAACGCTGCCCCCAGCGAGTCAAACCGAAGCGCCAGCGGAAAAACAAAGAGTTCCCGGGCGAGATCAGAAGGAGGACTTGGTTCTACGGAGTTGAACTGGAGGCCAGGTCCCCCCGCCTGCTGATCGACCGCTGGCGGAGAAGGAGACTGGTTCGCAGAACGTTTGACGGGGCCCGGGGGTTGGTCTGTCCGGCCGTTCAGCCGTCCCTGGGCCCTTTTTTTCCCACGGCCAATTTCCTCACTCATTTGAGTCAGCGGCAAAGAAGCCGGCACTTGGAGGTGGAGCCCTGTTCTATTGAGACGTTGTCTCCAGGGCGGCACCGATGTCCTCGAGAAGGTCCTCGATGTCCTCGATCCCGATCGACAGGCGTATCAACCCATCGGAGAGACCGCTTTTTCTTCTCTCCTCCGGAGGGATCGACCCGTGGGTCATCGAGACCGCATGCTCGATGAGACTCTCCACCCCTCCGAGGCTCTCAGCAAGACGGAAGACCCGGGTTCGTGTAACCAGTTCCTTTGCCTCCTCCTCCGACTCGCCATGGAGCACGAATGACACCATGCCGCCGAACTGGGACATCTGTTTCGCAGCCAACTCATGTCCTGGATGGTCAGGAAGCCCCGGGTAATAGACTCGAGCGACAGCGGGGTGGTCGTAGAGGAAACCTGCGATCCGTGCAGCATTCTCACAATGCCGGTCGAGGCGAACTGCGAGCGTCTTGGTCCCACGCATCGTCAGGAAACAGTCCATCGGGCCGGGCACAGCTCCGACGGCGTTCTGGAGATACTTGATCTTCTCGGCGATCTCATCGGAACTGGTGATCACTGCGCCGCCGATGACATCGGAGTGCCCGCCCAGGTACTTCGTCGTCGAATGAACAACCAGGTTCGCTCCCAGAGAAATCGGGCGTTGGAGGTACGGCGTCGAAAAAGTGTTGTCGACTGCCAGGAGGATGGACCGATCATTACAGATCTCAGCAATCTGGGCGATGTCACAGATCTTCAGCAGGGGATTGGTCGGCGTTTCAAGCCAGATCAACTTCGTCTCGGGTCGGATGGCATCTCGAACCAATTGAGGCACGCACGCGTCGACAAAAGAGAACTCCAGGCCGAACCTACCAAAGACCTCGGTGAAGAGCCTGAAGGTCCCACCGTAGAGATCGTTGCCGGCAACGATATGGTCTCCAGAGGAAAACAGTTTCAGAACCGCATCGGTGGCGGCGAGCCCGCTTCCGAAGCATATCCCGTGGCGCGCCTCCTCGAGGGAAGCGAGATTCGCTTCCAGGGCGTTGCGCGTCGGATTGTCGGTTCGCGCGTACTCGAAACCCTTGTGGACTCCAGGGGCCTGTTGCACGTAAGTCGAGGTCTGGTAGATCGGGGTCATGATGGACCCGGTCGTAGGATCCGCAGGCTGACCATCGTGAATGGCACGGGTAGAGAAACGCACTCTCCTACCTCTTTCTTCTCACGGAGTGAATCAAATCCCAATTCGTCAGGATCTCGAGGCTCCCCCGGTTGGTTTTCACAAGTACTGCTGGAGATGAAATGGACAGACGCTCGAGAATGTCATCTGCGGTAACTCCCTCGTCGACGATCGGGAAGGGCCTCTCCATGATGTTCGAGACCGGCTGGTTCACCCCCTCTTCTCCCCTGAGCAAGCACTCGATGACCTGTGCTTCCCGAAGGCTACCCACCGGCTCCCCATCGCGAAGAATGGGGAGCTGGGAAATATCCTCTCTTCGCATCAACTCCGCTGCCTCCTGAATCTTCTGATCGGGGGACAGGAATAGAAGCGTTTTTCGCCGTTTCTTTCCGCGCAATAGAATTTCTCCAGCGGTGAGATTGAGATTGGATTCGATCAACTGGTTCCGTCGCAACCAGTCCTCATCGTAGACCTTGCTCAGGTAGCGCTCGCCGGTATCGGGAATGAGTACCACCAGCAAATCATCGGGGCCAAGTCGATTCGCAACCTCCAGCGCGGCACAGACCGCGGTCCCGGCGGAACTGCCGCTGAGAATCCCCTCCTTGCGGGCAAGGCGTCGGGCCATCGAATAGGATTCCCGGTCCCCCACCTGAATCACTTCGTCGATGACAGTGAAGTCCATCGTCCCCGGGAGGAGGTCTTCGCCGATCCCCTCGACCTTGTAGCTGTGGGCTTTCCCCAGGACCCCGGTCCTGAAGTACTCGGTATAGAGAGAACCGACCGGATCCGCGCCGATCACCTGGATGGAAGGATTCTTCTCTTTCAGGTAGCGACCGACCCCGCCGATGGTGCCACCGGTCCCCATTCCTGCGACAAAGTGGGTCAATTTTCCATCGGTGTCCTCCCAGATCTCTGGACCTGTGGTTCTGTAGTGAGCATCGGGATTCATCGAGTTGAAATACTGGTTCGGGCTGAAGGAGTTCTCGATCTCCTCGGTCAATTTCCGAGCAACGGAGTAGTAACTCCTGGGATCATCGGGTTCGACTTCAGTGGGACAGGTGATCACCTCGGCACCGAAGGCCTTGAGCAATTTCGACTTCTCCTCGGTAACCTTGTCAGGCATGGTGAATATCGCCTGATACCCTCGAACCGATGCCACCAGCGCCAGCCCCATCCCGGTGTTGCCTGAAGTGCACTCGATGATGGTCCCGCCGGGAAGGAGAAGTCCTTCCTTCTCGGCAGCATCGATCATGTGGACAGCAATTCGGTCCTTGGTGCTGCCGCCGGGGTTGAATGCTTCGATCTTGCCGGCGATGATCCCCTGGCAGTCGCCCACGATCTGTCGAAAACGCACGAGGGGTGTCTTCCCGATGGTATCGAGTATGTGATCGAAGATGCGCATTCTCGCCCTCTCGGTTCTGACCCAACCCGATGACCTCTTAGCGATGAGGAACCCTCGACTGGGCAGATTCTAGTCGATCGGGAGGGGTCGCGGTACGGCAGCCGACCGGGAATCAGCCCCGGCCTTTCCCGAGGACAACCGATCCCGTACCCTTCCCAGGTCCGTCAGGAGGTGGACAGAGCCCAGATCTGTCGGAAGAGGTTTGAATTTTGGCTGCCGTTGTGACCAGCGATCCAGATCCCGTGAGACTTGCCGGCAAACTCCTCGCGGACTTCGCCTCCTTCGCAGTGGGGGGGGACCTTGTGGCGATCCCCACCGGCAGATCCCCCGAGATTCTCTACAAGCGAATCCGTGAAGATGGCGACATGGCACGCCTGTGGTCACAGCTCAAGTACCTGCAACTCGATGAGTACCTCGACGCACCGGCGGGAGTTCCCCTCTTCAGCGAGGAGTTGCGGCAAAAGATCTTCGACCCCATCGAGGTTCCCCCTGAAAACCGACTGTCGATCGATCCGAGTAGAGATCCCGGGGCGGAAGCACTTCGTCTCGATCGGTTGTGCCAGCGCGAGGGGCCGCTGAAAGTGGTTGTGCTCGGACTGGGCGGTAACGGTCACATCGCCTTCAACGAACCTGCTGAGAGTTTCGGCAGCGGCTATCGGCTGGTCCACCTGGCTCGAGAAACAATTCGGGCCAATTTCTCCAAACCATACCCCGAGGAGGTTCGAGCGCTGACCATCGGTGTCGACCAGATCATCAGCGCAGCGCACATCCAACTCCTCGTTCCCCAGGCACAGAAACAGGAACTCCTCGAACGGGTCCTGGCAGGACCGATCGATCCCCAGCTCCCAGCGAGCGCGCTCTTCGAGCATCCGTCTCTTCACATCTACCGTATGGAGGCGCCCTGATTACCGCCCCCCTTCAAGGAGAAAGGCCACCATGTCCATTGCCATTTTGACCCTGGTCACACTTCTTTTCCCGGCAACCCCGGGGGACCCGCTCCAGACGGCAGATATCGTCGGAGGAGATGGACCCAAGGGCATTCTGGAGTTCAGGATCGAGGCCCCGAGCGGGGAGGCGACGGCCGCTCGCCTGAGCGTCCTCTCAAGTTCAGGAAAACCCCCGGCTTTCGCCAACAGGAAGGCTCTCGTCGATGATCTCGCTCTCCGGCCCGGGTTCATCCACACTCTCTCGGGCACCGGGCGGGTCACTCTTCCCATCGGTGAATGGACCATCTGGGCAAGCCGGGGTCTCGAGTGGTCGGTCGCCCGGGTCGACGTCACGATTGAAGAGGACAAGGTCTTCACCTGGGCTCCCCGCCTCGTCCACGAGGTCGATACCCGGGGCTGGGTCAGCGCCGACTTCCACCTGCACACCCTGACCTATTCCGGACACGGCGACAGCAACATGAAGGAACGGATCATCAGCGTCGCCAGCGAAGGGCTCGAGGTTGCCGTGGCCACCGATCACAACCATCGCACCGACTACAGTCCGACGATCTCTCAACTCGGCGCCGATGGCGTCATCTCGAGCATCGTCGGAGATGAAGTCTCGGTCCCCCTCGGCCACTTCAATGCCTTTCCTCTTCGACCCTGGTCGAAACCTTTCGACACTGGCTCTTTCCATGGCCCGACCCTCTTCAAATCGATCCGTGAACACGACTCCGGGGAGGGTGTGGTGCCGGTGATTCAGGTCAATCACCCCCGTTGGAAAGGGATCGACTATTTCGCCCAGGGAGGGCTCGACCCGATCACCGGGTCCTCGCTGGAAGCCCGCTGGAGCAACCAATTCGACAGCATCGAGATATTCAACTCGAACGCCGGCTGGGGTTACTACGAGGTAGGAATCGACGATCGAAACACCGGCAAGAGTGGCCATTCAGTTCTGATGGACTGGCACAACCTGCTCAACAGGGGAATAAAGGTCGCTGCAGTCGGCAATTCTGACAGTCACACCGTGAGCAAGAACCTCGCCGGTTACCCGAGGAACTTCATTGTTTCTCCAACCGATGACCCGAAAGAAGTCGCGGTGAAGGATGTGGCTGAGGCGATTCGAAAGGGACAACTCTTCACCACCAGCGGTCCATTCGTCGATCTCAGGGTTGGCAACCAGGGTCTCGGCGAACTGGTCACCGTCAAGGGCAATGCCGTCCCCATTCGAGTCCGAGTCCAGGCCGCTTCCTGGATCGACTGTGATCGTATTCTCGTCGTCGTCGATGGCGATGTCGTCGAGGAGATCTCGATCCCTCAAACCCGGGATCCGTTGCGCATCGACGTTCAGCGGAAGATCCCCGTCAATCAGGACGGCTGGATCGCAGTACGGGTCGAGGGAGACGATTCGCTGGCGCCGATCGTTCCAGACGGTGGCAGACCAATCCTTCCACTGGCGGTCACCAACGCCATCTGGCTCGATGTCGATGGCGACGGGGAGTGGACCTCACCTCTCGATGGCGCTCGAGCACGCCTCGCCCGTGGCTTTCCCGACACGCAGTCCCTCTTCTCTGAATGGCAGATGCGCCAGCCTCTACAGCGATCTGTTCTCCTGCAGGCCGCGGGGTCTGACCGTGAAATCGGTCGGACTCTCGCTCAGTGGGGAATCAATGATGACCATCGCAGGGTCAGGATTTCGGCGTGTCGACTCATCGAGCGTCTCGGCGACGATTCTCTCATCGGCAGTCTCAATCATCTCATCGATCGTGGTGGAATCGATGACTACCAGAGAGTCTCGGCACTGCGAGCCATCGCCGCAGTCGGCGGAGGGGAGGCTGTCCTCGATCGTATCCGCAGCTCAGGGAGCGGGATTCTGGGATCCCACGCCGGCGAGGTGATCGACCACCTTCCCGGACAATGGATTCGGTCATGGCAAGGCATCGGTTGGTTTCCCGGAGAAGGCGCCGAGGGACTGCGCGCAGAACAGGGGCCGGAGAAGAACCCCGACCTCCAGCGCCGGTGGACCATCGATGGTGGAGAAGTCTCCTGGCAGCCCATTCAGGGCGATGACCAGGGCTTCATCGATCTCAACAAGCTTCCGGGGGCACGGGGGAAGGCCGAGAAATCGGTGGCGATCCTGCAGACGTGGCTCAACTCTCCCGAGGCTCGTGTGGTTTCCTTTACCCTCGGGACCGACGATGGTTGCCGTCTCTTCCTCGGCGATACGATGCTGATCGAGGATACCGGCCAGCATGGGATCGACCCGGTGCAACACATCTCCACCCTCTCTCTGACGGAGGGCTGGAACCGCGTCCTGCTCGAGGTTGTGAACGCTGGCGGTGGGTTCGGTGCCCGCATGAGGATCCTCGATCCCGAGATCCGGATCGCCCACACCCCGAGACCCGACTCTGTCGGATCCTTGCGCGATTCCAACGAGTTACGGATACGGCTGAAGAGTGATTTCGCCGCGATCCGTGCCGCTGCAGAGCTCTACTTCGTCGATCGCGGTCGCTGGCCCCTCGCCACCCAGGATCTGGCGAGCACCGGTTACCTCGACTCACCCCCTGAGGACCCATGGGATCGGCCCTATCGTCTGGAACAGACACCGACACGGCTAACGATCTGGAGCCTCGGGGCGGATGGGGCCGAGGGTGGGGTAGGCCTGGATTCCGACTGGCAGGATGGCCAGGGCAACTGACCTACGAGGTCAGCTACCCGCTGTATTCTCCCTGATGATCTCCCTGCGATCACCGACCCTTCTCGTCTTGCCCAATCGATCGAGATGTTCGAGAAGGGGAATCGCGAATTTCCGGGTCGTCTGAAGGACGTCCTTCGCCTCGGCAGCAGTGAACGCTCCCTCGCGGCTGAACAGATCCTCCAGCAGGCTCACCGCTTCGCCGATCGATTGGCTGTGCAGGATCACATCCGGGGTGATCCTCTCGAGAATTCCCTGGTCGATCAGCAACGACTGTAACCTCTGCAAGGCAGAAGCGTCGGCGCCAAGAGAATCGCCGAGACTCTCGAGCCGATCCGGTGAGAAGAGCTGACTGCGGTAGTGTTTCTCGAGGCGGTCGAGGAGAGCCTGCTCATCGGGAGGAAGGGAGACTTTTCTCTCCTTCAGGGTCACTCGGCCACCTCGGAGAACCTCAACGGCCCCCTCCCCCTCGAGATGCCCAAGCAGCGCATCGAGGAAACTGGCATCGAGGCGAACCCGCTCCCGCAGTTCGAGTGTCGGAACATGGACGCGGTAGGGGTCGGCTCGAAACGCCTGGTCTAGCGCGTCGAGAACCCGCTCTCCTCCCCGCTCCAGGCCTTCGCTGCTGAAGAACTCCCCGCCCACTCCGACACGGATCACCCCCCTCTCGACGAGACGATCGAGATGATCCTTCACCTCGTCTTTTCCCAGAGCAGCGCGATGACAGATCTCCTCGATGGATATCTTCTGGAAAGGATCCTCGACCACCACCGAGGCGATGAATTCCTCGGGGCTCCCGAGCGCCGCTTCCTTTCGGCTGAGGGCATCGATCACGTGGTCCTTGCCGGTCTTCAGACGCCAGCGTGAACGATCGAGGATCTCACCGCCGCCAAGGGTGATCATCGGCGACTCCTGGCGGATCACGTAATGATCCCCAGGAGCGACAACCACGGGGGAGGCGAGACGAACCTGAGCAAGGGCCTCGTCACCAGCAGCGAGTGACTTGCAATCGAGGAGGTACAACTTTCCGACCTCCTCGGAGGTGCCGGAATGAAAGCGGACCGGCATCTGACTGTAGAGGGGAGCACGAATCCCCTCCAGAGCACGGAGGCGCACCTCGACCATGGTGGTCGCGCGGAAATACCCCGGAGTCGCTGCGACCATTCCACGATGAACTGCCCGGTAATCGATGTCAGTGAGATTGATGGCGGTCGAGTGTCCGGCACGAGCCCTGTCAACGGTGACCTTGTACGCCTGCAGCCCTCTGACTCGACCCGATTTGGAGAGAGGGAGAACTTCCAGACGATCACCAGGTTCGACATGGCCACTCGTCGGCACTCCAGTGATCACAGTCCCATGCCCCCTGGCGGAGAACACCCGCTGAATCGGCATCCTGAAGACGCCACCCTCATCTCGCGGGGGCAATCCGCGAATGTGGGACTCCACCGCTTCCCGGAGATCCTCGATTCCCTCTCCCGTCTGTGCGGAGACCGGTATCATCGGAGCATCCTCGAGAAAGGTGCCGCGTACTGTTTCCGCGATTTCCTCCTTGACCAGTTCGACGAGATCTCCTTCGACCAGGTCGATCTTGTTGACGGCGATGAGCCCCCGGCTGACCCCGAGCAAAGTCATGATGTCGAGATGCTCGCGAGTTTGGGGCATCACCGAGTCATCTGCAGCGACCACAAGGATCACGAGATCGATACCACTGGCACCGGCGACCATGTTCTTGATGAAGCGCTCGTGGCCGGGAACATCGATGATCCCGATCGTCTCACCGCTGGTGAGCTTCATCGGAGCAAACCCGAGATCAATGGTGAGGCCCCGATCTCGTTCTTCGGGGAGGCGATCGGGATCGATGCCAGTGAGATGTTTGACCAGGGATGATTTGCCGTGGTCGATGTGGCCCGCGGTCCCAACGACGACGTTGTAGATCTCGCCGATGCCGCTATCGGTTCGTGTCATGCCCAGGGGCCCCCTTCTGGTCCAGGAAGTCTGCCGAGGATAGTCCCAACGCCCGCCTGTGCCAAACGCCTCCTCTGGCACCTTGACCCGCAGCAGGGATGTCCCCTAGCATCGGCCTCATGGCTGTACGCAGAGACGAACTCTTTTGTCGGATTGCTATCCGCCAGGGGGTCCTGAACAAGGAGGAAGCGATCTCCCTCCTCCGGCAGTATCGATCCGAAGCCGGAAGGGGGATGGAATTCGGTGAGTTCCTCGCAAGGGAGGGGGCCATCGACACCGGTCTTGCCGCCCAGATCGATTCCGCGATCGACCGCCGGGAAGGCACCGAGGTGATCGATACCCGGCGGCGACTCCCATCCTCGGGAGGAAACCGGGGCGCTGGAGCACGACGACCGGGTGTCGGCCGGGGTCGACGAAAATCCACCAGTGCTTCCCTCGCAGCGAATCCGATGCAAGCCACCATCTACATTGGGAGCGGAGTCGTCGCCCTGATCCTGTTGATTTTCCTCGCCTTCCAGTTCCAGAAGAGCAGGCAATTCGAGGACAGTTCTGATGAGAACACCAGTACTACAGTTTCCAGTACGACTCCGAAGGAAGTTGCTGAGAAAGCCGGAACGGCTACCCCTCCCCCACCAGTGTGGAGCGAGGAAGAACTCAGAAGGATGAACTCGGAAATCGACATGCTCATCTCAGATGTCACGAAGACAGCGATCGAGGGGCGGTTCGCGGCGGGAATCGCCGATCTGAAACGAAAGAAAGAAAAACTCGGTGGCGATCTGATCCCCGCCGAGATGCGAGAGCGCTTCGATCGTGAGATCCAGATGCTCCAGCAGACGATCGATGAAGTTTATCTGGAGCATCTCGAAAAGTTGCGCAAAGCCCGAAGCGAGAACAAGGAGGAGAAAGTCCTCGATATTCTCGATACGATCGAAAACTCTTGCGGGGCTGCGTATCGGGAACGCGCCGAAAAAGATAGTTCCTAGCCTTTCCCAACCGTTGGAGACTCGATGTCCAGGGACGCAGAGCGCCTTCAAAAATACATCTCGCGCTGCGGTCACTGCTCGCGAAGGCGTGCGGAGTTGCTGATTGAAAAGGGGCTCGTTCGAGTCAATAGCGCCATCGTGGACCAATTGGGGACTCGTGTCATCCCTGGCAAGGACCGCGTCACCATCAACGGCGTGAAGATCCGTCTTCCGAAGTCGCTGACGGTGGCCCTGCACAAGCCAGCAGGTTTCATCACCAGCACACACGACACCCACGACCGGTTGACGGTAATGGACCTCTTGCCGAAGAGAATGATCGAATCAGGTGTCCTGCCAGCGGGGCGCCTCGATCTTCAGACGGAGGGTTTGCTGGTCTTGACCAATGACGGCGAGCTTCTTCACAGAGTTACCCACCCAAGGTTCGAGTGCGTCAAGGAGTACTTCGCAATCCTCAACCGCCCACCCTCGACCCGTGAACTGGAAAAACTCCAGTCGGGGGTCTTTCTCAAGGAAGTCGGCAAGGTAACTGCGAAGGCAAAGTTGACCCACGTCAGACATCGAAAGGACGGAACTGCCACGCTCCATGTGAAAATTCATGAGGGGATGAAAAGGCAAGTCCGGAGGATGTTCGACGTGGTCGGAATCAAGGTCACCTACCTCAAGCGCCTGGCAATCGGTGGCCTCACTCTCGGAGATCTCGAGAAGGGGCGCTGGCGGCAACTCGCCAGCAAGGAGGTTCAGCTCCTCACCGGCGATGGCAAGGGCACGACTGCTTCAGGGCAAGGTCCCAGGAAAACGGGAGAAAAGAGAAGAGTCCGACCTGCTGGTTCCATGAAGCGCCGAAAGCGCAGGAGGAGCGACGGTCCCAGCGGGCAGAGCCGCCACCGGTAGCGCCCACGGCGCTACCGGCGGCAGTCTCTAGTCGAGGGTCAGGGTCACGTTCCCCGACACATCTTCAGAAGTGATCACTACGTACCACGGATTGAAGAACCCCAGACCAGTCACCGTCTTGGCTTCGAAGTACCCCCCGAAGCCTATGAACTCACCGGAATAGATCAGTGTGTTGAGGCCATCGTAGATGTCGACTCGTACCGAGCCGCTGAAATCAAAACCCTCGAAATGGACGTAGGCGTCGAGCAGGCTGTTTTCCCACAGGTACTCGACGCTATCGAAGTGGTGGTGGAATTCCCCGTTCCACTGAAAGAAGAACTCGTCGGCCACCGCCACCGGTACGTTGATGCAACCGCAGCCATGGTTGTAACAGCCCGAAATCAGGACCAGAGCGGCGACCGAGAGCACCAGGCCCCGGTATCTTCCTCGTACTTTGCTGGTGATCGTTGCCAGGGCCCCCATCGGCTTCTCCCTTCTCGGATCAGTTGTTGAAGCATTTACCCTACAACTGACCTTACGCAGGTCACCGGTCTCTATTCAGAGGCAATTCAGATCCAGATCCATCCGGACCGGTTCCGGGGCCGAAACGGCCATTGTCACCGCAACGGACGGCTTCTCGAGGGTCTGGAGCCCTGGTGTGATCCAGCGTGCCCTTCCTTTTGGCTCCCGGTTTGCTCTCCGGGAAGGCCAGGCGATCGAGCCCATGACAGGAAAACCATGCCCTCTTGCCACCGATACCGGGAGTGGTGCTTCGCTCTGCTGCTCCTTCTCCTCACTCCCCTCGCTCTGAGGGGCCAGGCCCCCGATCGTTTTTTCATCTGCGACCCAACCCGTGATCACATCGTCACCTTGCGTGACGTCGATGGCGACGGTGAGTTCAACAGTCCAGGGGAATCCTCGATCTATTACTCCGATCTCTCATCGGGCCCCAACCTCTCTGTCCCTGTCGGGCTCAACCCCTTCAAGGGTGGTCTCTTGCTCCTGGATGGCGGCACCCTCGACTCGATCCTGTGGCTTCGGGATCTCGACGGCGACCAGACGGCAAATAGCGAAGATGAGTGGCAGATCTTCTATGACAACTCCTCACCTGGACCCGACCTTGTTGTTCCAAGAGCGATAACTGTGGCTTCCAACGGGGAAATCTTCATCGCTGACGAAGGTTCCGCCGCACGAAGAGTGCTCCGCCTCTTCGACAGCAACGACGACGGTGACGCGCTCGACAGCGGTGAATCGGTGATCTATTTCGATTCGGAGTCCTTCTCCCCATCGGTCCCGATCTCAGAGCCGATTTCCATCGCTGTGGGGGGGGACGGATCCGTCTACGTCGGTGACTCATTTCACAATTGGGTCTTCCGCTGCAACGACTTCGACGGGGATGGCACCGCCAATGGTGAGGAGGAGTGCGCCGTTTTCTATTCCCCACCCACAAACCTGGCCTTCGATCAATTCGATGCCCTCAGCATCGATCATCTTGGCAGACTTGTGATCGTCGATGGCCCATCGGGGTCGGTGCTGATATGTGAAGATTTCAATGGCGATGGAGATGGGATGGACCCTGGGGAGTCGATTCTCATCGTTGACGGTGCCGCCGTCGACAGTCAAATCGCCGACCCACGGGCGATCCTGCCGATCTCGCCGGGTCAATTCCTGCTCGGAGACAGTGCCCTCGATGGACTCTACAGAATCGAGGATCTCGACGGTGACGGCACCATCTCCGGGGCACTCGAACAACTCGTTGTCTTCGATGATGACGGGGTTTCGATGCCAAACCCCACCGGTCTGGCACTTCTTCCGGGGACTGAAATCACCGCTGTCGAGCCAGCGATTCTCGATGCCCTCGGTGGAGAGACACTCTCCATCACCGGCCACGGCTGGGCTGAGGGTGAAGTGGTCGCCATCGAAATCGGCCCCCTCTCCCTGACCGGGACAGCGATCTCCTCGAGCCTGTTGGATGTTGTCTTGCCTCCGGGAACTCCTGGCCATTTCGATGTGTCGGTGATCGCCTCTGGGGGCACGGCAATCCTCCCCGATGGCCTGGAACTGGCCTATCGAATCCTCCGGGGTGATGTGGACGGTGACTCCAGCACTGCTCTGAACGACGGCATCCTCATCATTTCATATCTCGTCGGGATCTCGGCAGAACCCATCACCTGCCTCGATACCGCGGATGTCAACGATGATGGAAGCGTCGACCTCAGCGATGTCATCCATCTCCTCTCCTATCTCTTTATCGGTGGTGATCTCCCGGTGCCCCCGTTCCCCTCGGCAGGCTTCGATCCCACATCGGGGGTTCCTGGCTGCGACTTTCCAGCCTGATTGCGATATCCGGGTAGACCTGGCGCACGATGAATTGAACTCCGGGGAGTCGCATTGCGACTCCCCGGATCGATGTTACAGAGATGGCAGGGGCTGCCTTACTTGAAGCGCTTGCGCAACCGCGCCTGGGGAATGCCTGCTCTTTCCCGGTACTTGGAGACTGTCCGGCGGGCAATTTCGATTCCCCGGGCCTGGAGTTTCCGAGCCAGCTGATTGTCGCTGAGGGGATACCTGGAATCCTCTTCTCCGACGATCTCTTCGATCACCGTACAGACGTTCTCACGCGATTCGATCCCGCCGTCGGCCCTCTCGACACCCCCGGTGAAGAAGCGGCGCAATTCGAAAGCGCCAAAGGGAGTTTGAATGTATTTGCCGTTGGCGGCTCGACTGACCGTCGAGATGTTGACCCCAGTCTGGTCGGCGATCACCTGCATCGTCAGTGCCCGAAGGTGACCAGGGCCCCTGACGAAATATTCTTTCTGGTGGTCGACGACCGCCTGGGCGATGTCGCGAAGTGTCCTGTGACGTTGGTCCAGCGCATGGATGAGCCAGCGGGCGCTCTCGACCTTCTTGCGCACGAAATCGAGGACACCCGCCGACTGCCCTTCTTCCTTGAGTAACGCCACGCAAACCGGGGAGATTCTCACTTCCGGGACCCGCTCTTCCAGCAGACGGACAACGAGTTTTCCCTCGATCTCCTCGAGTTCCAGTTCTGGAACCACTAGACCACCGTCGTCATCGGAAAATGATGCTCCCGGTGATGGGTCGAGTTGACGGATCAGATCGCAAGCTTCCTGAAGTTCATCAAGAGAGATTTTCAACGCCGAGGCGATCCGTGGCAGGTGATTTTCCATGAAGGCACCGAGATGGTCGCTGATGACCCGGTACTCCGTCGCGTCGCAATCCCCCTTGAGCTGGAGCAAGAGGCAATCTCTGAGATCGCGAGCGCCAACACCTGGAGGATCGAGGGCCTGAACGATGGCGAGGCAGCGCTCTGCATTTTCCACCGAGACTCCAAGGGATTGTGCAAGGTCAGGGAGATCCCCAATCAGGTAGCCACGGCGATCAAGATTCCCGCAGATCGCCTCTGAGATGGTGCGAAGTTCCGAATCGAGGTCGACGAAACCGAGCTGGCGAAGGAGGAACTCTTCGAGGGTTTCAGAGCGACTGGCGTGATTGAGAAGCGCCTCTTGCTTGGCGTCGCTCGCGGCGTAATCAAGACCCTTTTTCCCGCTGATTTCTCCACGCTCATAGCGTTCGACGATCTCGAGAAGTCGTTGGACCTCGGGATCGACTTCTCTCTCCTGGTCCGGGCTTTCGGTGGCTTCCTCTTCTACAGCTGGACTCGGTTCGATCACCTCGAGAGCTGGGTTTTCCAGGAATTCTTTTTGAATCCTGGCTTCCAGGTCGAGGGAGTTGAGCTGCAAGATGTTCATCGAGAGGATCAGCTGTGGTGCGAGGATCTGATGTTGATCCAGGCGTGCGGTGATATTGAGGCGCAACGGTCTCCCTCTCCTCCAGCCTATTGGAGGTGGATTGCTGGTCGGTGAAGACCAGGGCAACGATTTCGGGAGCGAGAGACGTGGTGTGGGTGGAGGAACTCACCAGGTGAGCTCCCTCTCGCTGGAGGACCCCGGTTTCCGAGCCGAGGCCCACGGCCATCCCTCCGGACCCGGAGGGCCTGGAGAAAACGGTTCCATTGACATTTTTGCACTCACTGGAGGGAGCGGAGCTGACACCAACCAATGGCGTCTGGTGCGAGCTTGCCACAGCCAGGAGAGGACAGCAGGATCACGGTTAGACGGTGCCCTGGCCCCCATTGGAGGCGGTGGAATTCCTCCCACCACTGACCTCTCGATGAAGCATACCCCGTCCCCTCGAGGAGCGTCAAACCAGCCGATTACGTGCCACTTCCTGCCGATCGGGAGTAGGGAAATCTGCCCAGCACCTCTTCCCGTATCGGCGAGGGAGATGCCAGATTCGGGTCAAGATTGGCGAATAAGGGCCGGTCTCTCGGCTGATGCCCCTACTGGGGATCGATGGGAAGTTGCTCGAAGAGACCGATGGGCTCGAGCAACGATTCAAGTTCCGGGGGCGGCGAAACCAGTCTCAGACGGCGACCCCGATCGGCGGCTTCCTGAGCGAGGCTGACCAGGCCGAGCGCCCCTGGGAGATCGACACGGGTCACCCCCTGCAGTCCCACCTCGACCTCCAGATCCTCACCCGAGAAGAGGGGCAGGAGGGAGTCGAGCAGATCTTCGACCGTGCCCACATCGAGGGGACCACGAAGTTCGAACACTTCTGAAGATCCCTGTCTCTGACGGACCACGTGTAACGTCATCAGGTTTGACTCCTTAACTCCTGGAATCCTGGAGGCGACGAATGACCAGCATCGAGACGTCATCGGAGGGCTCTGCCCCTTTGACATGCCGGCGAAGGTCCTCGACCACCGCATCGACGATCGACTGGGCGCTTGAACCGGAGGTTCCACGCAGAACTTCGACAAAACGAGCTGTGGTGTACTCGTTTTCCTGGGGATCCATCGCCTCGATGACCCCATCGGTGTAGAGAATCAAAGCATCACCTGGTGACAATTCCAGCCGCTGCACTTTGAGGTTGCTACAGAAGAGATCACCGGGATCAATCCCCAGGGCAATCCCATCGGGCTGCAAGGCACCCACCTGATCACCCTGAACAAGGAGAGGAGGGTTGTGTCCCGCTCTCGCAACTGAGATCTGAGCGAGCGCTGGATCGAGTTCTGCGTAGGCCAGGGTGACGAACATTCCCCGGGTCATGTCTCTGGACAGACTTTCGTTGACGATGGTGAGCAGATCATTCACGCCAGACTGGGTTCGTGCAGCCATCCGAACGAGGCCCCTCGTCATCGTCATGACGAGGCTTCCAGGGATTCCCTTCCCTGATACGTCGGCGACGACCATGCCAAATCGCCCACCGGAAAGGGGAATCACGTCGTAGTAGTCCCCCCCGACCTCCTTCGCTGGAAGATAATGACACGCCATCTCGAAACCGGCGATCTCGGGGAGTTTTTCTGGCAGAAGAGCAGACTGGATCCGGTTTGCGATCGACAGTTCCCTTTCCAGAGCCTGCCTCTCGACTTCACGCTCCTGAGCCTCCGACAGATTCTGGGTCATTCGGTTGAATGCGTGGGCAAGCATGCCGAGTTCGTCGGAAGTTCGTACCTGAGACTGATGGGAGAGATCTCCATGGGCAACCATCGCCATGTCCTGCTTGAGAGCCCTCACTGGGCGGGTAAGGAAAAAACCGACGAAAAGCGCCAGAGGAAGCCCGACAAAAAGTGCAGCGAGGACGGTACCGATCGTCGTGCTGGAGAGGTCCTTCTCGAGCCTCTCGATCCCGGCTGCAGAGAGGAAGACCCGGATCGTTCCACGAACCGTATCCCCATCTAGGATCGAGCGCTGATAGGATCTCACCGGTTGAGAAACTCCACCGGAAGCAATCGTCCCGGTCCGGATCACGACTCCCGATTCTCTTGCAAGATCGACTGCAATGGTGCGCTCGGACTGGAGTCGGATCTTGTCCCCTTCCTGAGCGCTGGCGATGAAACGGTTTCCACTCGCATCGAGGACAAGAACATCGAGAACACCCTTCGAACCCGGATCAGCGACGAAACTGCGAAGGCGATTCTCGAGATTCTTTTGAGCCACGAGTTTTTCGGCATCTGGCAGATCTGTGTCTTCCCAGAAGGGTTCCGTCGAAACCGCCAGGAGAAGCGCCATCTGGATACCGCTGCGGTCGATCTGCTGGGTAGTGGCATCGACAGAGAGATCGTAGGAAGCGCGACCAACCCAGACGAGAAAGGTGATGAGAAGCACAGCAGTGACAATTGAGTACTTGGCAGCGATGGGGAGAATTTGTTTCGGGGGCCGCTCCCGAAACTTGTTCCGAGGGGAGAATCGTGCTTGACGTGAAGCCGCCAGGTGGCGCTGGCCCGGTGATGGAGAACCCGAAACGGGAACGCTCAATGCAACTCTCACTTGCCGACGTGGCTGACACCCTGAGATCTTGGCCCATCCCACAGAAGGTCTCGGGACCACTTGCTCGCCAGGGGCGGCTCACTTACGGTAGCGTGCTCCGTTCGATTTGCCAGAGCGAGCACACGAATCGTCACTGACTCCTGGCTCACGAGAGGATTTGTTGAGCTCCCCCAATCCCTCCTCCGGGACTCCGTCAGTCGTCCTCGTAATCGCACTCTGCCGCTTTGGCGAGGCGATCGCGATCGGAATGCTGATCCCGGTCCTGCCGATTTTTCTCGAGACGCTTCAGACCCCCTATCTCGAGGATGTGGTGAGGTCGATCACCCCCTCGTTCCCTTTCCTGGGAAAGGTCCTCGAAGGGCTCGTGGAGGGGACGGCAGAGGCTCGCACCGCCCTCCTCTTTTGCCTCTCGGGGCTGGCGATGGCCCTGATCCAGATCGTCTCCGGGCGGGTCTCTGACTGGCTCGACCTGAGAAAGTCATTGATTCTCACCGGGATGGGGCTGGCAGCTCTCGGCTCCCTCTATCTGACCTTCCTGACCGATTACTGGCAGCTGGTCGTCACTCGAATCCTCCAGGGGATGGCCCTGGGAATGACCTTCCCTCCGATGATGGCGATCATCGCCCGCCACTCCCCTCGGGGGGCAGGAGGAAGACTTCTCGGCCTATACTCGACGATTCGACTCCTCGGGTTTTCCCTCGGCCCGGTGATCGGTGGGCTTGTGACAGGGATAGGTGGGTACCGGACCACCTTCCAGACGTCAGCAATCCTGCTGGTGATCTCTGTCGTTGCGGTGATGCTCTTCGTCGACGACCCTCCAGAGAGGCGAAGGGAACAGAAGAACACGGGCGACCTCCCCCGGGTCCAGCCGATGTTCCGGATCCTCGGCAGCGGAATCTTCATCATGATGGTCGGTATCAGCGCGGTGATCTCCCTCTTCCCGTGGTACCGGAGAGAATTCGGAGCGACAGAAGCAGAGCTGGGCTTCATCTTCAGCGCATTCATCTTCACTCGCGGCCTCTGCCAGTATCCTCTCGGGTGGCTGGGAGACCGTTTCGACAAGAAGAAGGTCCTGATGATGGGCCTCTGCGCTTACATCCCCCTGGTCCTGCTCCAGGGGCACATCTCTTCCCTGTCGGAACTGCTCTTTCTGAGGATCGGTCTCGGGGTTGTGGTCGCTGCCATTGGAATCTCCGTCAACGGAATCTCTGCCGAACGGAGCGTGGCGGGAAACCGGGCGCGAGTGATGGGGATCAACACCTTCTCGTTCAGCCTCGGAGTCGCTATCGGCCCCCTCCTGACCGGGCTGGTCAACAATCAAAAAATCGCCTTTGCGATCCCTGGCGGCCTGGCTCTGTTGGTGCTCCTCCTCGTCGCCTTCCTGGTCCCCTCCGACCCTGTAGTCGATCGCGAAGGCAACATCAGGTGATCTTCTAACTCGCCACTTGGTCGGCGAACAAGGTCCACCCTCCCCACAGCGTCAGCCCCGCCAACGCTCCCGCTGCCAGGTCATCAAGGAGAACTCCCCAACCATCAGGGAACCCTTCGAGGAGTTTGATCCCGAACGGTTTCAGGACATCGAATGCCCTGAAGAGCAAGAATGCACAGATGAAGGGAACCGGTCCCCCGCCCACGAGAGGAAGAAAGGAGAGAGCAAGCCACTGCCCTGCAACTTCATCGATGACGATGGCACCAGGATCCTTTCCGCCGAATATCGGCTCGATCCTCTTGCCCATTAGCACCAATAATGCCGAAGCGATGAGTGCCAAACTGGGGAACAGGTAAGGACCCTGAACCATGCCATACAGAAGGGCTCCGATGGCGATGGCAGCGAGTGAACCGCAGGTTCCTGGCGCAAACGGTGAGGCGCCGCAGCCACCGAATGTGAGAACCCACCAGGTAACTCGGTCGGGGCGGTTCAACGGACCTGCTCCCGCCCCTCGACGGTCTTCGACGACTGATCCTCTGGGAGATTATTGAGGGAGCCGAGGGCGACCGAAACGTAATCCCACGCTGACTGGATCGTCGCCAGCAAGGTCATCACCACCATCAGCCAGCAGAAGTTCCGAACGAGATCAGCATAGGGGAGCGCGTTTTCTCCCGTAAAGTTCGCCTGGTAGACAAGGACCAAAGGCACAAGGATCGACTGAAGGATCATCTTGATCTTGCCGCCCCAGCGAGCACCGAATGGCGTTCCACGGCTCTCGATGAACGCCCGCAGCCCACTGACAAGAAATTCGCGAGCAACCAGCGTCGCGACAAACCAGGGACGGATCAGATCTGGCGTCAGATGAACCAGGTAGATAAGGGATCCACAGACCACCACCTTGTCGACGAAAGGATCGGCGATCCTTCCGAATGCCGTGACCAGTCCGTATTTTCTCGCCAGGTGACCATCGAGCCAGTCGGTGGCCACGCAGAGGATGAAAATCATCGCAGCCAGGTTCAGTACCAGGGGCCGATCCCCTGTACCCCCCGTGATCTCGATGGAGAGCAAGATGAAGAGGAACACCGCGATCAACAGTCGGGCGAAGGTGATCTTGTTGGGAAGATTGAGCCAGTTCTCTTTAGAGGTCACCCCATACCTCCGATGATCCGCCTTCGAGGCTGTCGGTTCTCCTGTCGAAGTCAGGCCAGTTCAGCAACGAGATCATATTCTTCGCGAGCAACGATTTTCGCCATGATCAGATCCCCTGGGGATCCTGCGTCGTCGGGAAGGAAAATGCGACTGTCGATCTCGGGTGCCTCTGCATAACTCCGCCCGCAGAGCCTCTTTGATCTCTCATCCTCTTCCGACAAGCCGTCGATCAGGACCTCGGTCACCTCCCCGATCCGGCCATCGTTCCATTCGAAGGCAATCCGCTGCTGGGCCAGCATCAATCGCTCGCACCTTTCTTCGGCAACCCCAAGGGGAATTTTCGGCGTCAGCTTCGCCGCAGGTGTTCCGTCCTCGACGGAATAGGTGAAGACACCCACCCTCTCCAGGCGGGTCTCCTCGACAAAATCGATCAACTTCTCGAACTGATCTTCGGTCTCACCAGGGAACCCGACGATGAACGTGGTCCGGAGGACCAGATCGGAAATTCTGTCTCGCATCCGTCCAAAGAGGTCGCGTGTTCCCTTTTCCCCCATCCTCCGGCCCATCCTCCGCAGAACTTCGTCGTCGATGTGCTGGATCGGCATGTCGATGTAGGGAACCACCCTGTCGAGGCGTGCGACAGCATCGATCATCGCATCTGAAAATTTATAGGGGTAGGTGTAAAGAAGCCGGATCCACTTGACCCCTTCAACTCGGTCCAGTTCCTCGAGGAGTTTTGGGAGCAGGTAGTCCTCTGCGAAGTCATAGCCATAAGATGTGAGATCCTGGGAGATCAAATTCAATTCCGATGCCCCGCTGGCAACCAGTTCGCGAGCCTCAGCGAGTACCATGTCGATCGACTTCGAACGGAACTTTCCTCTGAAACTCGGAATCGAACAGAAGGTACAGGGGTTGTCGCAACCCTCGCTGATCCTTAGATATGTGGTGTGGGGTGGGGTCAGCCGGAGACGCGAGCCCTCAGAATAAGCCGGGTGCACCGGCGGATTCACCTGCACCCTCTCCATCTCCCCTCGAGGCCCGACCAGTTGGTGGAGGATCTCCCCGAGGCGGTGGTATTCCGACAGCCCGACAATTGCATCCACTTCCGGAATCTCTTTCGCCAACTCCTCCGGGTAGCGCTGGCCGAGACAGCCGACAATTACCACCCGTTTTGCGGGGTCCTCTTCCTTCAAGTCGCAGAGTTTGAGGATGTGATCGATCGACTCCTGTTTCGCAGATTCGATGAATCCGCAGGTGTTGACCATCAGAACATCGGCTGTGGAGGCATCTTCGGAGACGATGAACCCCTCCTCGCCGACCCGCCCGAGCATCACTTCGGAGTCGACCAGGTTCTTGGGGCAGCCGAGGCTGACCATGTGGATCGAAATGGGGCGCATGGGGACTCCGAAAACCACCTTCTTGACCCGCCGGCCGAAGGCCGACGCAAGCCAGGAGCAGGGTGGAAGGTATCATGGTCTCGGCTTCGGGGAAACGTTTCCATCTCCCTCTTGACTGTCCTTCCATGCTGATGAACCCTTCGCGAGGAAGGTCGCAATGTGAAAGATCTGTCCCGAACCGAGAAACTCGACGTGCTCTCGAGACTTGTCCTGGCCTGTATTCACCGCGAGTACCCCACTGCGGTGGTGCAGATCATCGAGGATCCGGACGATCTGCGGCCGCCGCGACAGAGAACCCCAGTTTTCTTCGGGGCCTTCGACTGGCATTCAGCGGTCCATGCGCATTGGTCGCTGGTGCGCCTGTTGAGAGCCCACCCCGAAGGCACTCATGCCGATGAGGCCCGTTCGGCACTCGCCAGAGGACTGACTCGCGAAGGGATCGCTGGCGAGTGCAGGAACGTCGACAGGTACCCCACCTTCGAGGTCCCTTACGGGAGAGCATGGCTCCTCATGCTCGCCCTCGAGTTGGAAGAATGGGGTGCAGGAGGCGAGGAGTATCGAGAAGTGTTGAGACCTCTCGAGGAGAGATCGAACGGTGACCTCCTCGCCTGGCTCTCCCGCCTCCACCGACCGGTCACCAGCGGCCAGCACGATCAATCTGCATTCAGCCTGGGGCTCTGGAGAGACTGGGCTGAAGGGACAGGCTGCAGCGATTCCCTCGAGGCCATCGACAACGCTGCGAGAGCACTACATCTTGCGTCAACGAACGCTCCCATCGCCCACGAACCTTCGAACAATGATTTTCTTTCCCCTGCGCTTGCGACCGCAGACCTGATGAGGAGAGTGCTCCCGCAGGGAGAATTTACCTCCTGGCTGGAGGGTTATCTTCCCGATCTCTCCGATGGAACCCTGGAACTGTCGCCGGTGATCTGCCCAGACCACAGTGATGGCAAACTCTCCCATCTCAACGGACTCAACCTCAGCCGTGGATGGATGCTCCGTGGGATCGCCGAGGCCCTGCCTGCCAGAAGCAAGGCTCGCCTCTGCTGCGAAGATCTCGCGCCATCCCACGAAACTGAAGGAGAGATGAGCGTCAACTTTCGGCACTATGCCGGAGCCCACTGGCTGGGAAGCTTCCTGCTCTACGGAATTTCCGCCCGGGGGAGAAGATCGTCAGATGCTTAACAGAGGCGAAGCCTGATCAGGCGGTCTCGTGATCGGCTTCCCACTCCTCGATGGTCATGCGGACTTCCCGAGCCTTCGATCCCTTGTAGGGGCCGACAATCCCCATCTCGCTCATGATGTCCATCAGTCGAGAGGCGCGAGTGTACCCGATCCCCAACCTTCGCTGAAGAAGGGTTGTCGAGCCGCGTTGGGTCTCGAGAACGACGCGGATCGCATCCTCGTAGAGGTCGTCCTCCACTGTCATCCTTCCTCCACCATCGGCGCGGCCAACGAGGAACCCTTCGATCTCCGAGGAGAACTCGGGCTGCGCCTCCTTGCGCAGGAACTTCACGATCCGCTTGAGCTCCTTGTCGGAAATATAGGTCGCCTGTGCCCTCAGTAGGTTCGACGTGCCGGGGGGGAGGTAGAGCATGTCCCCATCCCCGAGCAACTTCTCGCTTCCGTTGCGGTCGAGGATGGTGCGAGAGTCGATCCTGCTCGCAACCTTGAACGAGATCCGGGAAGGCAAGTTGGATTTGATCAGCCCGGTGATGACATCGACCGATGGACGCTGGGTCGCGAGGATCACATGGATCCCAACAGCTCTCGATTTCTGAGCCAGGCGAATGATCGATCCCTCGACTTCCTTGGCAGAGGCCATCATCAAATCTGCAAGTTCATCGATCACGATCACGAAATAGGGAAGACTCTCCGGGATCTGATCCGCTTCTTCATGACTCATCTTCTCGCTCAGCCGCTTGAAGAGCTCATCTTTCCCGAGCTGGTTGTAGTCCCTGATCTGGCGGACTCTCGCCTTGTTGAGCAGTTCGTAGCGCTGGTCCATCTTTCGCACGAGCCACTCCAGAGCAGCCGGTGCTTTTTTCATATCGGTGATCACCGGGGTCAGGAGATGCGGAATGTCCTCGAAGTAAGACAACTCGACCATCTTCGGATCGACGAGGATCAGTTTGAGCTCTTCGGGAGAACGGGTCATCAGCATCGAGGCGATGATCGAGTTGATGCATACAGACTTCCCCGATCCGGTGGAACCAGCGATGAGGAGGTGGGGCATACGGGTGAGATCCTCGACGATTGGATCACCTGCAGCGTCCTTTCCGAGGAGAAGAGGAATTCGTGCATCGCTCTCGTGGAAAGCCACCGACTGCATCAGTTCCCGAAGGCACACCATTTCTCGCTCCTGGTTGGGAACCTCGATGCCAACAGTAGATTTTCCAGGAATCGGTGCCACAACCCGCACACTCTGGGCAGAGAGCGCCATCGCAAGGTCGTCGGCGAGGCTGACTATCTTCGTCACCTTGATGCCGGCGGCGAGTGAAACCTCGTACTGGGTAATCACCGGACCACGCTGGATGTTCCTCACCTCGGCAACAATCTTGAAGGACAGCAGCGTCTCCTCGATCGTCTGGGCGACTTTTTCCAGTTCTTCACGACCCTCGGCATGGTCGACGTGGGGAGGTTCATCGAGGAATGATATGGAAGGAAGGTTGATCACACCGCTGAAGGTCAGCTGGGTCTCATCGAAGGTGAGATTCGCCCCCGTTTCCCGTTCTGGTCCGAGGCGAATCGTACGTTCGGGACGTTCTTCTTCTTCTTCCTCCTCTTCCTCTTCTTCCTCGTCTTCTTCGTCCTCTTCCTCCTCGTCTTCGTCCTCTTCTTCCTCCTCGTCTTCGTACTCGTACTCCTCGTCCTCGTCCTCTTCTTCCTCCTCCTCTTCTTCCTCCTCCTCTTCTTCCTCCTCTTCTTCGTCGTCGTCCTCAGCCTGCAATTCTCTCGGCCCTGGCCGGAGTTTCCGCTTCCCTGTTCCGCTTCTCCGGAGAGCACTTCTGTCCCCTGCGATCAGCCCGAGGAACCAGGAAACAAAACCCCTGAAAAGCCCGGGTGCCTGTCGTCTGGCACCCGCGGCGGCCACTCCGCCCCGGCGGAAGAGGCCACGGAGAATCGGCGAGATCAGAACCTCGGTCGACATCAAGAAACCGATAACGACCGCGAGAAGCGCCAAAATCGTCGTGCCCGGAACCCCGAAGCCTTCGTAGAGGCCCTCGCCGAGGCTCTCCCCGATCAACCCCCCCTTGTAGCTCCCGGCTCCCAGGATCGGCTCATTTGAGTAGCTGTATTCCAGGATGCAGAGGCTCACCAGAAGAACCACAACTCCGATGAACCGACGACGCCAGGAATCGACCCCTATGCGAAAGAAGGACATCAACGACCAGACGGTGAGAACCCCTGCAAAGAAATAAGATGCGACCGGCCCGATGGTGTTGAAGGAGAGGTTCGCCAGGAATTTTCCAATGACGCCACAGACATTTCCACTGCGTGCTCCGCCGAGGGTAAGTTGCTCACTATAGAGACTCAGGAAGAAAAATGCGGTGAGCGCAAGAAGGGTCAGCGAAAGGATCTCAGTGCCGAGTTCTCCAGAAACCCCGGAGACGGAACGGCTCCCTGCTCCGCTTAGGCTCTTGCGTCGGGAGGTTCGACTCATATCTCCTCGATGCGGGTGTCACAGCGCCGGCGTTGCGCCAACAGCCCGCCGATGAAATCCACCAGCCTGCGGGAGAGGTCCTTCTTGCTAATCCCGCGCAACTGACAGGTCTCGGCATCCGGTTCGACCCAGGCGAAGTCCCCTGCGGCAGCGCCAAGGTTTTCGGGAGCGTTGGATACTACCAGATCGAGACGTTTATGCACGGCTTTCCGGCGGGCTTCAGCCTCGGCATCCCCAGTCTCGAGGGCAAAGCCAACGAGCACTCGGTCCTCCTTCTCCCGGGAACGATTGAAGAGTACATCGGGATTGGCGATCAACTTCACTTGCCACTCTCCCTCGGACTTCTTGCGCTTTCCAGAGACCTTCTCTTGCGGGCTGTAATCGCAAACCGCTGCGGTCGCCACGAAAGCATCGACCTCGGGCCATAGCCTTTCTGCGATGGCGTCGAGTTCCCTCGCGCTCACGAAGGGGTGAAGTTGAACTCCCTCGGGTATCTCTGCAGCAACAGGGCCGAGGGCGAGGTGAACTCGCCACCCATTTTCGACAGCGCACCGGGCAATCTCGATACCGAGAGTTCCGGAGGCAGAATTTGACAGGAATCGGACGGCATCGAAGAACTCCCGGGAAGGCCCGGCTGAGATCAAGAGGACCGGGGTCCTCACGACTGGGTAGCACCGAGCAACTCGAAGACGAGTTGATCGATCTCATCGAGATCAGCGAGTCGTCCGGGCCCGTGAGACCCACAGGCAAGGTGACCCACTCCCGGCTCTGCGATCGTCACTCTACGACCGCGCAACGTCTCGACATTCTGCTGAACCGCATCATTGGCCCACATCTTGTCGTTCATCGCGGGCGCGACGAGAACCGGGCCGTCCCAGGCAAGCAGAGTCAGGCAGACGATGTCATCGCCAAAACCATGCGAGTATCGTGCGATGAAATCGGCGGAAGCGGGAGCGACGACGAACAGATCCCCCTCCCACCCAGAATCGATGTGATCGGGGCGACCGCTCTTGTTGTCAGCATTCCAGATCCCCTGAACCACCGGCTGGCGGGTCACCGATTCAAATGTCAGAGGGGTGACGAAGCGGGTCGCTGCAGGTGTCATCAATACGCGAACCTCGGCGCCTCGCTGCGTCCACGAACTGGCGAGTTCCGCAGCCTTGTAGGCAGCAATACCTCCCGTGACCCCGAGAATGATTCGCCGACCCTCGTATTGTCCCTGCGGATCATCATTCATAACGTGCGCCTTCGCTCGAAGCGGACCGCGCCGGGGTTGTCCCCGGCGCGGTTCAGACACTAATCCTTGGTCGGGTTGAGGAATGCAGAAAGCTCCTTGATACGGGCTTCCTTGATGCGCTTGAGGTCGGAGCCGTAGATTTCCTTCTCACCCTCTTCCGGCGGCTTATCAGAAACCCTGCGGGCATCTTCCATGAAGCCAGATCCGCATTCGGATCTCGGAGCGAGTTCGATCTTCTTCTGCAGAATCTCCTGGATCACGATCGCCTGGAGAGAAGTCCCATCTGTCTCGACGAGGGGCTTTGCCCCACGCTTCAATTCTACCATTCGCTTCTGCATCAGGGAGGTAAGCTTGAGCTTGCCACCAACAGTTGCGATCAGTTGATCTTCGAGTTCAGTGTCGAGCATTTTTGCTCCTTCTAATCCAACCTTCAGTCAGGAAGGCTGGATGTGATTATTCAGCGGTCACCCGCAGTCCTTCGCGCCGCTCTCGACTCTTCAATCAGCGCTAGCACCCTATCGGCGGCGAGATCGAGAACGTCGTTGACCACGCAGTGGTCGTATTTTGCCTTCATCTCCAACTCCTCGAGCGCGTCGCTCATCCGGAGTTCAATCGTTTCTTTTTCCTCTTCGCCCCGACTCTCCAGTCTCCTCTGGAGTTCAGCAAGGCTCGGCGGCTCGAGGAAGATGCTGAGTGCATCGACACCGCGGTTCATCAGTTGCTGTGCTCCCTGGACATCGATGTTCAGCAGCACCACATCCGTAGTTTCGAGCTGTTCCTCCAGTTCCGCGATCGGACTCCCGTAGAGGTTTTTATGAACCTCTGCATGCTCGAGGAACCCACCCCTATCGACCATCTCCTCGAAGTTCCCTATGTCGAGGAAGTGGTAGTCGATTCCGTCCACTTCACCTGCGCGCATCGCCCTGGTTGTTGCCGTGACCGCACGCGCAATCCCATCGCCCTGGCAGAGGCGTTCGCAAATCGCAGTCTTCCCTGCCCCGGATGGGCCTGAGATCACAACCAGAAGGCCTTTCTTCATCCCTAAGCACTTCTCTCTTCTCAACCGGAGAAACGAAAGGCTGATGGCCAGATTCGCCTCACTCGATGTTCTGGGTCTGCTCACGCAGGCGATCGATCTCGACCTTGCAGTCGACAACAACTGAGGCAATCTCCAGTCGGTTCACCTTCGCAGCCATGGTGTTGGCCTCTCGCAACATCTCCTGGGTGAGGAATTCCAGGCGTCTACCAACACGTCCTCCTGAGTCCACTGCTTCCCTGTACTGAGCAAGGTGGCCGTTGAGACGCTCCATCTCCTCAGTCACATCCGTTTTCTCGGTGAGAACCGCGACTTCACGGGCGAGTTCACGGGAATCGACAGAGATCTCGCCATTTGCGATCAGGGCGTTGATTCTCGAGAGATAACGCTCGGTCAGCTGTGTCAGCGCGTTCCCCTGCCCTTCCTGAACCATGCTCAGACAGTTCTCGATCTTCTCACACAGTCGGTAGAGTTCAGCGCGAAGGTGATCACCTTCTCGCACCTGCATCAAACGCAACGAGTCGAGGGCTTCATCGAGGGCAGCGATGAGGAGTTCATCAAGTTTCTCGGCGTCCTCTTTTCTGCCGTTGTTTTCTTCCGAAAGGGCATAAGCCTGGAGTACATCTGCGAGCTGGACTGCGTCTCCTTCAGGGTTTATCCCCTCCCAGAGTTCCTGAAGGCGCTTGTGGCAAGCACTCAGGCGTCGATCGTCGAGGGGCATTTCCAGTTCTCGGTTCTCCCTCGTTACCTGGACAGTCAAGCTGAGAGAACCGCGCTCGATCGTATCGCGCAATTTCCGCTCGACACTCCCCTGAAGGCCGGCAAGACCATCGGGAAGATGCGCAGAGACCTTTAGATAGCGGTGGTTCACGCAGCGAAGCTCACAGGCGACCTCGAGGCCGTCGGAAGAACGGCTCCCAGAACCGTAACCGGTCATGCTGCGAAGAGAATCGGTCAATTTCCGGAACTCTCCCCGTCCACTGCATCCCCGTCTTCCCCGGCATTTCCCTCTTCGCTGCTTCCGTCGCCGCCGTCAACTTCATCCGAGGCGGAATCATCGTTTGCGGTCTCGCCGACGACCGGATCACCGGTGTCATCTTCGGCAGCCGTCGTGCCGCCTTCCCTGCCGTCGGCGGCGTCAACAGCTGTACCTCCGGTCGCTTCATCAGTTCCTGTCCCAGGTTCGGGGAGGGGCACTTCAGTCACACCCAAGATGGGGTTGACTGAACCGATGGTCGGAATGATCCCCGACTGGTCTCCCACGGCGCTTCGAATTTCGGAAGTGCTCGAAGTCTTGGTCGACATCACCCCCACCGTGATGCTGAGCGCAAAGAAGATTACTGCCAGCATCGTGGTGAAACGCGAGATCCCGCTGGAGGTGCTGGTCCCGAGCATCTGGTCTCCGCCCATGCCGAAGGACCCTCCAAGCCCGCCCTGCTTTGGTTCCTGCAGAAGAATGGCGACTCCCATCAGGAAGGTGACCATTCCGAGCATGATCATCAGGAAGATCAGCATCTGTGATTCCCCTCTTCGCGTTCACTGGGCCGTTGGTAACGGCCTCCACATCATCCCATCCAGCAGCCAGTCGGCTGGTGGAACTGTATCTTCACTTCGAGACGGCAGGTCCGCCCCGCCGCGTCTCGATCGCCCTATCGATGATCCCGAGGAAATCCCCGGCGACCAGGCTCGATCCCCCGACAAGGGCACCATCGATATCCGGTTCAGCGAGAAGCCCTGAGGCGTTTCCAGGATTCACGCTTCCTCCGTAGAGGATGGCGGTACGATCCGCCCGCTGAACGCCAAATTGTCTCGCCAGCGAGGAACGGATGGCACGGTGGACCTCCGCTGCCTGCTGTGGTGTCGCGCTTCGTCCGGTCCCGATGGCCCAGACAGGCTCGTAAGCGACCACGATTTCATCATCTGCGCTCACACTTTCAAGGCCTGCGGACAACTGCCGCTCGATGACATCGAAAGTCTCGTGGGCATCCCTCTCAGCTTCCGTCTCTCCGACGCACAGGCAGGGCCGAACTCCCGCCGCCACCACTCTACCGACGCGAACTCCAACGCTGATATCGGTTTCGCAATAGCGCTGCCGGCGTTCTGAATGGCCGACCAGAATCATCTTCACGCCAAAATCAGCCAGGACAGGAACCCCTACTTCTCCAGTGAAGGCCCCCCAACCTTCAGGCGAGCAATGTTGGGCACCGATTGCGATCGGTGGCGAAACCCCTCGCACGAGCCACTCCCCCAGGTAGGGCAGCGGCGGAATCAGGAACACTTCGAGGGACTCCGGCCAGAACTCCCTGGCGGAGAGACCTTCGGCCACCTCTTCGAGGAGGCGGTTCCCATCGATACGCGGAGGGTTCAACTTCCAGTTCCCCGCGATGATGGTCGGTCGGCTCACGCGCCTCCTCGGCCAGAACCCGGGCCGCGCCCGGGAAACAGCATCTCCATTCCCGGGAGCAACGCTCTTCGGGCAACCACCGTCACCGGAGCCAAACTCCAGCAACCAGGCAATTTAGCCCTGCTCGTACCGGGGATCAAGTGTTCCCGAAGAGGGACCTGGGGAGATCCTGGAAGGGAGGGAGAAATGGGGCTCATTTCCCCTATCCCGGACGATTTGGCTGCAGGCAGCCGGTTCCCCTGCGTGGGATCCCACCCCCCTCAGGAGGGGCTGCCACCTCCCTTCCCGCCAGGTCCACGTTACACTCCCGGGCCAGGAACAGGAGCCCGAAGTGGATTCAGGCAAGAACAGGCCACCTTTCACCTTCGAGCGAGGGGGAAGACAGATCATCGGGGTTGTACACCTCCTTCCCCTCCCCGGAAGCCCCCGAGGGCGGCCCCTTCCCGAGATCCTCGGACGCTGCACCAGAGATGCGAGCGCCCTGATCGAGGGAGGTGTCGACGCCATCATCGTCGAGAATTTCGGCGATGTCCCCTTCCTGCCAGGAAGAGTCGCACCAGAGACGGTCGCGGCGATGTCGCTGGCGGTCGCCAACGTTATCGAGAGAGTTTCCCACACTCGCTGTGGCGTCGGCGTCAACGTCCTGCGCAACGATGCCGATTCCGCCCTGGCGATCGCCTCGGTCACCGGCGCTCAATTCATCCGCGTGAATGTGCACACCTCTGCGATGCTCACCGATCAGGGCTGGATCGAGGGGCGGGCAGCAGAGACCCTGCGCCGCCGTGCCAGCCTCGGCCATTGCGGTGCAGCTGGCTCGGCAGGCAAGATCGAGATCGCCGCTGATATCGCGGTCAAGCATGCACTTGCTCCGGCTGGCTTCAACCTCTGCGAAGCCGCCCGGGACGCCACCGCCAGAGGTCTTGCCGATGCAGTGATCGTCACCGGCGTTGCCACCGGGGCTCCCCCCGCCGAGGACGATCTGAGAGCTGTCCGTGAAGCGGTCCCCGACGCCATCTTGATCGCCGGCAGCGGAACGACGAGGGACTCGGTGGGACAGATACTGGATATCGCCGATGCGACGATCGTCGGAAGCTGGCTGAAGGTTGATGGCGATGTCGAAAAGGAGATCGACCTTGAACGGGTCCGGGCTCTCGTCTGTGAGGCCCGCGGCTAGACCTGCTCCAATTCCATGTTGGTACTCTCGACACAGGCCCCCATGGCGAGGAACTGTAGCGCCACCTGACGGACCAGTTCCTTGACCCCCCTCGTGCGAGCTACATGCCCGTGGCTTTCGCACCGGATGGTGACCCTGTTTCCCTTCTCCTCGCAGAGGACATGGAAGATGACTGGCGGCCCGACCTCGATCACCAGGCACTGGACCTGAACGACTTTCCGATCCTGACGGAGGAACGCCGATCTACCTTCGGTGATTGTTCCACGCTCATCATGAGACTTGAAGGGGCGGAACTGGCGCCAGAACTCCTCAAGGGGAGGGGCATCGGTGAAGGTGGCATGGGGCAAGGAGACACATCTTTCAGTCCCGGGAGTTGATTACTCTGCCCGAACCAGGTCCGGTTGCTGGCACAGGTGGTGCCGATTATCGTGTCCAAGGTGGTGTCCGCGCAAGCACGAGAAGAGAGGGGCTCCAGATGAACCGGGACCTGCGCATCGGCAACCGGTTCTGTCGGGTCGACGGCTGGTTCCACGCTGACAATGCAGTTATCGTCGGAGACGTGTCGATCGGCAGCCAGTCGAGCATCTGGTACGGGTCGGTTCTTCGAGGAGATGACGCCCCAATCCGGATAGGCGAGCGGGTGAACATCCAGGACCTGTCGATGGTTCACCCCGATCCCGGTATTCCTCTGGAAATCGGCGACGATGTCACCGTCGGCCACCATGCGATCATCCACTGCAAGGAGATCGGTTCATGCTCGTTGATCGGGATGGGTGCAGTTCTTCTCGAGGGTGTCCGGGTCGGGAGCCGGTGTCTGATCGCGGCAGGAGCAGTCGTTGCACCTGGCAGCGAGATCCCTGACGGTGTGCTCGTTCGAGGGGTCCCCGGGAGAATCGTGAGGGAGATCTCCTCCGCCGAGGAGAGTGCTATTCTCCGCTCCGCCTCGAAGTACGCCAATAATGCTGAGTTTTTCTTCAGCCAACACGGCGAGATTCTCTGAAAGAGGAAGCATGTCCGCGAAGGGTTGGATCCTGGGAATCGAGACGAGCCAGCCGACAGGATCGGTGGCCCTCGGCCGTGTCGGTGGGGATCAGGAAGTGGATTTCGAACCCTTCCCCATCGGTCTTGTCCACGGCAGGGAAATCCTGCCGAGGATCGATACCCTCTTCAGTAGGCACCCTGGTGCGCGGGAAGAACTTGCGCTGATTGCCGTTAGCGCCGGTCCCGGTTCCTTCACCGGAGTTCGGATCGGGGTCGCCGCTGCCAAGGCGATCGCCTGGGCGTGCAAGGTGCCCTCTCTCTCCGTCTCATCTCTCGAGATCATTGCCGACAACGCCGTTGGAAACGGGGATTGGCGAGTCCTTCTCGATGTTCGTCGCGGTCGTTGCGCAACGGCCACTTTCCGGATCGAAGGGGATGATCGCCAACGACTGACCGATGATGCGATTCTTTCCTGGGATGAAATGCTCGGCCAGGTGACCTCCAGAGAGCAATTGATCGGGAGCGGTTGCCGGACCATCCCTGGCGTCGAGAATCACCCCAGAGGAGACAAGTCGTGGGACGACCCGAAAGCCGCCGCGGTGGTGAAAATCGCTCGCCGACGGCTGCTCCTGATCGAAACCGGGGCTGAAGAACCTCCCAGGGGTTTCACATCTCCTCACGACCTGAATCCCTCCTACCTGGAGATGAGCAGCGCGGAAGAAGTTCAGGCCCGTGCTGCCGGAACCGGTGACCGATGAACTCTCCGCGCGTCTGGGCCGAAATCAACCTCGATAGACTGTCCAGGAATCTCGCCTGGGTTCGTTCTCTGCTGCCATCAACCTGCAAACTTCTGGCAGTTGTGAAGGCCGATGCTTACGGGCACGGATCGGCGATGATCTCCAGGGCTCTGGGTGCTTTGGGGATCGACATGCTGGGGGTGGGGAATGCTGATGAGGGCATCGCCCTTCGCCTCGAGGGCGTCGAGGTACCGATCCTGGTTCTCGGTGGCGTGACCGACGGCGAGATCGATGAACTCATCGCTCATGGGATCACACCGACCGTTCACTCTCCTGAACGGATCGAACTCTTCGAGGAGTCGGCAAGAAAACAGAACACCAGAGTGGGGGTCCACCTGCTTGTCGACACCGGGATGGGTCGCCTCGGAGTGTCGGTGGAGAGTGTTACCCGCCATGCACAAGCGATCGCCCGGTCGCCAGATCTGGTGCTCGATGGGGTAGGCACGCACCTCGCCACACCATGCGAACCGGGAGCCGCGGTGCTGCAACTGGCCGCGTTCGATCGGGCTCTCTCCAGTCTCGTGCGGGAGGGACTGCTTCCTCCTGTGGTCCATGTCGTCAGTTCCAGGGGCCTCCTGCGCTTCCCGGAGCGCTGCCACGACATGGTCAGGATCGGTGGCCTCCTCTACGGGCTCATCGACCAGGGCGGAGTGGAGGCCACCTCCCCTGAACCAGTGCTGGCGCTGAGAACCCAGGTGATCTACCTCAGGGATCTGCCGGCAGGGACTCCTGTCGGCTACGACGGAAGCTATCAGACTCCACGACCGACACGCCTCGCCACTCTCCCTGTCGGCTACCACGATGGGTACACCCATTGTTTCTCGAACAGCGGGGAAGTTCTCGTCCGAGGCAGGAGGGCACCGGTGAGAGGGCGGGTTACGATGGATTACCTTTCCGTCGATGTCACCGACATCCCCGGTGTGAGGGTTGGGGACACCACAACCCTTCTGGGCAAAGATGGCCCCGATGAGATCTTCGCCTCCGACCTGGCTCGCTGGTCTGGAGGAGTGCTCTACGAATTCCCGAGCCTGCTGGGACGGCGTGTCCTGAGGCGTTATTCTGGATTCGAGACGACCGCCAGTTGCATCGAAAGAGGATCCGCTCCAATGGAGAAACAACACCCTTGACCAGCAAAGATGCCAGATCCCACCCAACTCCCGACAGTTCTCTCCGCAGGGGAGTTGTGCAGTTTCCTCGACGCATCCCCAAGGCAACGGGGGCGAGGCGCCGCAACCGCCGGAGAAAATTTATCCTCGTCGGAATGGTGCTCCCCTTGCTTCTCTTCTCGGCGCTTGCCATCGTCGGCTCCTACGTATTGAGTCCCGAGCAGTTGCGGTTGAGAGCGACGGCTCTCCTCCAGGAGCGACTCCAGGTCGAGTTTCACCTCGACCCAGTGAAATACTCATTCCCCAGCACCGTGATCTTCGAAGGCATCAAGATCTCTGCTCCGGCGGGTAGCCGCTTCACCCAGCTAGTGGATGTTCCTCTAATTCGGCTCGATTTCGCGGTCCTTCCGCTGCTTCTTGGACGCACGGTTCTCAAAAAGGTCGAGATCGACGGAGCTCGGGTCTACCTCGAACGGGATGACCTCGGCGACCTGACCTTGTTGAAGGTTCTACGAGAGGCGACGATTCCCGCTTCGGGGCCGATGCCGGAACCACAACCGGAAGTGATCAGCACTCCTGCCCTGCTCAACCCCCCAGAGGTGATTATCACGAACCTGAGCGTCGAGACCTGTCCCGAGACAGTATTCAAGAGCACAAGTGCGCTCGATGTACCCTCCGTTCGGCTCGAGTTCTCGAAGGAGGATCCGAGGAGTTACCAGGTCTCCGGGCTGGCCTTCGACCCTGCTGTCGAAGCGATCCACCTCCGTGGCAGCGGCAAGATCTCGACGGGGGATTTCCAGCTGGAATTGACCGTCGACCGATTGAAACTCGACGAACAGCTGAGGGAGAGGCTCCCTCAGACCCTCGCGGTCGTCTGGGACAGGTACCTGCCGACCGGCACGGCGACGTTCCGTCACCAACTGATCCTCGAGGATTCCCAGTTGCTGAGGAATGCGATCACACTCGAGTTGATGGAAGGGTCGATTCAACTCCCCCAACCAAAAGTCGAGATCCGCGGGATCCGGGGAAAGGTCGATCTCACCCCCGAACGCCTGCGGATTGTCGAACCCCTGACGGGAATCGCCTGGGGGGGCAAGGCGTCGCTCGAGGGAGAAATCGATGTCGTCGGGCTCCTTCCCGGGGCAGGAGATCTGCGGCTGCGGATCGAAGGAGTTCGATTCGAACCCGAAGTGAGAGCAGCCCTTCCCGAAAAGTTCCAGGCGGTCTGGGATCTCTTCTCTCCCTCCGGAAAATTCGACGCATTCTTCCGTGTCCAGGGAGAGGAGTTTCCTCCTCAAATCCAGGACATCCGGCTCCAACTCCACGAGGTAGACCTCGTATACGCCGGTTATCCCTATCCACTTCGCAACGCCGAGGGTTACCTGCGCTACCAGAAAGAACGGGTGGAGATCCGGGTCGAAGGAGGTTCGAAGAAAAACCCCAGCAGGGTCGAAGGTTTTTTCGACACCGTTGCGAAGGGGCCGATGCAGATCCGGATCGAATCCGACAACCTGCCTCTCGATGATCGTGCGCGAACTGCCCTCGGCACCAGGTTCACTCCGATTTGGGACCAGTACCGCCCGAGCGGGAAAGCCGATCTGCGCATCGATCTCCGCCGCACTGACCAGGGAGCCCCACTGGCTGTCGAGGTCCTGATCGAAGGACGTGGAGCCGCGATCAGTCACCGTGATTTCCCTTACCAGGTAGAGGGAATCACGGGGCGCGTTCACATCGACAACGAGAGGGTCACTTTCGAGAATCTTGCAGGCTCACATGACGGTGTTCCTGTCGCTATCGAGAATGGTGAGGTGCGCTTCGCACCATCCGAAGCCAAGCGGATCGAGGTTCCGATCCGCTCCCATGCACTCAGAATCGATGAGGATCTTCTCAACATCCTCTCAGACCCTGTCGCTAGTAAGTTGCGCTCCCTCGGACTTCTGGAAGCAACAGGATCGCTCGAGGCTCTTGTCGAAATGCGCAAGGAACCAGAGACCGATTTCGAGGTCTTCGTCAGGGCAGACATCAAGGAGCCGATGCTTCTCTCCTACGAAAAACTACCCTACCCGCTCCTCTTCAGCTCTGGCTCCTGCCTCTACTCCAGTTCAGAAGGAAGGATCCGCCTCGACCGCCTGAAAACAGCAGAGGATTCGACCCCTGGATTCGAGGTCAATGCTGAGTTTGGCCCCGATGACACCCCGCGCCCAGCAGCCACGGGATTGCCCGAGGAACGCACTCTCTTCTCGGCGGAGATCCTGATCACTCCTGGACCGGAGGGACGCGGGCTCGACCTCGCAGACCCACTCCTCATCGATAGTCTTCCGGCAGATCCCAGAAACTTTCTCAAGGGGATGCGCCTCACCGGCGATGTGAGTGCCCAGATAGAGATCGAGTATCTCTTCGGAGAAAAACTCGGCAGCGAGAAACCTTATCAGCACGTCGAATACGATGTCGAGGCCACTCTTCACAACGGCGGGTTCGATATCTCATTGAGTACCCGAAACCTCAACGCTCACCTCACCATGCACGGGAAGCAAGGTTCGGACCTGCCACACTCCTTTTCCGGGGAATTGCGTGGAGTCGAATTTCGCTTCGGGCGGTTTCATCTAACAACAGCCGAAGAAGCACCCCTGACCTTCTGCTACGGCAAGAGACACCCGTTGATCGAGCAGGCGAAGCTCATCCGGACCTACGACAACAACGAGATTCCGGGGAGCCCCTCCTACCTTCCTTCAGACCGCCTCGTCGCTCGCTGTGCAGAGAGCAACGTGGGAAAACTGTTCCAGGCTTCACTGGGACCATCGTCTCTCTATGGTGGTCGCGTCGATGGGTTCTTCTTCGCTGACCTCGCTGATTCCGGAGTCTTTGCCGGTGAGGCAACGGTGTCCGGAGTCGACATCCGCAAGGGTTCGGCTGACATTTTCGGTGTCACAGGAAGCGCAGGGATTGCTCAGGGAGAGATTTTCATCGGCGGTGAGACTCACAATCCGAAATCTCTCAGCGGTGGCGGGGGATTTCGAGTGAGAAACGGCAACTTCACCAAGATTCCGATGATTGCGGCAATCATCCTGAATCCCCTCAAGGGTTTCAACCACCACAACAACCGGATCAAGGAAGTGGATTGTAACTTCAGGGTAGAGGGTCAGAGTTTTACTGTTCCCGACTGGGAAGATCTGGTCCTGATGAGTCCCAGCCTCC
>DQQH01000139.1 GCA_015664425.1 Planctomycetota bacterium
ATCTGATTCGCGCCTGCCGGATCGCCTCCTCGATCCGTTGCGGGGAGTTCTCCACGGTCTGGGCCGCTTCCAGGAAGAGAGCGTCGATGGAGGGGAGGGGATCAAGACTCTCGAGGGGTGGCAGCACCTGCTCGCGCTCTTCGCTGAGGCGCAGCTCGACCGCGATAGCGTGGTGGTCGTCGCCGGCGGAGGAAGCCTCGGGGATGCAGCGGGTTTTGCTGCCTCCACCTGGCACCGAGGGGTCAGCTGGGTCGCTGTTCCGACGACCCTCCTGGCGATGGTCGATGCTCATATCGGCGGCAAGACCGCCATCAACGTGGCAGGGATCAAGAACAGGGTCGGCGCCTTCCACCCTCCTGTCGCAGTTCTCTGCGACAGGGCCTTTCTCGAGACCCTCGATGGGGTCGAGGTGGTGAGTGGCTGGGTCGAGATGTTCAAGGCTTCGGTCATCGGGGATCGTGACCTCTTCGAGGAACTCTGCCGTGAAGATCCCTCGCGCCTTCCGAGCGATGATCAGCTCGTTCGTGCCGTAGGGGTCAAGCTGCGGATCGTATCGGAGGATCCATTCGAGAACGGTGTCCGCGAACTTCTCAATCTGGGACACACCCTCGGCCATGCCATCGAGGCGGTCGTCGATCCCTCCCCACGCCATGGCGAAGCGGTGGCTATTGGCCTTGTTTTCGCAGCTCTGGTCGCGGTCGAACTGAACCTCGCTCCCCGACGGCTGGTGAAGGATTTGGCGGCTCCCCTGGTCGCCAGGGGACTCCACCTCGGGTGGCCCCTGGAGTCGGCGAGGGAACTCATCACGGCGATGGATGCGGACAAGAAGGGACGAGCGGGGAGGTTGAGAATGGTCCTCCCCCAGGCGCCCGGCCAGGTCCAGATTCAGGATGTTCCTCGCGAGTTGCTCCTGGAACTGTTGCAGTCAGGTCTCGACGATGAGATCAGCGACTGCAGTGTGGCTTCGGTTGAAGGGTGTTGATTCGATGGTTCCGGTGATCATCGAAGAGCCGGACAGTCCTTGAACCGATCGTTCCAGGCAGGCGGCCTCGACCGCGAGATATTCAGACTTGCGATCCCGGCAGCGATACAACTCCTTCTTCATACCCTGCAGTTCGTCGTCGACACCAAGATGATCTCCGCCTCTCAACCTGGAGAGAACGGTGGTCTTGCGGCGCTGGCCCTCGTGTCTCCCATCTGCTGGTCACTGACCACCATCTTCACCGTCACCTCGGTGGGAGCGACTGCAGTCGTTGCCCGCAGGATCGGCGAGGGTCGTCGTCAGGGGGCTGCGGCGGCGACCAGAACTGCCATCCTGCTCGCGCTCCTGCTCGGAACTGTGGTGACGATGGTGGGCGTGATCGCTTTCAGGCCTCTGATCGACTGGCTTGCAGTGCGAGTGGGGGAAGGCGCCTCAGCGGATGTGATCGCCGGTGCAGGAGGCTACCTGTGGTGGTTCCTGGTCTTTTTCCCCCTCAGAGCGGTGGCGGTGACCCTCGAGGCGGTGTTGCGCGGAGCCGGTGAGAGCGCCTGGCCCTTCTGGGGGGGAGTCCTCGCCAACATCGCCAACATCATCGGCAACGCGCTGCTGATCTTCGGACTTCTGGGGCTGCCCCGTATGGGGGTGGAGGGAGTCGGGCTTGCCACCGGACTGGCTCCGCTGGTTGAAATAGTCCTCCTACTGGCAGTGCTCGCCCTGGGTTGGAGCCGGCGGTTGAAGCTGTGGGACAGAGGAGGGCTCATCTTCGATCGTGAGCAGGCGACCCCGATGATCCGCGTCAGCCTCCCGGTTCTGGCTGGCGCCGTGATATTTCATAGTGGCTTCTTCTACTATCAGCTGGCGATCTTCGAACTGGATGAGATGGCGATGGCCGCTCACCGGGTTGCAATCGCCCTTCAGTCTGCTGCCTTCTTGCCTGCCCATGGTTTTGCCGTGGCGGCAGCCTCCATCGCAGGACGACTTCTCGGGGCCGGTGACCGTTCTCTTGCGTTGCGCAGCGCCTACAGGACATTCTGGCTCGGACTGCGTTTCGTTGCGTTCATTTCGCTCCTCTTTTTCTTCGCGGCGGAGCCACTGGTCAGAATCTTCGATGCGCCACCTGAAACTCTCGCCCTCGCCGCGTTGTGCGTCAGGATTGGTGCCTTCGAGGTCCCCTTCCTGCTGGCGACGGAGTCCTTCACCGGAACCTTGAGAGGCGCCGGCTCGACGATGGCACCGATGGTCATCACCGCCATCGGCACCTGGGGACTGAGGGTGCCCCTCGCCTGGTACCTCGCCCATGACATCGGCCTGGGGGTCAGCGGCGTGTGGTACGCGACCGTTGCCGACTGGGTGCTGCGCGGGGCTCTCTGCTGGTGGGTGGTGCGCAGGGGACGCTGGGTCGAAAAGCAACTCTGACGAGGGTGAGTTCGAGTCAGGCCGGGAGTGAAGAAACTGCCATCCGGGCGGGGATCACCTGCAAACGTCGCATCAGGGAACCGACACCAAAAGCCGGGGGGTGGAGGCGATTGGCCTCCACCCCCCATTTTCTTTCAGGCTCCAGCACCCGTCTCCCTAGAGGCAGACGGGGAAGGAGTCGCATTCGATGCTATCGGCAGTCGGATCAGATCCGCAACCCGGGAAGGGGCTGGCGGGTTCCTGGCCGCCGGAGAAGAGGTAACTGAGCACGTTTACCCCGTCGGCGATGTTGACCGTTCCGTCGTCATTGATGTCGGCGGCATCCTCGCAAGGGATGTTTCCATTCGAGAACAGAAACTGGAGCGCGGCGATGGCGTCAGCGAGGTTCACTGAGCCGTCACCGTTGACATCGCCCCGGACGAACTGAGGAGTGCTCCCCCCGGGGATCAGGTCGACGGTCCCATGATCGAAGTTGGGAGTATGGGGCTCGGTGCCGATTACCACCAGGTTCTCGATCGGCAAGGTACCTGCGGTGATCGTCTCGAAGGTGAGAACCGAGGAGGCTCCGGTCATGTTGCCTGCCAGGCTGCCCGTAGTTTCGTAACTGACCACAGCGAGTTCATTACTGGAATCGAGGAGGAGTTCGATGACACCAAAGAAATCGAAAACGATTCCGATGGCGACTGCGTTGTCGTAAATCGATGCGCTGAAGAAGTCGGGAGTGAGGGAACTGACATTGCTGCCCTCGAGGACTTCGAACGGATTGAGAAGGTTTGCATCGTTGGCGAGCCCGACCGAGAAGCCGCTCGCAGCGTGGGGGAAACCGGCGTTGCCGGGATCTTCGGTGATGTGAATCGCCGTCACCGCACCACCGACACCATTTGCAGGATCGTAGGATCCGACGGTGTCATCGACGTGGAAGGTGAAGGTCGGTGGGGGCGGAGGCAGCACATCCACATCGCAGGCGATCTGGGCGGCTGACTCAGTTCCCTGGATGCCCTGGACGGTGTAATTGTTGAGTCCAAGGGGAGGGGCAGGGTCGACGTAGCTGGTCATCGTTCCCGGCAGTGTCGCCACTTCCGTCCCGTCACGGCGGACGACGATCGACGTGTAACTGATGGGGTTGGTCCAGCCGAGGGTGATCGCCTGGGAGTTCGGCTGCGTCTGGACACAGGTGAGTCCTTCGACCGGGTCGAGGAAGTCACCGGAAGGCCCGAGGAGGTCGACGAGGACGTTGCCAGCAGAACCGGGTTTGAAAAGGCCGAGTTCACCGACCGCTGCTTGCGGAGGCGAGTTCGCATCGAAACGGAAGTTGTACATCGTAGACCACCGCAGGGCGTTGGCGTTGGTGTTGGACGCCCAGGGAGTGCAGGACCAGGTGATCGTTGAGCCGTTATTGACGGCGGCCCAGTCGGTGCCGGAATGGGCGACGCCGTTGACGCCGTCGCCGCTGTGGTAATCCACATCGTGGAAACCGAGGTTCGTAATGGCGACGCCGCCGGGCACCGGAATCGACCAGGACTGACCGCTGCGGTCAGAGTTCATGTTGAAGATGGCGTACTCGTAGTGCCAGGTGCCGTTGCCGTTATCGGTGACGTTGTAAGCGATGAGGAAGAGCCCTTCTCCATCAACACGTCCTTCGACGATCGTGACCGCGGGCACGTTGTCCTGCCACGCCTGGATTCCCGGGGACTGTTGTTGGGTGGGGTTGCCGCCGACGAAGGTGAGAGAGCGGTTGGCGTTGTTGGAGACGTTGACCCGACGGTAAGAGCAGTTGTTGTCGTCATTGGTCATCGACCCAAAGTTCGCTTCGTCCGCAGTGATGTACTGGGATGAAACGTAATAACGTATCGAGGGATCGTTTGGCTCGAGGTCTGTTCCGTGAACCTGGAGGCGGCGGAAGATGGTGCCACTGCCACCGGGGGTGCTGTAAGGGAAGGGGTAGAACCCGGTGTGGGCATTGACCTGAGAGCGGGGCCCGAGGTTCGACTGCTGTCCGTTGAGGCCGGCGGAGTAAGGGTCGGAACATCCGACGCCAAGAGTGCTGCAACTGGTCGACTGGCAACTCCCGGTGCAGACGGTCTGGCTCAGGGCGCAGAAACCGTGCTTGAGAAAGCTGATTCCGATCTGCTCGAGGACGCCATCCTTGAGACGGAACATCTCCTGACCGATGACGGGGTGCTGGTTGTTCCCTGATTGCCACTGGCAAATCTGGTCGCCGATGTTGGCGGAGTTGGTTCCGACGGCGTAGGCGTAGATCCCGTTCTGGGTTCCGTAACTTCCGAGGTCGTAGAGGTCACAGACGATGATGTCACAACCGACCTGTGCACCAGCCGAACCAGAAACTGCGAGGAGAAAAACTCCAATCGCCAGCCCTGTGAGTGTTTTCGGCCGACGCCGAATTGTTGCAAACATTCCAGTCCGCCTTTCTTCGAGGGACTCCCTGTATCCCACTAAAACAGTTGAGGCGTTGGACCCACTTGGATTCGGCGAGGGAAAGAAGCAGGTGGAGGTTTAAATCCACCCTGCTGAAACAACCCGGCGCTCGGACCCTTCTTTGAGTTCCTCAACACCTCGTTCACACCCCTAATGATAACGGAAGCGATAGGAGAGGCGAGAGACTGTTTCCGAGTGAAAATCGAGCATCCAGACTCGAGTTCAGGGGACACGGGCGGGAGAACCCGGTAGATTGGCCCGATGTGTGGCCTCGGCTGGAATAGCAGCGAGGAGGAAGGACCCGCCGTTCTTTCCTCGCGGCGCGGGTCCGGAGAGGCTCAGGAGAATCCGCCATGACCCCCCTTCGGGACAGGGACTCGTCCCTCACTTCTACCGCTCTGCTACTTCAGGGGAGCATTCCTGTCGCGTTTGGCACGTCTGTCGCGGTCTCCATCGTCGCCTTCATCGGCGGATTTCCAGCCCTCGCCATGCCAGCCCCTCTCTTTCTGAGCCTGCTCCTCGCGGTAATTCTTGCCGGCGGAATCGTCGCCGGGCGGAGCCTCCCCGGAGGAATCCTCTGTGCTGCCCTCGGTGGAACGGGAGCGGGACTGATCACCCTTTTGATCCTCGGCGGCCTGTTCTTCGAAGTTGCTGGGGGCGAAGCCCCCTCGACTCCCTATTTCCGCGCTCTCGGATTTATCGCGCTGTGCACATCGGTTTCCGCCGTCGGCGGCGCAATCTCCCGGGGTGGTGGGAGGGCAGTTGATGATGTCCACCGTTTCGCATCGGTGGCAGCGATCGCGACCCTGGTTCTGGTCGCCATCGGCGGACTTGTCACCAGCGAGGAAGCAGGACTGGCGGTTCCTGACTGGCCCACTTCCTTCGAGGCGAACATGTTTCTTCTTCCCCTTTCGCGGATGGTGGGTGGAGTCTTCTACGAACATGCTCACCGCCTCTTCGGAGCCCTCGTCGGACTCACCACCATCTCCCTCGCGGTTTTCCTGTGGCTGGCCGACGGTCGACGATCGGTGCGCATCATCGGTGCCATCGTCAGCGTCCAGGTGGTGATCCAGGGGATCATTGGCGGCTATCGGGTGACTCTGGCAGAATATGGTGAGACGGTAGGCAGCCTCGCCTTGCGAGTCTTCCACGGCATCAACGCCCAGTTCTTCCTGACCTTGATGGTACTTCTCGTGGTCATGACAAGTCGCTCGTGGAGGGAACTCACTCCCCGGGCCGATGAGCGGGCAATGACGGACCGGACCATAGGCAATCTGGCGCTCCTTGCGGCGATCGCCCAGTTGCTTCTCGGGGCATTGGTTCGACATATCGACAGGATGTGGGTGATGCCCCATATCCTCGGGGCTTTCCTCGTCGTCGTCGGGGTGATCGGCTGCGCGGTACGGGCGACCGCGCTCCACAATGATTGCGCTCCTCTGCGCAGAAACGGGGTTGCGCTCCTCATCGCCGTCTTGCTGCAGCTGGTCCTCGGATTCGTCTCGCTGGCGATCACTTCGCCCGTTGCGGCGCGGGCAGAGTCTTCGGGCCTGCTGGAGACGCTGCTGGTGACCGCCCATCAGACCCTCGGAGCGCTGATCCTGGCAGGAATCGCCTGTCATCTCGCCTGGATCCTCAGACTCCTTCCGCTGGCCAAAGCTGTCGGGCACCGCTCGCCACATGCGGGGTGAGGAGATCTCCATCTCATGTGCTCTGGGTCTCGAGGCACACTCCTGAGGAGCCCCCTCTTCGGTCGGTTTTTCGACCCTTTTTTCAGCGCACGGGCCCGATCGAATTCTACGCCAAAAATGGCCGGATACTGTGGACACGATCGGGCCAAGTGATAGCCTCACCGCCACTGGGACCGGCCGTTGGAACCTGGCCGGAACCTGGGGGAGGGGCCAGCAGCCCCTCGGTTCTGTCAGAAGTTTCGGCATGGATGGGGCGAGATCGGCGAGCGGATGATGGCGGGTTTCCTCTCCTGGAAACTACGGCCTTTTTGAAGAGATGGTTGTCAGCCATTCCCTCGTTTCCGAGACAGGTTGGCGGTTGGAGCCTCGGTTAAAACAATGGGCTTACATCAGGAGGAGCAACCATCGTGAGAGAACAGGAGTCCAGTTCCGGTTCTTCCACTCTAGGGCGCGGCACCGTGCTGCCGCTGTGGTTCGACCAGCTGCTCAAACTGCTCGCAACCGGTGGGGCCGTCACCGGAATCTACGTGGTGTTGCTGGTTTTCTTCGGGGCGTCTCCCAAGACGATCGCTTCGGGATACATGCCAGAACAGCCGATCCCGTACAGTCATGCCCTGCACGTCGGCGAACTCGGTCTCGACTGCCGCTACTGCCACACCACCGTCGAGAAGGCTGCATTTGCGGCGATCCCCCCGACCCAGACTTGCATGAACTGTCATGAGAGGGTTTTCCCCGAGAGCCCCGATCTCGAACCGGTGCGCACGAGTTTTGCCACTGGCCTGCCGGTGAACTGGGTCAAGGTTCACGATCTTCCCGATTACGTCTACTTCAACCACAGCGCCCACGTGACTCGAGGTATCAGTTGCGTCTCGTGCCACGGGCGTATCGACCGCATGGTCGAGGTTTACCAGCATGAGCCACTGAACATGGGGTGGTGCCTCAGATGCCACCGCAACCCGGCAAGAAACCTGCGTCCCGTCGACAGGGTGACCGACCTCGGCTGGGGCCTCGACAGGAGTGAGGAAGAAAAGGACTCTCAGGGGAGGGAAATCATGAAGGGTCTCGGCTTGCTGGACACCGAGGGCAATCCCACCGAACGGATGACACTCTTGACGAATTGCTCGACATGCCACCGATGAACCTGAACAAGAACGGGGCCGCTGGGAGGGGCAAGGCGCTCTGGCGCAGCCTCGATGATCTCGCCGACACACCTCGGTTCCGTGAATTCGTCGAGAAGGAATTTCCCAACCATTCCGAGGAACTGTTTCATTCCACCAGCCGTCGCCACTTCCTGAAGGTGATGGGAGCTTCCCTCGCCCTCGCAGGCGGTGGTGGCCTCAGCGGTTGCCTGCGCTGGCCGGGGCAGGAAGTTCTGCCCTTTACCAGCAGGCCCGAGGGGAGAATTCCTGGGGTTCCCGTCGAGTATGCCACTTGCTTCGAGATGGCTGAGAGCGTCGAGGGCGTCATCGCCACCAGTTTCGATGGACGTCCCATCAGAGTCGATGGCAACCCGGAACACCCAGGGACTCAGGGCACCGCCAGCGCCGTGATGCAGGCGAGCGTGCTCGGCCTCTACGATCCAGCGCGCAGCACCGAGGTGACACACGCTTCGAAGGGTGGGCATTCTTCTTCCGACTGGAATGATGCCCACAAACAGATTCGAGAAGAGTTCAAGACTCAGGTGGCTGCCGATGGCGGCAAGGGGATTGCGATTCTCAGCGAACCCTCTTCCTCACCGACCCTCCATCGGATGCGCCGTCACTTCCAACGCGTCGCACCGGCTGCCACCTGGTACGAGTACGCTCCCATCTCCCGCGACTCGGAGAGAACCGGAAGTGCCCTCGCCTTCGGGCGCCCGATGCGGCCCCACTACGACTTCGCCAGGGCACGGGTGGTCCTCTGCCTCGATGCCGATCCACTGATGTCGCACCCGGCAGCTCTCAGTCTCAACCGCGGCTATGCCGCCTCGAGAAACTCAGCCGACTCCGATCCTTCCAGTACAGAGGGCCCGTCCATCAGTCGCCTCTACTCCATCGAGAGCACCCTTTCGGTGACCGGTTCAGTCGCTGACGTGCGGATGCCAGCTCGGAACGTTGATATTCCGCTGATCGCTGCCAGGGTTGCCAGGGCGCTGGTTGGAGATGGAGCCCCCGCCGACGTCGCTGCTGCACTGGAGAGAGCTGGCGACCTCGACCCGCAGTTGAAATCCCTGGTCTCTGACCTCGACGCCCACCGTGGCAGTTCCCTGGTCATCGCCGGTGATCGCCAGCCGCCAGAGGTCCACGCCGTCGCTCACCTGATCAACATGCACCTCGGCAACTACGGTCTGACGGTCAAATACAGCGCCGTGCCCAACCCTGACCGCACCCGCAGCCACTCCGATGAGATCGCCGAACTGTCGACGCGGATGGCTGCCGGGGAGGTCGACATGGTAGTCATCCTCGGCGGTAACCCGGTCCTCGATGCACCCGCCGACAGCGCATTCGGCGCCTCCCTGGCGAAGGTTCCGACATCGGTGCGCCTTGGCCTCTACGAGGATGAAACTTCAAAACTATGCCAGTGGCATCTGCCCCAGGCGCACTACCTGGAAGCGTGGAGCGACGGGCGCGCCTGGGACGGCACCATCTCCATCGGCCAGCCGCTGATCGAGCCCCTCTACGACGGTCGCACTCCAGCGGAGGTGGTCAGCCTGGTCGTCGATGACGAGCCGAGTAATGCTCATGGCCTGGTTCGGGCCACACACGAGAGTCTCGCTGGCAAAATTGGAAGTTTCGCCAGCGGCGAAGAATTCGAAGGCGCCTGGCGGCGTTGGCTGCACGCGGGTTTCATCCCCGAGGCCGGGTCGACGCTGGAGATCGACAGCCAGGTCCGTGTCGGTGGCGGCTGGGGAGCCGGTCTCGATGCCTTGCTGTCGGCGCCTGCGGGCACCGAACTGGTCTTCGTCGCCGACCACAGCCTCGACGATGGTCGCTTCGCAAATAACGGATGGCTGCAGGAATTGCCCGATCCGATCACCAAGATCGCATGGGACAACGCTGCCGTGATCGCTCCGTCGAAGGCCGCTGAACTGGGGGTCGAGATGGGGGATCTCGTCCGCCTCGAGACGGACGCCGGCTCCCTCGAGATGGCCGCCTTTCTTCTGCCGGGGCAGGCGAAGGAATCGATCACCGTTGCCGTCGGTTACGGCCGCAAGATCTTCGATCGGGTCGCCGGTGGAGTTTCCTACAACCTCGCCGAGGGGGCTGGCTTCGACGTCTACCCCCTGCGCAGCGTCGAGGCTCACCGCAGCGGGCATGCGGCGGTCAAGATCAGCAAGGCGAGCGGCAGCTACGAACTTGCGACCACCCAGGACCATCACGTCATCGACACTCTGCAGTGGGAAGAGGAGCAGCGAAGGATCGGCCAGTTCATCCGCGTCGTCGATGTCGGTGAGCATCCCGATTCTCACCACATTGAACAGGAAGTCGCTGCAGCCGGACCGCACCATCCGCCTCTCAAGTCTCTCTTCGATGATGTGAAGTACAGCGGCCACCGCTGGGCGATGGCGATCGATCTCAACGTCTGCACAGGCTGCAGCGCCTGCGTCCTCGCCTGTCAGGCGGAGAACAACATCGCGGTAGTAGGCAAGGACGAGGTCGCCTACGGCCGCGAGATGCACTGGATTCGCATCGACCGCTATTTCCGCGGTGACGATGTCGACAATCCGGAAGTCGTGCACCAGCCGATGACTTGCAACCAGTGCGAGAACGCCCCCTGTGAGCAAGTCTGCCCCGTTGCGGCGACCACCCACAACGCCGAGGGCCTCAACGACATGGTCTACAACCGTTGCATCGGAACCCGTTACTGCAGCAACAACTGCCCCTACAAGGTGCGTCGTTTCAACTATTTCAACAACACCAAGCACCCGACCGAGCAGGAACAGATGGTCTACAACCCCGAGGTGACGATCCGTAGCCGCGGAGTGATGGAGAAATGCACCTTCTGTGTGCAGCGAATCAACAAGGCCAAGGTTCAGGCTCACAACGAGCGTCGCAACGTCAGCGACGGCGAAATCACGCCGGCGTGCGCTCAGACCTGCCCGACTCAGGCGATCACCTTCGGCGATCTCGCGGATCCCGACAGTCGGGTCAGCCAGAAGCAGAGCTCAGCGCGGGCATACAAGATGCTCGAGGAGTTGAACATCAAGCCGCGCACCAGTTTCCTGGCGAAACTGCGCAATCCCGCCGCTGGCGAAGAGGGGCAGGGATAGGCGATGAAAGACCTCAAGGGCTTCATCAATCCCAATCTTACACCCGGGTGGGAGAGCCCCGAGACTCTCAACACCTGGGACAAGCCCGGTTCGCGAACCCCTCTCATCGGAGCGGGCAACACCGATGCCACCGTGACCGAGAAGGTCTGTCGCGTCATCGAGGGACCGCCGACGATCGGCTGGATCATCTTCTTCCTGATATCCGCATCAGCGCTCAGCCTCCTCGGGATCCTGGTTCCCTACCTGATCTTCACGGGTGTCGGCGTCTGGGGGGTGAACAACCCCGTCGGCTGGGGTTATGCCATCGTCAACTTCGTCTTCTGGGTCGGAATCGGCCACGCCGGAACGCTGATCTCGGCAATCCTCTTCCTCTTCCGCCAGAAGTGGAGGACCTCGATCAACCGTGCGGCCGAGGCGATGACGATCTTCGCGGTGATCTGCGCCGGTCTTTTCCCGGGAATCCACGTCGGTCGAGTATGGTTCGCCTACTGGATGTTCCCGATTCCCAACCAGATGGAATTGTGGCCAAACTTCCGCAGCCCACTCCTCTGGGATGTCTTCGCCGTCGGGACCTACTTCACCGTTTCCCTGCTCTTCTGGTACATGGGGATGCTCCCTGATCTCGCCAGTGTCAGGGACAGGGCGAAGGAGAAGATCCGCAAGGTCGCGTACTCCGTTCTCTCCCTCGGCTGGACCGGATCGAACCGTCAGTGGCACAACTACGAGCGTGCCTACCTGCTCCTGGCGGCACTGGCGACCCCGCTGGTGCTGTCGGTGCACTCGGTGGTCTCCTTCGATTTCGCCATCTCCCAGGTACCCGGCTGGCACTCGACGATTTTCCCGCCCTACTTCGTCGCCGGTGCGATTTTCAGTGGCTTTGCCATGGTGATGACCCTGGTTGTGCCGGCGAGACATTTGTTCGGTCTCAAGGACGTCATCACGATGCGCCACCTCGAGAACATGAACAAGATCATCATGGTCACGGGGATGATCGTTGGTTACGCCTACTTGGTGGAATTCTTCATCGCCTGGTACTCGGGGAACGAGGTCGAGAAGTTCACCTTCCTCAACCGCGCCCTTGGCCCCTACGCGTGGGCGTATTGGATCATGGTCTCATGCAACGTGCTCACCCCTCAGATCTTCTGGTTCAAGAAGATGCGCACCAACCTCAAGGTGATGTTCATCGTCAGCATCTTTGTCAACATCGGCATGTGGTTCGAACGATTCGTGATCGTCATCAGTTCTCTCGCCAACGACTACCTACCGAGTGCCTGGGACTACTACCGACCGACAATCGTCGATGTCGGGATCCTGATCGGATCCTTCGGGCTCTTCTTCACCCTCTTCAGCCTCTTCTGCCGCTTCCTGCCCTTCGTCGCCATGTACGAGGTCAAGGGAGTGATTGCGGGCCAGGAGCACGCCGAGCGCCAGGAAGAAAGCGCCGGGAGTTCGACCGAGGAAGGGGCGTCGCCGGCAACGGCGATGACATAGGGGGCACCATGACAGCAAACATCATCACTGCCAGCGGAGCGAGGAACCCGGAACCGGTCCTGGTCCTGGCGGAGTTCGAGACACCGAAGCAACTGATGTCCGCGGCCGAGAAGGTCCGGGATGGGGGATTCAATCACTGGGATTGCCACACCCCTTACCCGGTGCATGGCCTCGATCAGGCGATGGGAGTTCGCCCGACCCTGCTGCCGTGGGTGGTTCTTGCCGCCGGGGCCACCGGCTGCATCGGCGGACTGGCGATGCAGTGGTTCATGAATGCCACCGACCTGTCGATTCTCTTCATCGGCTATCCCTACCTCGTCAGCGGCAAGCCCTTCTGGAGCATTCCCGCCAACATCCCCGTCGCCTTCGAGTTGACGATACTGCTCAGCGCATTTGGTGCATTCTTCGGGATGCTCATCTTCAACGGATTGCCCCGCTTTCACCGCCCGCATTTCAGGAGCGAACGATTCCGCCGGGCCACCGATGACCGTTTCTTCATCGCCATCGACAAACGAGACCGCCACTTCGACCCGGAGTCGAATGCGGCTTTCCTGGAAGGCCTCGGCGCAAACAGCGTCGAGGTGATCGAGGAATAACGCGATGACACTACCGCGCAACCAGACTCAGGTTCCTCGCTGGATCATCGCCGCGATCATCCTGGTCAACCTCTTCCTGCTGATCCCGCCGGTGATCGTTGCCAGGGCGAGGTACAGCGTGTCGCGGGAGCCGAGAATCCACGTCTTTCCCGACATGGACAGCCAGAAGAAATTCAAGGCCCAGAGTGCCAACCCGCTCTTCGCCGACGGGCGCGGGATGCGCCTTCCAGTTCCCGGGACGGTGGCAAGAGGGGAACTGCGTGCGGATGAGCACTACTACTGGGGAACCGTCGAGGGCAAGTGGGCCGTCAGTTTCCCCGCCCAGGTGACCGTCAACAATGAGCTCCTCGATCGGGGAAGAGATCGTTTCGCAATTTACTGCACCCCCTGTCACGGCCTCTCCGGGCACGGTGACGGAATGGTCCAGCGGCGCACCGAATTTGCAGACTACGGTGCGTGGGCGATCGGTGACCTGACGGCGGAGAAGGCGCTCGCATACCCGATCGGCCAGGTCTTCAACATTATCTCCTATGGGATCAACACGATGCCCCCCTACGGCAGTCAGGTGCCAGTGGAGGATCGCTGGGCGCTGGTCTCCTGGGTCAAGACCCTGCAGGCGAGTCAGTCGGTCAACATCACCTCGCTCCCGGCGGAAGTGCAGCAACGCCTCGAGGCATCGCGGCCGCAGGAAGTCGAGGAGCCGAAGGGTACCGGTGATGGAGAAAAAGGCGGCTCTGCCGGTCCGGAAGAGGGGAAGTAGAGGTCGATGGCCCACACACCGATCGACATCACCACTGAAAACAGAAGCCTGGGCACCCTGGCGTCGGGCTGGATCACTGCCGGAGCCCTTCTGGCGGTGATCGGGGTCCTCGGCACTCTACTCCTCGGAAACCTGGAGGGTGCGTTCGAAGACCTGGGACCGGCCCATCATTCTTCTGGCACGGAAGGGGCTGCTGCCGAGGGCCACTCCCAGGGCCCAGGCGGACACGGGGAGAGCCATGGTTTCATCAGTGAGTGGAGCATCTACCACCCCTATCTCGTCAGCGCTTGTTTCTTCCTGACGATCACTCTTGGAGCGCTCTTCTTCGTCCTTGTCCACCACATCACTCGTGCGGGCTGGAGCACGGCGTTGCGTCGGATTGCCGAGGGGATTTCGCGCAATTTCGTGCTGATGCTGATCCTCTTCATCCCCATCCTCATGCCCGGAGGGATGGACCACCTCTACAAGTGGCTCAATCCCGATCCAGGAGATGCGCTGATCGGGGTGAAGGAAAGTTACCTCAACTACGACTGGTTCCTGATCCGGATTGCTGCATATTTCGTGATCTGGATCGGGGTCAGCACATACTTCCATCGCAAGTCGGTCGCCCAGGATTCGAGCGGGGATGAGTCTCTCACCGTGCACCTGGGGGCCTTGAGCCCGGTGGCGGTGATCCTCTTCGCTCTCAGCATCACCTTCGCCGCCTTTGACCTGCTGATGTCCCTCGATGCCCACTGGTTCAGCACCATCTTCGGAGTTTACATCTTCGCCGGATCGGTGCTCTCTTTCCACGCAGTGCTGGCGCTGACGGTGCTATGGTTGCAGTCGAGAGGTAGGCTGACGCGTGCGGTCACCCCCGAGCACCTCCAGGATGTCGGCAAGATGATGTTCGCCTTCACCGTCTTCTGGGCCTACATCGCTTTTTCCCAGTACATGCTGATCTGGTACGCCAACATCCCGGAAGAGACGGTCTGGTACCTGCGCCGTCAGAGCACCTGGCTGTGGGGTTTCTGGGGCTGGCTGATGGTTCTGGGTCACTTCCTGGTGCCCTTCCTCTTCCTTCTGTCGCGTCACATCAAGCGCCGCAAAACGACGCTGGTGGTGGGGGCAATCTGGGTGCTAGCAATGCACTGGTGCGACATGTACTACCTGGTGATGCCGCAGATCAATGGAGGCGGCGAATTCCCCTTTAGAATGCTCGACGTGACGATTTTGATCGCCATGGGGGGGTTGTACCTGATCGGGATGGCGCTGGCGTTGCGAGGCAACTCGCTGGTCGCCGAAGGTGATCCGAAACTGCCAGAGTCACTGGTATTCGAGAACGTTTGACGACCTGAGAGGTCGGTTGGGAATGACTGGAATGGAAGAAGAAAACAGGGTCGAAGACTACTCCGGAGACGATCCGAAGTCAGTAGAGACCACCTACATCGGCCTCGCATTCGCCGTTCTGCTGGCGGTGACGGTGATTGCTGTTGTATTCCTGACCTACAGGCAGCAGTACCTCGAGGCCCAGAGGAGTGTCATCACTCCCTCCTTCGCGACCCTCAAGGAGGTCCGGGAGATCCAGGAAGTGCAACTGAACGGCTACACATGGGTTGATCCCGGCAACAACCGTGTGACGATTCCGATTGAGGAGGGCCGTGCACGGGTTCTCGAAGAGTACGGCGATCCGGAGTGAAAACGATGCGGGAAGTTCCCGCTGGAGGTCATCGATGAGATATGCAAATACGAGGTCCGGAAACGGGAGGTCGCTGTTCATCACAGCGGTCCTGTGCATGGCATCCTCGTTGCCTGCGACGCTCCTCGTTGCCCAGATCGTCGACGACCCTGTTCTGCGATCGGTCGAAGGGATCGAGATCTCCGACAGAGCGGGGGAGAAGGCCCCCCTCGACCTGGTCTTTCGCGATCAGAATGGCCATCAGGTCCGTCTCGGAGAGATCGTCGATGGCAGCAAGCCCGTGGTCATCAACTTCGTCTACTTCGCCTGCCCGATGCTGTGTAACCTCGTCTTCGAGGGTGTCGTCGACAGCGTCGAGAAGAGCGGGCTCACCCTGTCGGAAGATTTCGATGTCATCACCATGAGCATCGATCCTCGCGATGGCTTCGGAGATGCCCACAAGCGCAAGAAGCTGCTGATCGGCGAGTACGAGGAGCGTAGGGAACTCGGAGGAGACGGCCCCAGCGGCGAGGAGATCGCTCGAGGATGGCACTTCCTCACCGGCAAGGAAGCCCAGATCAGACCCTTCGCCGAGGCGCTCGGCTTCGAATACCGCTGGAACGACTTCCGTGGCGAGTATGCCCACGGCGCGGGGATCTTCCTGCTGACCCCCGAGGGCACGATAGCCCGCACTCTTTTCGGGATCGCTTACGAACCACAGACGTTCCGGCTCTCCCTGGTGGAAGCTGCAGATGGCAAGGTCGGCAACGCTCTCGACAGGGTGCTGCTCCTCTGCTTTTACTACGACCCGACTCTCGCTCAGTACGGCCCGGCAGCTCGCAACCTGATGAAACTGGGCGGAGTGGTGTTCGTGGTTATCCTTTTGATCTTCCTGTTCAGGATGCGACGACAGGACAGGATGCGCGCCCAGGCCGTGACGGTAGAGCCTGATAATCAATGAATTGCCGAAGGATGGAGCAGGCCAGGAAATGAACAGTTTGACCTCACTGGCACAGAGCGAGGGCGGCTTCTGGCTGCCGCCTGCTCGTTCGACCTTCGCTCAGATGACCGACGATCACTTCTTCTTCGTCTACTGGGTCTCCGTTTTCTTCTTTCTGGTCGTGGTTCTTCTGATGATCTACTTCATGTTTCGCTACTCCAAGCCCGCCGGGACTCCTGCGGAGAGCCATGTCGACCACAACCTTCCTCTCGAAGTGGTGTGGACGGGGATCCCCAGCCTCCTGGTCATTTACATGTTCTGGATCGGCTTCCAGGGTTACATCGAACTGTCGACTCCGCCCACCGATGGCTACAACGTACACGTCGAGGCGAGCCGCTGGTCATGGGCGTTCCGCTATCCGGAGAACGGGGCGGAGGCATCGGGAGCCAACGCGGACCTGAACCAGATTCTGAGCAGCAGCGAGACGCTGGAAGAAAAGGACAAGCAGATCGCGGCCCTCTTCGAGACGGAAGGTCTGCACCTGCCTCCGGGTGTTCCCATCAATCTGACACTGACCTCGGCCGATGTCCTGCACGCCTTCTACACCCCCGATTTCCGCACCAAACTGGACATCGTCCCGGGACGCGTCAGGAGAATCTGGTTCGAGCCGACCGAATCGGGTGTCTACGCCCTGTACTGCGCCGAATACTGCGGAACAGATCATTCGAAGATGCGTTCTCGCGTCGTCGTTCACGAGACCCGGGAAGATTTCGACGCCTGGCTCGAAAAGGCCGGAAGTTACGACACCACCCGCCCCTGGAGTGAACTGGGGGAGAAGGTCTACAAGCGCAAGGGGTGCATCTCCTGCCACTCGATTGATGACAAACCGACCAATAAAATCGGTCCAACCTGGAAGAACCTGTGGGGGAGCACCCGCAAATACACCGAAAATGACGTCATGGGTTCGGCTGTGGCGGATGAGGACTACGTCTTGGAATCGATCCGCGATCCGATGAGGAAGATCGCCAATGGCTATACTCCTCAGATGCCGATCAAAAAGGTGACTGAAGAAGAGATTCTTTTTCTGTTCGAGTTCATGAAATCTATCAGCACCTACAGCGACAGCGGCAAGTCCGGTGGCTAGGGAAAGAGGAAAAAAGAGATGAGCGATGGATATCTGAGCACCTCGACCGAGCAGCCTGGGGTCAAGACAGTTGGGGTCAACTACCTCAATGTCACCAGGACGATCGCGTCGTGGCTGCTGACCCTCGATCACAAGAGGATCGGCTTGATGTACCTCGTGGGGGTTCTCTCGACCTTCTTCCTCGGCGGGATTTTCGCCCTCCTCGTGCGCACCGAGTTGTGGTCTCCCAATCCGATCCTGACCGCCGATCCCGACACCTACAACCGCTGGTTCACCGCCCACGGGGCGATCATGGTCTTCCTGGTGATCATTCCGGGCGTACCTGCGGCGCTCGGCAACTTCGTGTTGCCGCTGATGCTCGGCGCCAAGGATGTCGCGTTCCCGAGGCTGAACCTGATGAGCTTCTACCTCTGGCTAACCGGGGCGCTTTTCTTCATCTACACCCTCTTCAGCGGCGGAATCGACACCGGCTGGACCTTCTACACGCCCTATTCGGTCAAATCGCCGAGTTCGGTGATTCCGGTTCTGACGGGGGTCTTCATCCTCGGGTTCAGTTCCATCTTCACCGGAATGAACTTCCTGGTGACGATTCACAAGCTGCGGCCCCCCGGGATGACCTGGTACAAGATGCCGCTCTTTTTGTGGGCGACCTACTCGACCGCCGTCATCCAGGTTCTGGCGACGCCGGTTCTCGCGATCACCCTGCTGCTGCTGATCATGGAGAGGACGCTGGGGGTCGGAATCTTCGATCCAGCCCACGGTGGGGACCCGGTCCTCTTCCAGCACTTCTTCTGGTTTTACTCCCACCCAGCGGTCTACATCATGATCGTGCCGCCGATGGGAGTGGTCAGCGAGTTGATCGCAGTCCACAGCCACAAGCGGATCTTCGGCTACAAGTACATCGCCTTCTCATCGGTGGCGATTGCGATCTTCAGTTTCATCGTCTGGGGACACCACATGTTCACCAGTGGCCAGTCGGAGGTGATGAACGCCGTCTTCAGCGCCATCACCTTCAGCGTCTCAATTCCTTCGGCGATAAAGATTTTCAACTGGCTGGCGACCCTCTACAAGGGATCGATCCGCCTGACGACACCGATGCTCTACGGTCTGTCCTTCATTTTCCTCTTCTCGATCGGCGGCCTCACCGGCCTCTTCCACGCCGTGCTGACCACCAGCATCCCCCTCCACGACAGTTACTTCGTCGTTGCCCACTTCCACTACGTCATGCTGGGAAGCGGGCTGATCGGGTTCTTCGGCGGTCTTCACCACTGGTGGCCGAAGATGACCGGCAAGATGTTCAGCGAGTTCTGGGGGCGCATCGCCTGCGGGCTCATCTTTGTCGGGTTCAACGTGACCTTCTTCACCCAGTTCGTCATGGGGTCACAGGGGATGCCGCGGCGCTACTACACCTACGCCCAGAAGTTCCAGATCTACCACCAGATCTCGACCGTCGGTTCCTACATCATGGCGGCCGGCTTCGTGCTCATGGCCTTCTACCTGCTGCAGTCGCTGGTAGGCGGCCGTAAGGCTCCGGCCAACCCATGGGGAGGCAACAGCCTCGAGTGGCACACACCCACCCCGCCGCCGACAGAGAACTTCGCAGTTACGCCCGAGGCAACGGATCCCTACGACTACACTGAACTCGAGTACGACCCGCAGATTGACGGCTACACCAGTCGGGCGCATGCCTGAGATCCCGAACGCCCTCGAGGGGCCTGGAGATGCGATGAGCAGCGAAAACACGCAACAACACGGGGACGGCAGCGACCACTCGCCCTTCCTGGCGCACCACTGGGACACCCCGAAGCAACAGTTCGAGGCGGGGAAACTGGGGATGTGGCTCTTCCTTGCCACCGAGGTCCTTCTCTTCGGCGGGCTCTTCTGCTGGTACACCATCGCCAAATCCCACAATCCGGAGGTCTTCCAGTACGGCCACCACTTCCTCGACAAGAAGTGGGGAGCAATCAACACGATGGTCCTCCTCTTCAGTTCGCTGACGATGGCGATGGCGGTCAGGGAGTCACAGTTGGGTCGAACGAAGCGACTGCTGTTCTATCTTGCGATGACATTCCTCTGTGGCGCCGGCTTCATGGGAATCAAGTTCGTCGAGTACACCAAGAAGTTCGACGAGGGACTCTTCCCCGGGAGCAAATTCAGTTACCAGAACGTCATCGATGCCGAGGACGAGCGTGAAGAGGAAAAACTCAAGGAGGAGAGGCTGGCCCAGGCCGATTCGGTGTTCGTAGTTCCTGCTCCCACGGCTAGAGAGCCCGTCGAGAGGAGCACAGCAAAAGTGCCGGCGGCTCCGCCTTCGGGACTGGCGACCCAAGTTGCCGAGATCCACGGCGATGGCCACGGAGACGACTCCGGTCACGAGGAAGGCTCCTCCTTGCCCCTGGCGCCGAGCCATCTGCCGACCATCGAACGCCCCAGGGACGTTCACAAGTTCTTCAGCGTCTACTTCTGCATGACAGGGCTTCACGGAATCCACGTGCTGATCGGCATGGGGGTGATGGTCTGGCTGTCCGTGCTCGCAGTTCGTGGCCGTTTCAGTTCCGATTACTTCACTCCGGTCGACCTCGGAGGCCTTTACTGGCACCTCGTCGACCTGATCTGGATCTACCTCTTCCCCTTGCTTTACCTGGTGGAGTGAGTTGGGGACGAGCAGGACTCCAGACCCTTGTGAGAAGGAAAGAAGATTCGATGAACCTGACTGTTGATTGGCTGATCCTCGCCGCTGCCATCGCCTGCTTCTTGTTGGCAATCGTGGTGACCCTTCGCGAAATGAAAGCTGCGCCAGCCGCTTCTGAACCGGAAGAGCATCATGGTGTCGGCCACATCTCCGGCCCACCACTTCTGCTTTGGATTCTCACCAGTCTTCTCTTCCTGACCTGGATCACCGTCGCGGTTTCCTACATCGACCTCGGTTCGATGAACGTGATCGTGGCGATAGCGGTGGCGACGGTGAAGGCATCGATCGTCGCGCTCTACTTCATGCACCTGCGATATGACCGTCCTTTCAACACCGTCATCATTCTCAGTTCTTTCCTCTTCCTTGGCGTCTTCATCTCCTTTGCCCTGCTCGATGGCAGCGAGTACCTGAGTGAGGTGGTTCCGTCGAGCAGCGAGGAGACGGTGCAGTTCAAGGTCGGTGAGGGCTAGGCAGGGGGCACTTGTCAGCTGCTGCTTCTCGACCGGAAGTCCCGTCGGTCCCCTTCGAGCGCCCGCCCAATCCTCCCGGGACAGGCCGTCTGGGGCTCTCCGTCTTCCTCATCTCCCTGGCGGTTCTGTTCGCTTCCTCCGTGGTCGGTGTCCTCGTGGTGCGATTCGATTCCCCCAACTGGAGATCGGAAGGTGCGCCCCAGTTCCCCGATCTGGCGTGGGTCTCCACCGGAGTGTTGCTGCTGATCAGCGTCGGATCCCATCTCGCCTATCGCGCGGTGCAGGTTGACAGACAGCTGCTCTTCCGGAGCCTGTCGATCTTCGTTCTCAGCGCCGGGATTGCATTCCTGGTCCTGCAGAAGATGGTCTGGCAGATCCTCCTCGAGGGTGGCATGTCGCTTGATAGTGGCCTCTATTCCTACTCTCTCTTCATGCTCAGTGCCCTTCACGCCGTCCACGTCGTCGGAGGGCTGGTGATGCAGGTGCTTGTGATCGTCCGCGGGCTAGGAGGTAGGTACTGGAGCTTGCACTGCGAAATGGTCCGCCACGCCGGGGTGTACTGGCACTTCCTCGATGGGGTCTGGGTGGCTCTCTTTCTCTTCCTGCTCTGGCTTCACTGACCTGTGGCTCGACCTCCGTCACGGTGGGCGAAGCAGGCAAACCAGTACGCCTCGATCGCCGGCAGAAGTTCCCCCTCCGGCCCCGATGCATAGGCGGTGCCACTGGCGGCATCGGTCACTAATTTGATGCCAGGAAAGTCGGTTGGCTGCCAGACTCCGCCAGTGGCGGCGATGGGGATCACCTCATCGAGGCACACCCTCAAGGTGCGATCCCCGAGAGGAACCACAAGCATCCGTGCGAAGAGTGCCCGCGAACTGGTTTCGTCCGGCAGGGGACTCACCGGGAAGCGGGGTGCCCCCCTGAAGCGGTAGGTGTTGAAGGGCTCCTTGCGATAGAGGCTCTTGTGGCTCGCTTCCATCGCGAGAACCCGACCTTCCGGGTGCTCCTCCCGCCAGTTCCTCCACGAAATCCGTCGGTGGGGAACCAGTTCGAGGGTTTTGCCCTCCTTCACTCCAACTCCTGCAACCGCCTCGGCCCGCAGGGGACTCCACAACGTCTCCTCTGACCGCCGGTTGGCCCCGAGACGGTCATGGAGCAGGGGGCAGGAATCGACCACCAGACCGCTGTTCCCCAGCAGCACCGGCAACGATCCATCGAGAGGCCGCCTGAAGACGGCACTGAGGCCGATCAGGGGTTGGTGAACGATGGCGATGGCGACGCCACCGACGGTGTCGTTGACCACCTCGTGGACCTGCACCACCCGCTCGGGATAAGCGCGCGCTTGCCCGCCGATCACGACTCCGATGACGATGGAGGTGTCGACGAGGAAACGGTGGCCCAGTTTCAGGGTTTCCTCGACGGTGATCAGCTGCGGGGTGTCGATGGGGTGGACCTCATCAGCTGCCGAGAACCAGCCCAGTTCCTCCCTGTCGATGAGGATCGGATCGAGGGTGAAGCCATTGAGGTTCGCCTCGGTGGGGCCGCCAGATTCCGTCAGTTCGATGGCGCGGATCAGCCTCGGGAGGTGGCGGGCGAGGACGGCGACGATCATTACCCCCAGGAGCAAGAGAATCCAGCCGATGCCGCCGAAGCGAAGCGTTCTGCTGGCAGCGGAGGGGTGCGATTTGTTGTTCATGGAACCGTCGGATCGAGCACCAGGGCGAGGAGGACCAGTGGAAGGTAGAGGAGACTGGTGAGAAAGAGGCCTCTGGCGGATGCGCGGTCCCTTCGCCGCTGGAGACGAAGGGATGCGCGGACCATCATCGCACCGGCGAAGACCGCGACCAGGAGGTAGATCCAGCCCCCGAGCCCGACCACCCCCGGGAGCAGGCTCGAGGCGAGGAGTGCCAGGGAGTAGACGATGGCCATCCGACCCGTCCGCACGCCCTCGGGATCGATCACCGGCAGCATCCGGAAGCCTGCCGCGGCGTACTCTTCTCGGTAGAGCCAGGCGATCGCCAGGAAGTGGGGAACCTGCCAGAAAAAGAGGATCGAGAAGAGCCCGACGGCGCCGAGATCGAGAGGAGCTCCGGCAGCGGTCCAGCCGATCAGGGGGGGAAGCGCACCGGGAATCGCTCCCACCAGGGTGTTGACGGTCGAGCGCTTCTTCAGCGGCGTGTAGATCAGGACATAGGTCACCAGGCTGGCGATTCCGAAGCCCGCGGCGATCTCGTTGCCCCCCCGTCCGAGAAGGAAGACCCCGGCGACGATCAGGACGATGGAATAGGGGATGATGACGACAGGCTTCAGGCGGCCACCGGCGAAGGGTCGATTCGCCGTCCGTTTCATCAAGGCGTCGGGAGTGCGTTCCCACCACTGGTTGAGCCCATTGGCGGCGGCGCCGAGGAGGGCGGTTCCGACGACGACGGCGAGGAAGGTCCAGATCCGGGCCTCGATCTCGGGGGTCGTCAACTGACCCGGAACCCGGGTGTGGGCGGCTGCGACCAGGTAGCCGATCCCGGAGGTGATCACCACCATGAGGGTGAGCCTCGGCTTGGCGAGTTCGATGAGGTCGGCCAGCAGGCCGGGGCCTGTTTCTGCCCCGGGCGGCGCCGCTCCTGGGTGCGTATCCACGGGTTCTCCTCCCCCTCGGAAAGGGAGGAGTCTAGGGGAGGACTTCTCTCCAGACCACCCATCCAGGGGCCCGGTCGTCGCTGAATTTTTTATTTCTGCCGGGAGATTTGTTGACAGGGTGGGGCAGCGGCCGGAGAATCATATAGGGTACTGAACTGGTACCCTTTTGTTTCAGATCGGTACTTTTTTCTGGTCGAGGAAAGGGCGCAGAAGGGGCGAAGGACGCCGAATGCTACGAATTACACGCCAGAGTGACTACGGGATTCTGGTCCTCTCTCACCTCGCAAACGTCGGCGGGGGTGAGACCCATGCCGCGTCGGAAGTGGCAGTGAGAATCGGTCTGCCCCTACCTATCGTCAGCAAGATTCTCAAAGCCTTCGTGCGCGCAGACCTTCTCGAGTCAGAGAGGGGCGCCAAGGGGGGCTATCGCCTGGCGCGACCCCCTGAAGAGGTGTCGGTCAGCCAGATCATCGCAGCCCTCGAGGGGCCGATTGCCATCACTTTCTGTAGTGAGGACTCCGATGTCGAATGCAGTCACGAGCACTGCTGTCCGATGAGGAGCAACTGGCAGATCATCAACCATCGCATCAAGCAGACCTTCGACAGCATCACCCTCGCGGAGATGGCGAAACCCGATGGTTTGGCAATGTCGCAAACCGAAAATAGCAAATCTGGAGGGGCCAGTTAATGGACAGGGACAGGAGACAATCCAACTCAGAGGTCGAGGAACTTCAGGAACTCGCAGACCGGGAGTACGAGTTTGGTTTTGTCACCGACATCGAGTCAGATAGCCTACCTCCCGGGTTGAATGAGGATGTCGTTCGTGAGATCTCTCGTCGAAAGAATGAACCGGAGTTCCTCCTCGAGTTCCGGCTCAAGGCGTTCAGGCACTGGCAGACGATGACCGAGCCGGCGTGGCCCATGGTCAAATACCCTCAAATCGACTTCCAGGAGATCGTCTACTATTCGGCACCCAAGCAGCAGGAAAATCTGGCAAGCCTCGACGAGGTTGATCCGGAGATTCTCCGAACCTTCGAGAAGCTCGGGATTCCTCTCGAGGAGCAGAAACGACTCTCCGGCGTGGCCGTCGATGCCGTCTTCGACAGCGTCTCGGTTGGTACCACTTTCAAGGAGAAACTGGGAGAGCTCGGGGTGATCTTCAGTTCCTTTTCCGAGGCGGTAGAGGAACATCCGGACCTGATCGAGAAATGGTTGGGGTCGGTGGTCCCTTACACAGACAACTTCTATGCCGCTCTCAACGCAGCAGTCTTCAGCGACGGGTCGGTTGCATTCATCCCCAAGGGTGTGAAATGCCCGATGGAACTCTCCACATATTTTCGCATCAACGCCGCAGGCACCGGACAGTTCGAGCGTACGCTGATCGTCGCTGAAGAGGGATCCTCGGTGAGTTATCTTGAAGGTTGCACCGCACCGATGCGGGACACCAACCAGTTGCACGCAGCGGTGGTTGAACTGGTGGCACTCGACGATGCAACGATCAAGTACTCGACGGTCCAGAACTGGTATCCCGGTGACAAGGAGGGCCGTGGAGGCATCTTCAACTTCGTCACCAAGCGCGGGCTGTGCAAGGGCGCCCGCTCGAAGATCTCCTGGACCCAGGTGGAGACCGGTTCCGCAATCACCTGGAAGTACCCCTCTTGCATCTTGCAGGGCGATGACAGCATCGGCGAATTCTACTCGGTGGCGATGACCAACAATTATCAGCAGGCAGATACTGGAACAAAAATGCTGCACATCGGGAAAAACACTCGCAGCACCATCATCTCGAAGGGTATTTCTGCAGGTCGGGGCCAGAACACCTACCGGGGCCTGGTGAAGATGATGAAGAACGCCGATGGAGCGCGAAATTTCTCGCAATGCGATTCGATGCTCCTTGGTGATCGCTGTGGGGCTCACACGTTTCCCTACATCGAGGTCAAGAATCCGACAGCAAAAGTGGAACACGAGGCGTCCACTTCGAAGATAGGGGAGGACCAGATCTTTTACTGCAACCAGCGCGGGATCTCGACCGAAGATGCGGTTTCGATGATCGTCAACGGCTTCTGCAAGGAAGTCTTTCGCGAGTTGCCGATGGAATTCGCAGTCGAAGCGCAAAAACTTCTTGCCGTCAGCCTCGAAGGCAGCGTCGGTTAGAGTCGAGAGAAGGAGAGAAATGCTCGAGATCAAGAACCTGCGCGCGAGCGTGGAAGGGAACGAGATCCTCAAGGGAGTGAACCTCCGGGTTCGCGAAGGAGAGGTCCATGCAATCATGGGGCCCAACGGGTCGGGGAAATCGACCTTCGCCAACGTGATCGCCGGCCGCGAGGAATATCAGGTGACGGCAGGGGAGGTTCGCTACCGTGACGTCGATCTTCTCGAACTGTCGCCAGAGGAGCGCGCTTGCGAGGGTATCTTCCTGGCGTTCCAGTACCCGGTGGCGATTCCAGGGATCTCCAACGCCTATTTCCTCAGGAGTTCATTGAATGCGATCCGCAACTATCGTGGCGAAGATGAGGTCGATGCGTTCGACTTCCTCAAACTGATCCGCGAGAAGATGAAACTGATCGGCATCGACGAGAAACTTCTCAATCGATCGGTCAACGTTGGCTTTTCTGGTGGAGAAAAGAAGCGTAACGAGATCCTGCAGATGGCGGTTCTGGATCCACGTCTCGCCATTCTCGACGAGACCGATTCGGGGCTCGACATCGATGCCCTGCGCACCGTCGCCGAAGGGGTGAATCAGATCCGTTCCGCTGATCGGGCGATCATCGTCGTGACTCACTACCAGAGGCTCCTCGACCACATCATCCCCGATTTCGTCCACGTCCTCTTCGACGGGCGCATCGTCGAATCGGGAGGGAAGGAGCTGGCCCTTCGCCTCGAAAAAGAGGGTTACGGCTGGCTCGAAAAGGGGGAAGAGACGGTCAGCAGCGCCACTTCTCCCGAGGAGCCGCGATGAGCGCTGCCTCTAAACGTCTGAGCACTGCCACCGACTGGGCAACAGCCCTCGAGGAGGCGGTCGTCGAGCACCCTGGCCATCCCCGGTGGCTGGCAGACATCCGAAAGCAAGGGCGAGAGAGGATTCGTCAGCACGGATTCCCCAGTCGTGCTCACGAGGAGTGGAAGTACACCTCCCTCGCTGCAATCGCCCAGGGGCCTTACAGCAGCCTCCTCGATGAAGGCGATCAGGGGAATTTCACCACCGTCAAGTTTCTCCCCGCAGACGGCCCGGTGGTGACCCTCCTCAACGGAGTGTTCCTCGAGGGGTCTTCCGACCTCCTTTCTTTGCCTGCGGGAATTCGCGTCAGACCTCTCTCCGATGCACTCCGGGGAGACGCCGACAGGCTCAGGAGTACCCTCGAAGCGGTGTCCGATGGCGAGCACCCTTTTCGGGCTCTCGCCGATGCCACTCTCGGTGACGGTCTCTTCATCGAAGTCGACTCGGGAATCGGGTTCGAGGGCGTTCTGCACGTCGTCAACCTCATCGATGGAGGGTCTGCCCCAGGGGCGGCTCACCTGCGTCATGTCGTTGTTGTCGGAAAAGGAGCACGGCTTGCCATCGTCGAGGAGGTTCACTGCCACCAGGACGTGCTGGCGAACATCCACTGGGATTTCGAAGTTGGCGAGGATGCCGAGGTCGGTCGTGTGAGGACCTTCGGCAGATGTGCCGACGGCAACCTTTTCCACGGATCTCGAGTCAGACAGGCCGATGGAAGCACCTTCTCCGACTTTTTCCACTGTGCGGGTGTACGCATGATCCGCAACGAGATCGAGGTGGAACTCGCCGGACGGCGCTGTCACACGGAGCTACGCGGGGCCTATTTTGCCACCGGCAGCGAGCACGTCGACAACCAGACCCGGATCCTCCATTCCCATCCTGACTGCACCTCCAACGAGGTCTACCGGGGAGTCCTCTCGGGGCGGAGCAGGGGAGTCTTCAGCGGCAAGATCCACGTCTTCCAGGATGCCCAGAGAACCGACGCAAAGCAGAGCAGCGACAGCCTCCTCCTCTCCAGGAAAGCGGAGGCGGACGTCCGTCCGAGGCTGGAGATCTACGCCGATGATGTGCGCTGCACCCACGGTGCAACGGTCGGCGAACTCGATGAAGATGCCATCTTCTATCTGCGTTCCAGGGGTGTTAATGAGCCTTTGGCTCGCAAGATGCTCGTTGGCGCCTTCGTCAAGGAGGTGCTCGAAGAGGTTGAACCGGAAGCCCTTCGCCAGCGCCTGGTCGATGATCTGACCTGCGGCATCGAGATTTCCCCGGTCCCGGAGGAATGATGAAAAAGGTGAGCCTGGGACTGAGCAAGGATCGCCCCGATGGAAGCCTCGATGTGGCTCGTCTTCGCTCCAGGTTCCCGATCTTCTCCCGCCCGATCCGTGGCAAGCGCCTCGTTTACCTCGATAGTGCAGCTTCCTGCCAGAAGCCGGACACTGTCCTCGATACCATCGATCGTTTCTATCGTGAGGATTATTCGAACATTCATCGCGGTGTCCACTTCCTCAGCGAGAGGGCGACGGTGGCATTCGAGGGGGGTCGCAAGAAGGTAGCGGACTACATCGGCGCAAAGAACCACAGAGAAATCGTCTTTCTCCGTGGCGCAACCGAAGCGATCAATCTTGTCGCGTCGAGCTGGGGCGACCAGGAAATTTCCGCCCGAGATGAGATCCTCATCTCCGAAATGGAGCATCATTCCAACATCGTTCCGTGGCAGATGCTTGCCAGGAGGAAGGGCGCCAGGATCAAGATTCTTCCCGTTGACGACGCTGGCGACCTTCGGCTCGATATGCTCCCCGACCTGCTGAACGATCGAACCCGGCTGGTGGCGCTCGCTCACGTCTCCAACGCCCTGGGGACCGTCAACGACCTCGACAGCGTGATCGACGAGGCGCACCAGCGAGGGGTTCCTGTGCTGGTCGATGCCGCGCAGTCCTTTGCCCATCATCCTGTCGACGTTTCCGCTCTCGACTGCGATTTCCTCGTCGCCAGCGCTCACAAGGCCTATGGGCCGACGGGAACGGGTTTCCTCTGGGCGCGAAGCGAAATCCTCCAGTCGATGCCTCCCTACCAGGGGGGCGGGAACATGATCAGGAGTGTCACCTTCGATGGGACACTCTTCGACGATCCGCCGTGGCGCTTCGAGGCGGGCACTCCCGACATCGGTGGGGTCATAGGTTTCGGTGCGGCGCTCGATTTCATCACCCAGATCGGCCGTGAGAGTATCTGCGCCCACGAGGAACGGTTGCTCACCTCCGCAGTCGATCAGTTGATGCAGGTCGATGGCTTGACTCTGATCGGAACCCCTCGCCGACGGGCATCGGCGATCTCCTTCACCCTCGATGGGATTCACCCCCACGACGCCGGAACGGTGATGGACCACGAGGGTGTCGCGGTGCGAGTTGGTCACCATTGTGCTCAGCCGCTGATGGAACGATTCGGCGTGCCTGCGACGATTCGAGCGTCCTTCGGCTGTTACAACGACGAGGATGACATCGAGGACCTGCTGAAAGCCATCACCCGGACGAAGGAGATGCTGGGATGAATTCGGATCTCCGCGAACTGTATCAGGAACTGATTCTCGACCATTCTCGCAAAC
>DQQH01000187.1 GCA_015664425.1 Planctomycetota bacterium
ATCCAGTCGAGCATCCAGTCGACCATCACGTCGCTTCCAGGGTCCCACTCGCACCGCCTCCTTATCCTTGAAGCGCCAGTAGAGAAACTCGTGAGCCTCCTGCTCGCCCTTCAGCCCGAGCAACGTCGGCAGGTAACTGATCCCATCGGTTCCGTCGGAAACGGCAACTCCTGCGATTTCACAGGCGGTCGGCAGGAAGTCCTGAAAGCCGCTGATATGCTCGCTGACGCTGCCAGCGGCAATCCTCGAGGGGCACCAGGCGATCATCGGAACGCGGATTCCACCGTCGTAGAGATCGCGCTTGAGACCACGGAGAGGACCGTTGGAATCGAAGAAAGTGTGGCTATGTCCGCCCTCCTGGTGGGGACCGTTGTCGGAGGTGAAGATCAGATAGGTCCGTTCGGCGATCCCGAGGCGATGGAGGAGATCGACGAGGCGACCGACGTCTCCATCGAGACGGGTGACCATGGCCGCGAAACCCTTCTCCGGCTCGGGCCAGTCCATCTGCTGGTAATCCCCCACCGAGGGGACCTCCATTCCGTCACCTGTTGCCGCCCCACTCTCGTTGTTGGCATGGGGAATGGTGAAATGAGCATGAAAGAGGAACGGCTCATCGGAGTGCTCCCTGATCCAGTCGAGCATCCAGTCGACCATCACGTCGTGTGAATAAGTCACTTTGTCGCGGGCCACGAGGCCGTAGTGCTTCTTCTCTCCGGTGAGAACATTGCCCTCGAGGGGAACCTTCTCGCTGTTATGCCAAAGATGGGTCGGATAGTAATTATGGGCGTCTCCCTGGTCGAGATAGCCAAACCAGTCATCAAATCCCTTGAGGTTTGGATGACCCGGAGTGCCCTCTCTGCCCAACGACCATTTTCCACAGCCACCTGTTGCATATCCAACACCCCAGAGAAGGTCGGCAACGGTAGTTTCTCCGCGATTGAAGTCGTAATAGGCGTTGGAACTGATGGCGGTGTGGCCGGTGTGCTGACCGGTCCACAGCACCAGTCGGCTGGGGCGACAGACGGTGTTGCCTGCGTAGTGATCGGTGAAACGCATCCCTTCCGAAGCGAGTTGATCGAGCCGTGGAGTGGCGACCATCTCCTGCCCGTAACAGCCGAGATCTCCCCAGCCGAGACCATCGGCCATGATGTAGATGATGTTCATCTTTTGGGGAGGAGGGGAATGAGCGAGAGATGCGCAGCTACAGAGAGGAAGAAGAATAAACAAAGAAAAACTTTGAATGATGTTCAAGGCTCCCGCTTTCTGGCTATCCGCTACTGGCCGCTGCGGCAGCACCAGCACTCGCCGCAATCATCGCTGCCTGAGCTGCCTCGATCGCCTGTTGAGCATCGAGGAGGGCATTGACCTCGGTGAGCCCTTCCAGCTGAGCATCACTCTGGACCAGATCGAGGAAAGTGATTCCGACCGCGAAGGCAAAAGCGCGATCAGAGGACGGTTTGGGCCTCAGAGCCCGGAACTGATCGCGGTTCGTGACCACATTGCTGACGATCGTCTCCGGGTCGTGGCGATGAAGAAAAGAAAGGGTTGCCACGTCGTCGTACCTGGTCGAACCGATCCTCTCCTTCTCCCTCCTGAAGGCCTCGGTCAGACTCCAGCACCGGCGGGCGACCTCGTGCGGGCTCCCTGGAGACATGTAGAGGAGATGGGAAGCGGTCTGCAGCGGATCTCCCTTGCGGAAGCCTTTCTGATCGAGAGCCTCGTAGATCGATTCGACCCGCCCGATGATCTGTGTCGAACTCTCATTCTTCATTGCGAGAATTGCAGCCGCCGGGAAATCCTCGGGCCCGGTGAGCCACCAGTGGTGCTCCTTCATCCCCTCGTAGATCCGCTGGAAACGATCGACCGTAGCCTCGTTGATGGGGTGTAGAGAACCCTGGGTTCTCAGGATCAATATGGCAAAGGTCTCGTACATCCTCCCGCGCCTGAGCCGACGGTCGCGAAACATCTGGCGAACCCGGTTTACCTCCTCGAGGAAGGCACCAGGTTGGTCGCCGTTGAGCACCAGTTGTGCGGCGAGGACGAATCGAATCGGACTGCGCAGATCCCCGAAGAGACCGGCTTCCTTCTTGATCTGCGCGGCAGCATCGACCACCCGCTCCCCCACCTCCTCGGAGGATCCCGGAGTGCGCAATGAAGCGATGGCGGCGCAGCGAAAGGGTACCGCCATCCCGCCCCAGCTACGCTCCTTGCCGAGAATCTCGTGGATTTCCTGGAATCGTGAAAACAGGTCTGTCGTCGACGGATGGGACATCGGGAGTCTCCTC
>DQQH01000192.1 GCA_015664425.1 Planctomycetota bacterium
AGACGGTGATCGGGGCCAGCCGGCGTATCGAGAAGCGTGTGCGCGACCACCTGTTCAGACACATCGAGAAGCTCGATGGCTCCTTCTACGCCGAGACCCACACCGGCGATCTGATGAGCCGATTCACCAGCGACATGGATGCCATGCGAATGGTCTTCGGGCCGGCTGTGATGTACTCGGTTCAGACCGTCTTCACCATCGTCCTCACCGGTTCGTTGATGCTGTCGATCAATCCATCTCTGACCCTCTACTCGCTGGTGCCGCTGGCGTTCTTGACGGTGGCGATCCGGGTGATCGGGCCGAAAGTTCACCGCGAGTCGATGATTGCCCAGGAACGCCTCGCGGACATCAGCGTTCACGCCCAGGAGAACTTTTCCAACCCGCGGGTGGTGAAGTCCTTCGTCGTCGAGGATGAGGAGATCGAGAGGATGGCGCGCCTCTCTCACAGTTACTTCGGTCAGAACATGCGCATCGCCAGGTTGCGTGCCTTCACCGGATCGCTGCTGTGGCTCTTCGGCGATCTCGCCCTGATCACCCTGGTGCTGCTGGGGGGACTGCGCATTCTCCGCGGCGAGCTCGACCTGGGAGAGTTCGCCACCTTCAACGGCTGCCAGTTGCTGCTCGTCTGGCCGATGATTGCCCTCGGCTGGGTGATGAACCTCTTTCACCGGGGGGCGGCGAGCGCCGAGAGGGTACGCCGGATCTTCGAGGCGATTCCCGCCATCGATGACAGCGCGGCGGTTGCCGGCCAGACCGTCACCTCAGGCAGCCTCAGCTTCGACCGGGTCGGCTTCAAGTATCCGGGGGCGCGGGAGCCAGCGATCGAGGAGATCTCCTTCGACATCCGCGGGGGAGGGACCCTCGGCATCGTCGGTCCGACCGCTTCCGGCAAGACAACGTTGCTCAACCTCATCCCGAGGCTGTCGCCGTTGAGTACCGGGTCGATCCGGGTCGATGGGCACAGCAGCGAGAGCTATCCCCTCGATGAGTTGCGTTCGAATATCGGGCTTGTTCAGCAGGAGGCGTTTCTCTTCTCGGCGACAATCGCCGAGAACATCGCCTTTGGCGCCGACTCCACAAGCTCTGATGCGATCGAGGAGGCTGCCCGTCTGGTGCGGATCCACGGGGAGATCGAGCGCTTCCCCGACGGTTTCCAGCAACGTGTCGGCGAGAGGGGGATCACCCTGTCTGGCGGTCAGAAGCAGCGCATCGCCCTCGCCCGGGCACTGATCACTCGCCCGCGAATCCTGATTCTCGACGATGTCCTGTCGGCGGTCGATGCCGAGACCGAGGTCGAGATTCTCGAGGGGCTCGAGGAGTGGACCCGCGACCTGACGACGGTGATCGTCAGTCATCGCCTGTCGGCGGTGCGCCATGCCGACGAGATCATCGTTCTCGACGAGGGGCGAATCGCAGACCGAGGCAACCACGACCAGTTGATGGCCCGCGGCGGCGACTACGCCCGCATCTACCTGAAACAGACCCTCCAGGAAGAACTGGAGGGACTGGAATGAGCAGAGCCCGCAAGAGAAAGACCCCTGAGATTGCCCCCTTCGAGACCGATCTCGATGATGGCAGTGACTTCCACGCCGAGGACCTGATCGAGCGTCCCTTCGACCGCGGACTGGCCCGCCGTCTCTTCGGTTACGTCGGCCCCCATCGTTCCCTGGTGGTCGGATCGCTGCTGATCATCCTCGTCAGCACCCTCCTTTCCCTCGTCGGTCCCATCCTGGTCATGGAGGCGATCGATGGGCCCCTCGCTGCAGGTGGCGATGGGGGGGATTCCCTCTCCTGGGCATCGGCGCTGCTGGCGGAAATCGGCGCGGCGTTCACTCTCGAACCGCTGGTGTCGGGAGCTCCTCAGGAACTGCGCATCGAGTGGCTCTATCTGGTTGTTGGCATCTACGCGGCGCTGGTGGCGGTGCAGTTTTTCCTCCGTTTCCTCGAGACGATCGTCATGAGCCTCACCGGCCAGAAGGTGATGTTCGACCTGCGCCAGGAACTCTTCGCCCATCTCCAGAAACAGGAGGTCTCCTTCTTCCACCGCAACCCGGTGGGGCGGCTGGTGACCCGGATCACGTCGGACATCGAGGCGCTCAACGAACTCTTCTCCTCGGGGTTCGTGACCCTGATCGGAGATTTCGTCTCCATCGCCGGTATCGTGGTGATGCTCTTCTGGGCGAATGCCGAACTGGCACTGCTGGCACTGGCGGTGACGCCGCTGCTCTTCGTGGCGAGCCTCATCTTCCGCAAGATGGCGCGACGCAATTACCGCGAGGTGAGGCGGCGCATCTCCCACCTCAACGCCTACACCCAGGAATCGATCACCGGTATGGAGGTGATCCAGGCAACGCGTCGAGAGGACCATCAGGCCGAGCGCTACGGCGAGATCAACGCGACGCTGCGCGATGCCCACCTGCGTTCCATCTTCTGGTACGCGATCTTCTTTCCCTTTGTCGAGATCCTGGCGACGATCACCCTCGGTGTGATCGTGGTCAAGGGAGGCGCACAGATCTCCGCGGGAAC
>DQQH01000222.1 GCA_015664425.1 Planctomycetota bacterium
CCAGAAGTTGCCGCTCGAATCGATGCGCGGGCCGAAAGCGTACTCGTGGTAGTTCCCCGAGATGGTCCAACTGTCGCAGATCGTCTCCAGTTCATCGCTCTGGCCATCGCCATCGCTGTCGCGCAGACGGCTCAACTCGCCACGTTGGGCGGTGTACAGCCAGCCATCTCTCCACAGCAGCCCGAGCGGTTCCTGCAGCCCATCGGCCCACAGGCTGAACTCCGGCTCGGGGCCGTAGGCGGCCTCGATGCGCCAGATGTCGCCACGGCGGGTGCTGGCGTAGATGACCCCTTTTTCAGGAGCTGCGATGCCGCCGACCTCGAGCACGATGCCGGCCGGAATCTTGACGGTGGTGATCTCGTAGTAGTCCGATTCCTTCGGCACGTCCGCCACGGGAACGACGTTGCCCAGCAGCAGGGTCAGGATCATGGTATTCACCACTGGATCACCTCCTCGATCGTTGCACCCCCGGCGGGGACGGTGACTCGAAGTTCCTGCTCGCCATCGACAGTCAGCAGCCGTGTAGGAGCACCATCGACGGTGATGAAGAGCTGATCTCCCACCTGCCAGCGATGGTTTCCGGCCGGCCGGATCGTCTTGTCACGGGCGAGCCGCAGCTGCACCCCGTCAGAATTCTCGTTGCCTCTGATGTCGAAGACCCGCAGGAGGTTGGTGCCCTCGGCGGTCATCTGCGGAATCGACACCTCGGAAATCTCCACGCTGCCCTTCTGGTAGCGGAAGATGGGACGGCGCGCCTCATCTCGGCGGTAGCCCTTGAAACGCCAGCCGCCTTCGCGGGCATCGCCCAGGGGCCAGATGGCATCGGGTCGCTCGAGCAGGGCGACCGCCATTCCACCTGGCATCGAGATGACCGAGGTACCGGCGGGAACCTCGAGAGCGCCGGCGCGCCCCTGCCAGGTGCCCTGGGCGTTGATGAAATCGCCGCGCCAGGCCAGGGCCATGCGGATGTTTTCGACGTCGAAAGCGATGGAGACCCGTTCGGGATAACCGACCGCGATCGTCCGGGCGCTGTGGCCGCGCAGGAAGATCCCTGTCATCGCCGGTTCTTCGGCTGACGGCACGACGTCGAAACTTCCGCGGTCGACGATCAGTCCCTTGGGCAGTGGCGCGGATTCACCCCCTGAGAGGTAGGTCCAGGTGGCATCGATCTGGCGAGTCGGATCGCCGCCGAGGAGGTCGGGGAAGAACTCGATTCCCTCGGCCCAGTAGGCGGGCATCCGCGTTCCCTGGCGCTTTGACTGCGGATCGAACATGTACTGGCGGTACCACCCGGGTTGCAGCCGGTCGGTGGTGTCGGCGAGGTCGAGAGCCGGTTCGCCGAGTGAGTGATGGCCGGAAAAATTGTGGCAGTCGATGCAGCGGAAGCCGTCGGTGCCGACCAGTTGATGGCCTGCTCGCTGCGATTCGATGGTGAAGGTCGGGCCGACGTTGTCATGAGCATCGGCACCCGCTGCGATGAAGAGCTGGGCGAGTTCTTCGGCGCGTTCGTCGCCGTAGTGGGGCATGCGCGTCACCATGTAGGGACGCACACTCTCGCCATTAGCGATCACCTTTTTCAGCCAGTCAGGCTTCAGCTTGCCACCGACGCCCGTCAACGGCGGCGGCAATCGGCCCTCATCACCGAGTTCAGCGGTGCCGGTGAAGAGGCGGGCATGTTCGGCATCGGGGCCCCATCTTCCATCGAGGGAGTGGCAGGAGGTGCAGCCGATGTCGCCGACGCGCAGGGAAACCCCTTCAGCGGGTGTCGGCATCGCTGTCGGCTCCGATGCCAGGCGCAGAACCTCGATGATGGCGTCCTTCTCCTCGGCGTTGAAACGGTAGGCGGGAACGGCAATCGCCGGGTTCTCGGAGAGACAACCGGTTCGCGCCGGTTTGAGCTCGGCGAGGGGAGTTCTGGCGATTCCGGGTCCATCGTGGCAACTGATGCAATTGAGCATCTGGTAGAGGACTTTCCCTCTCTTGACCCGGTCAGGATCGAGAGAAAAGGGTTCTTCCGGCGGACGCAGCACTCGTGTTACCGATCGCATCGCCGAGGGGGGGACCTCGCCGTAGGTCCCAGATCCTGCGACCTGCCAGCGGAACTCGAGGTGCTCGCCACCCCCGAACTCGTACATCCGGACCTCGAATGGGTGCCAGCCCGCCTCCAGGGTCGCCTTGCCCTTCTTCTCGGAGGGAGCGTGATCGCCATCGTTTTCGATCACCTCGACGCCATCGATCCACAGCCGCGAGCCATCATCGGACCACAGGCCAAAGGTGTGCTCACCGCTGACTGGAATCTCGAGTTCTCCGGTGAAGCGCAGACCGAAGTATTCGTTGCGGGTGCGGGGATCGACCGAGATCTTGCTGGCGGTGCCACTCTCGACCGGAGTGTGATCATCGAAATCGAGAACGCTGTGCACCTTCAACTCGTAGGCCTCGTAGTGAACTCCCGATGCGACATCCATCAGTGGTTTGCCATCGGCTCCGTTGCCCTGGTCGCGCAGCAGCCAGGCGGCGATCGCCTTCGCCTCGGTCACTTCCAGACCGAGCGCCGGCATTCTTCCCGATCGATGGACCTCCGTCGCCGTCATCAGGCGCTGGGACAGCCCTGCGAGAGTTGTTCGTCGAGACTGGTCGACGATGGCGGGCTCATCGGGTTCGTGACAGGCAGCGCACCCGATCGACTGGTAGAGCGCTTCCCCCTCCTTGAACCAGGCACCGTCGAGAGCGGCAGCGGAGGTGTCGATGGGACCCCCGCGAGAGACGAGGAATTGGACCAGGTCGGTGATGCTCTCCCTGCCACCTTGAACATCGAAGCCGTGAAGAATGTGGGGCATCCGTGATTGGGGATCGACGGCGTAGGGGTTGCTGAGCCGGCGCTCGATGAAAGAGGGCAGGAGCCGTGACCCGACGGTGGTCAGGGCCGGTGCCTCGAGGGGCCGCAGCCACGCTGCCACCTCGGGGCTTGGAGCCCGGTGGCAATTGAGGCAGCCGTGGTCTCGAACCAGCCGGATCCCCGCATCGAGGCCGGCATCGAGGCCGGGGTAGGCCCAGCTGGAAACGGTCGCCCGCCCCTGGCCTGTCGGCAGGAGCCACAGGCCCAGGGCCAGCATCGCAATCAGGCTGAAACTGGATCCACGCACGAGAGCCTCCCCCTGATCTGGGCCGGTACAGCCGCCGGAACCTCGTCTTCAAAGCATGTCCCGGATGCTCGACGACGGCGACGGCGCTGTCAACGACGTCGATCGATCCGGGGTCCGAATACCGACGCGCGGGAATTGCCTTCCAGCGGCGTCCATCCTCCCGGTGAAGCCTCCCCGCGAGGAGATCCGATGGCGATGGCCCTGTTTTTTCTTCTCTCCTGTACCCTTCCTTGCCCCGCTCCTGGCGATTCCTCCTCGGGGCAGCTGCCCTCGGGACTGCGCTGGCACATCGAGGAGAAGGGTCCTCGAAGGATGTCCTTGCCAGTGATGGTCGAGATCACCCTGGAAATCGCTGCAGGGGAGCGAGGAGACGAGGTCGGTGACGGCCGTGCGGTCAGCGCCGGTGAGCTGGCCAGGGTTCATCTCGCAGAAGCCCTCTCGAGTTGCTGCGATCAACCCATCGTCATCGCCGAGGTCGAGACCGATCGCACCATCATTCACCTCGCCATTCCCAGGGGAAACCTCGATCCGCTGTTTGGCGCCATAGCCAGCCTTCTCGATGGGAGAGCGTTGCCGCCTCGCCCCATCGAGGTGAGCCCAATCCGTCGATCGGCACTTCTCCGCGCCCATCGCTGTCTCCTCGACGCCCTCGATCCGCTGCCATCCCTTTCCCCGCGGGGAGGAGACCCCACCCTGCGCTCGGGTCTCGACTGGGCAAGTGTCGAAGGGTGGCGCCGTCGCTGGCATCGACCGTGCAGGTCATCGCTTCGGATCGAGGGGGCGCTCCTTCTGCCGACGACCATCGCCTCCTTCAGAAAAACCCTGGCTTCCATCGATCCCGGAGAAAGGCTGGAGATGCCCTCGACTGGGCCTCTGCCAGCGACCGACATCCCCTTCCCCCCTCGTCTCGGAAGGGGAGACCTCGGCCCCTTCGTCGCCTGCGGCTGGCGCCTTCCTCCCAGGGGGAAGAAGAGGGATGCACTCATCGAGCGACTGGTCGGGGAACTCCCGTCGCCAGCGGAGGGTTGGCCAGGTCACCTGGGTGGTTCGGCTCGCCGCCTGGAAGTGCTGGTTCTCGCCGAGCCCCTTCGCAGCGATGAAGCCCCAGCAGAGGCCTTACTCAGGCTGGAACGTCGCCTGCTGAGAGCCCTCACCACCCTTGACCTTCGGCTCGAGGAGGATGGCAACGAAGGATGGCAACGGCTCCGTAAAGCGCTGACCCGATCGAAAGGAATGTCGATCTTCGTCACCGGCGAGGATTCCCCTTGAACCCGACCGCCCCTGAGGTGCAATTGGGCTCCCGTGGAAAGGACCTTCGGTGGCGGGCAGAAGAGAACGGCGATCGATCATCCTGGTAGTGGCGATGGTGGCGATCTTCCTCGCTTCCGGGGACTTGCCGGGGCAATTCGAGGAACTCGACAACGGCGCGCGCATCCTCTTGTCTCACATTTCATCGATCCTCCCTCCCGAGCAACAACGGGTGGCGGTGCTTCTCCTCCTCGACATCGGCGAGGAACACGACCCCGAAGGACGATCCGGGCTCGCTCATCTCATCGAGCACCTGCTCATCACCTCAGCAGCTGGCGAGTTCGAGGCGACCACCGCTGGCGAGTGGATGGCACGCCATGGCGGTCAGTGCAATGCCCAGACCTCTGGCAACACCACCCTCATCGCCGAGATGGTTCCTCCCGAGAAGACGATCGAGGCGATCACCCGGATGGCCGCTCGCCTCGGCGATCTCAAACCGACAGCGGAGATCCTCGAGCGCGAGAAGGCGCGTCTGCTGGTGGAACTCACCAACATGCAGCAGAGAATCCCCCGACTTGCAGCGGCCAACCGCATCCGTACTGCGGTCAACCCCCTTCCTGGAGATGGCCGCCACGGCGGGATTGCCGATGAGGTCTCCGCAATCACTCTCGAAGAAGTCGAGGAGAGGCTGGCCAGTTACTACAAGGCCAGCCGGATGAGACTGGCCCTCGTCGGCCCCTTCGATCCGATAGTGGTGAGAGCTGCTATCGCAGAAATTGTCGCGCCGCTGCCAGCAGGTTGCCCTCTTCCGGTCAAGGCGAAGCGGCTGGAGGTTGTCAGAGGAACTCTCTCACCTGGGATTCCATTTCCGCAGAACGCCGGTGCCTTCAAACCCTTTGTCTGCAAGGGATGGCGAGCGCCAACTCCCCTCGATGACGACTATCTTCCATTCTTGATCGCCGCCGCTCGCCTCCTCCATCGTGGCATCGGCATCCCCGAACTCCCTCCTCCGGCTTTCTGGGCCCCCGTCGATGACCCCGAGTTGTTCATCTTGACGGAGCCTCTCGAAGATGGAGAAGACGTTGCAGCCGCCGTCGAGCGCATCGATGCCAGGATGAGAGCCGCAACCCAGGGCCCCATCAAAGACATCGATCATTCCCGCACCCAGTCCCTGCTGGGGCTCTACACCGGATTGCAAACCGTCCCCATCAGAATCACCCTCGCCAACCCCTACCTCCCCGCTCTCATCTTCGCACGCCATGACCTGTGGAAAATCGAGGGCCACAAGTGGCGACGAGCTTTCGCCCGGGTGACCGCGGAGGATCTCGAAGCTCTCGCAGAAGATCGGCTCGCCATCGAAAATAGCGCGTGGATCGAGGTGCGCTGAGCATCAAACGAGGCAGCCCTGAGGCATTCAACCGCTAAATAACCGTCGGTTTCTGTCAGGGGCAGGGAGAGAAGTCGCAGTCGAGGCTGTCGGCGGAGGGATCATCTCCACAGATTCCAGGACTCGGTGCCGGAGGCGCGTCACCAGAAGAAAAGAGATAGGTGAGCCAGTAAATAGGATCCGAGATATCGAGGGCACCATCGTCGTTAATGTCGCAGGCATCGCGACAGAAAACCGCTCCACCACCACCGAAGAGTAGATCGAGAAGAACCACGGCATCGGCGATGTCGAAGGTTCCCGAACCGTTGCAGTCTCCCCTGGAAAAATCGATGGAAAACGGCAACGTATCAATGGTTCTACAGGTCGCCATCGGAATGATCGGCTCATTCTGGTCGGTGATGAAGTTCGTCACCACCTGCGGGTCCCCCAGTGTGCTGCAGGGACAAATCGTCGAGATTCCAGGGGTGGGAATGGTGTATTCGACTCTATGGATCTCGCGGAAGCTTCCTCCAGGAAGCACCGCTGATCCGTCGAAACTGATCACCACCGCAGCGGTGAAGCCTTCGGGGTAAATTTCGTAGGCGAGAAATTCGGGACCACCGGTGTTGTTGAGTGCATTTCCCTCATCCAGCTGATCGATCTCCAGAAAGGTGCTGTCGTGACATATACCAAAAGCCCAGCCAGAGAGAGAGTCGGGAGTATTGATGCAAATCCTGGAACTGACGATGTCGGGATTGTTGCCGAACTGCTCCAGAAAAATCAGATGCAGCGGCGACGGCCCCACCGGATCGAGAGGAGAGCAGCCGACGTCGCAACCCAGGCTGTCGGCTGTCGGGTCCCCAGCACACTCACCGACAGGAGCGGGAAGTGGGCCGTCGAGGTAGAGATAGGAGAGGATCGCCATCGGATCGGAGAGATTGATGATGCCGTTGTCATCGGCATCGCAGGAATCTTCGCAGATGATCGGGGGCTGAGAATTGACCAGGTAACTGAAAGCAAAGGTTGCATCGGCGAGGTCGACCCGACCGTCGGTGAAGCAGTCTCCCCGGCGGAATTCGCCGTTGGTCGCCTGGGCAGCGAGATCGCTCGCCCCGCAGGAAAACCAGCAGAGTTGCAACAACAACAGGCACAGCAGCCAGGAACGTGGCATCAGGTCTTCCTCGACGCGAGTGGTGGGAAAACACGAGCCTCTCTGCTGAGGGCACCGTCAACCCAGTATCATCCTACCCACGATCCCTGAAGCGACAAGGCGCCCTTTTTTCCCGGGGGAGGGTGGAGCGACAACCATCGAGGCCTTCCCCGGAACCGCTGCAAACGTCGTCCAGCGAGGCGGTAGCAGCAACTCACGATTCCTTGCGCAGGAGCCACTTGCGGATATCATCGACGATGAACCGGGTTCATCTTCTACCCTCGAAACTGTAGTGGTTCCTTCTGGCAGCGGATGCCCCGAATACCTGCTCCTGGAAACACCAACGAGGGAGATATTGCCGTAATGTCGTTCGTCGCCCGCTGCCTTCTTCTTCCCATCCTCGCAATGGCTCTGCCCCTTTCGGCGCAGATTCAGCCGTTCACTGAAGAAGCTGTCAGTCGAGGCATCGTCGGCATCACATACTTCGGTCATTTCACCTTGCCGTTCGGAGCTGGAATTGCCTTCAACGACCTCGATGGTGATGGCGATGCAGACTGTGTCCTGACCAGCGAAGGGATCGGGAGGATCCGCCTCTTCGAGAATGACGGCACAGGGAATTTCATCGACCGAACCCTCGTCACCGATTGGCCCCCAGGTTACCTCTACAGTGGGGTTTCGGTTGCGGACTACGACGGCGATGGCGACCTTGACTTGTACATCAGTGCCTGGGATCTACCCAATCTGTTGATGCGAAACACCGGTGATTTTCTCTTCTTCGATGTCGGCCAAGAGGCTGGGGTCGACGATTCAGGCCAGGCCACCAGTTCGGTGTGGGGCGATTACGATGGCGATGGCTGGCTCGACCTCTATGTCTGCAATCGTACCGCCAGCGAGGATAACCTCGAAAACACCACCCCCAATCGCCTCTTCCACAACGAAGGAAATGGGACCTTTACCGAGGTCTCCGAGCAATTCGGCGTCGACGACCCATGGAAGACCATCGAGGCGGCCTTCTTCGATCACGACCTCGATGGGGATCTCGACCTCTACGTCTCCAATGACAAGGGGAACGGCATTGGCACCAACGAGAACCGACTCTTCGAGAACCGGGCCGGAATCTTGTCGGAAATCAGCGAGGAATCAGGTTCCAACGTCCACATCGATTCGATGGGTCTGGACTTCACCGATTTTGATCGAGATGGTGACTTCGATCTTTACGTAACCAACGTCCCTTCCAGCGGGAACCGATACATGATGAACAATAACGATGGAACATATTCCCTCGAGGATGTGAGCCACGGATTATTCGGTGGAGATAGCGGCTGGGCTTGCCTCTTCTGGGATTTCGATAACAACGGTTGGTCAGACCTCTTTGTCGCCAACAACATTGCCAACAACTATTTGTTCTCCAACAACGGAGTGTTCCCCGTCACGGACGTTGCCGTTGAATACAATATTCACGATGCCGGATATCAGGCACCTGGAACTTTCCCAGGAAACACCTACTGCGTTGCAAAAGCTGATATCGACCTCGATGGAGACCTCGACCTCCTGGTCCAGACCTGGAACGAACCCCTGGCTCTCTACATCAATCACGAGGGTGAGTTGAGGAACTGGTTGCGTCTGAAACTAAGGCAGCCAGGGCCAAATATTTTCAGCGTCGGTGCGCTCGTTCAGATCCAACACGGCATTGAATACCAGAGACGCATGCTGAAAGCCGGGCACGGCATGAAAAGCTCTTCCGAAATGGTCCTCCACTTCGGCCTCGATGATGTTGCCACCGTTGATCGAATTACCGTTCGCTGGCCAGATGCGGAAATCTCTGTGCTGGAAAACATCAGTGCCAATCAGGTGCTGGTCATCGATCGAGACGTGACCGGAGCTCAACTCGACTGCGATCGCAATTTGATCCCCGACTCCGAACAGATCGCGGCCGACCCCGGTCTCGACGCAAACGGTGACGGCTTGATCGATGGTTGCTCCTCCGACTTCATCCGCGGGGACGTCAACCTTGACGGGGCCGTCGACCTGAGCGATGCGATCAGCGCCCTATCGCATCTCTTCGCCTCCGTCGAAGCGGCTTGTTACGATTCCTGCGATGCAAATGACGATGGGGCCATAGACATCTCCGATCCGATCACCCTTCTCGGCTACCTCTTTGGCGGCGACGGGCCATTGCCACCGCCCTTCAATTCCTGCGGGGGAGATCCGACGGTTGACTCTCAGAGGTGTAGCACACTGACCAGCTGCTCCTAGCTTCCCGGCGACGCGATCCTCTTCTCCTGTTGCCTCCGCGAGTAGTCACAATACTCACTCTCGATCTCGCCGATCCCATCTCGCTGCTCGCGTATCTCTTCGCCGCTGGCGCCTCCGCTGAGAGCCCTTCCCCGGCTGCGGCGTCGACATCCGACTGCAGACCTTCTCGGCTGCGACCTCGCCTCAAACTGTCCCTGAGTTCATTCCGGCACCCTCGGCGGCGGCGTGAGCAAGCTGACAACGCAGCCTGTGGCGAGGGCAGTGACGATGCCGATCACCGGGTAAAGATAGAAGTTCACCTGCGGCAGACCTCCGACCTGGATCACACCCTCGAGAGCCGCCAGCACGACGATGCTCGCGATGGCACCAGCGAGCACACCGGTCTGGGTCGCTCTACGGGTGAAGATCCCCAGGATGAAGATCGCCACCAGCCCGCTGGTGGTCAGACCGAGAACCTTCTGGAAGAACTGGAAGAGCCCCGGGATGTCACCCATCCGCGCGAAGATCGCCGCCACCAGACAACCGAGAGTCCCCATCACCACCACCGTCACGCGAGCAACGCGGAGCAGATGCCGATCGCTGGTGAGTGGGCGGAACTTGCGCCAAAAATCATGAGTGAACGCGGTCGCCACCGAGTGCATGCTCGAGTCGAGACTCGACATCGAAGCGGCGAAGATCCCGGCGATCACCAGGCCCGCCAGCGGTGCGGGCATCTGAGACGCGACAAAGAGGGGAAAGACGGAGTCGTTCTTCATCCCCACCTGTAGCATCTCGGGGTGCTGGCGAAAGAAGATCCAGAGCCCCGTTCCAAGCAGGAAGAAGACCAGACCGACCGGGATCGCCAGCAGGCCATTGAGCCAGATCCCGCGTGCCGCCGCCTTTTCATCGGTGGTGCTCAGGTAGCGCTGGATCACCGCCTGGTCGGTGGTGTAGGGGTGAAACTGCAGGGCGAAGACGCCGATCAGTATTACCCAGGTGGTCATGTCGGCGAGACCACCCTGCCAGCGGAAGAGACGCATCTTGCCTTCATCGACGGCGGTCGAAAGCATCGCTCCTGCCCCATCATCGACCAGGCAGAGGATGATGCCGAAGATGACCGCAGCGGTCAGCACCGCCGTCTGCAGCACATCGGTCCAGACCACCGCCTCCATCCCACCGAAGACGGTGTAGACGGTGGCGAGGACTCCCATGCCAGCGATGCACAGGTAGATGTCGATGCCGGTGATCGCCGACAGCGCCAGCGCCGGCAGGTAGGTGACGATCGCCATCCTCAGCAGCTGGAAGATAATGAAGGTCGAACTGCCGTAGAGTCGCGTGGTCACACCGAATCGTTGTTCGAGGAACTGGTAGGCGGTGGTGATGTCGAGCCGACGAAAAAAGGGCAGGTAGAAAAAGATCACGATCGGCGCCATAAGCGTGATCATCAGTTTTCCAGGCAAGAGCACCCAGTCCTGGGCGAAAGCAAGGGCCGGGAGCGCGATGAAGGTGATCGCCGAGAGCTGGGTAGCGAAGATGCTGATCCCTGCCGCCCACCAGGGGATCCTGCGGCGGGCGAGGAAGAAACTCTCGGTGTCGGTGTTGTTGCGGGAGAAGCGCACCCCCATCCACACCAGCACCACCAGATAGCAGATCAGCACCCCCCAGCCGGTCAAACCCAGCGGCACCGGTGCCGGTGCGACAGCGAGGGACTGAACTCTATCGGTGCGCACTCCCGGGCGCACCTCCCCCGTCGGAACGACAATGTTTCCACGCCACCAGGTAGCGGTGGTGGTCACCACCTCCTGGGGCATTTCGCCGGCGACGACCCAGCTGTCGGTGATGGTGTGGTAGGCGAGGAGGTCCTTCGGAAAAGGAGGGCGCTCCGCCGGCGCCCGTTCGATGCCGGCACCGTCGGCGCCAGAAAAGATGATGATGTGAGCATCGCCTGTTCCGATGGCGGCGGCGGCGGCGCAGGGGCGCGGCGGCGCTGCGATTGTTTCCCAGCGCTCCTCTTCGGGGATGTAACGGAAACCATCGGCGGGGTATTCCCGCTCGATGGCACCATCGACCCCCGCCGTCGGAATCTCGCCCGAGATCAGGAAGAAGAGGCGTCGCTTCATGCCGCGACGATCGACGTTGCCATCGCCCTGCACCACGCCGACCGTCTTGATGCGGCCTCCTCCGGGCCATGGCGGCAGATCGCGCCAGCCGGCGGCGATTCCCTCCTCGCTCAGATCGAGAGCCCAGAATCGATGCTGAAGATCGAGGGGATCGGGGGACCTCTGCCCCGCCGCAACGTAGATGGTGTCGCCGATCATTCCGGCCGAGAGAAACCCACTCGGTTCCGGTAGCGGCGGCAGGTGATGGTCGATGGCCAGCGACCTCTCACCCGTCTCATCGGCAATCCACCTGAGATGTAGCACCGTGTCGTGGCAGCGCTCTCGATCGAGACCTCCGATGAGGATGATCCCATCGGCAGTCGAGATGGTGGCGCCGTAGGCACTCGCAAGGGGCAACTCCCCGGCCGTGATCCAGCGGGGTTCGTCTACGCTCCCATCGAGGAGGTAGACCTCGCGGTGCCAGATCTTCTCGCCAGCGAGGGGATTCGCTTCGCGATCGCTGTCGCTGACCTGCCAAGGCACTCCGTGCGGGAAGTTCGCGCCGCCAGCGACCATCAACATGTCGCCACTGCTGCCGACGAAGGGCCCGCCGAGGCCGATCGGAACTGGGATGGTCGGAAGGTCCTTCCACGAACCGATGGGACCATCCGCCCACAGGAGTGGCGAGAGAAAGAGCAGGAACAGAAGTGAGCAGCCTCTCATGGCCGACAGGATACTGGATTTCCCTCGGGTCGGGCTTCCCCCCATCGCCTCGGTGGCTCAGACTGAGTGACTTCGAAGGAGGAGGGATGACCCTGTCGACAGAAGCCGGTGCCATCGCCACCGCAGAAGGGACGATCCGCGGCGCCACCCGGGAAACTCCCGTCGATCCAGATCTCCAAGATAGCGCTGCCACCGGCGCAGAGGTCTTCTACAAGCGCGAAAACCTCCAGGTCACCGGTTCATTCAAGGCTCGTGGCGCTCTTCACAAGCTCCTTTCCATCGACAGCCAATCGCGTTCTGCCGGGGTTGTTGCCGCCTCCTCCGGAAACCACGGGGCGGCGGTCGCCTGGGCGGCAGCACGGCTGGGATGCCCGGCCACCGTCTACGTGCCAAACCATGCCTCTCCAGCGAAGATCGAGGCCATCAGAAGTTACGGTGCCAGGGTTCATCTTCACGGCGCTGACTGCCTCGAGTCCGAAAGTCGCGCCAGGGAACATGGAGCCCGCAAGGGCTTGCCCTATATCTCTCCCTACAACGACATCGAAGTGATGCGTGGCCAGGGTAGCGTCGGTGTCGAACTCGAGCGCCAGCTCGACAACCTCGATGCCGTCTTCATCGCCCTCGGCGGTGGCGGTCTGATCGGCGGAGTCGGCACTTACCTGAAAGAAACCTGTCCGGAAACCGAGATCATCGCCTGCTCGCCTGAACGATCGCCGGCGATGCACCGGTGCCTCGAGGCGGGCAAGATCATCGAGGTCCCCTGTCACGACACACTCTCCGATGGAACCGCCGGAGGTGTCGAGGCGGGCTCTGTCACCTTCGAGGTGTGCCAGCGGGTGGTCGACCGTTCCCTTCTCGTCAGCGAGAAGGAGATCCGCGACTGCACCGCTGACCACATCGCCCGCCATCACCAGTTGATCGAGGGTGCAGCAGGCGTTGCCATCGCCGGCTGGCGGCAGATCGCCTCGGAATTCGCCGGGAAACGGGTCGCAATCGTCATTTGCGGCGCCAATATCGGAATCGACACGCTTCGAAAGGTGATCGGATGAATCCGATGATCCTCACGTGGAACCAGATCGTCAATCTCCTTGGCGACATCGATGTCGTCGGCGCAATCGCTGCCGGCTTCGATGCCGATGCTCGCGGTGACGTGGTCATTCCGCCCGTAGGTGAGATGACTTTCAAAGACCCCCCCGGTGATGTGCACATCAAGTACGGCTACATCGAGGGTGGTTCCCATTACGTGGTCAAGATCGCCTCCGGTTTCTACGACAACCCCGAGCTCGGGATCTCATCGAGCCAGGGGCTGATGCTGCTCTTCGAGCAGAAGACTGGAGAGCTCGCGGTGGTGCTTCTCGATGAAGGCAATCTCACCGACATTCGAACCGCAGCGGCCGGGGCTGTTGCTGCCAAGTTCCTCGCTCCTAGCGCCATCGGGAAGATCGGTATCGTCGGCACCGGCATCCAGGCACGCAAGCAGGCGCAATACTTGCGTTGTGTCACCGACTCCAGGACGGTGGTTGTCTGGGGACGGAACACCGACCACCGCAACGCCTGCACTGCCGACATCGCAGAGCTTGGCTTCGACACCTCGACGGTAGAATCGGTCGAAGAGCTCTGCGCTCATTGCAATCTGATCGTCACCACGACTCCGGCGAAAGAGCCGTTGATCCGTTCGGAGTGGATCGCCCCGGGTACTCATATCACTGCCATCGGCTCCGACACACCGGGAAAGCAGGAACTCGACGCAGAAGTCTTGCTGGGCGCCGATCTTGTCGTCGCCGACCGCCTCAGCCAGTGTCGCCAACGGGGGGAGATCGCCAGCGCTCTCGCTTCCGGGAATTTTGACGAATCCCGTGTTATCGAGCTCGGGGACATCGTGGGCGGTCGCACCGCTGGACGCAGCAATGACGACCAGATCACCGTCGCTGATCTCACCGGGGTCGCCATCCAGGATCTCCAGATCGCTCTTGCCGTCTACAAGGTTGCACGCGCCATCGACCACATTTGACCCCGGACTTCTTCACAATTGGGGCTCTTCCTCCGGCGTCTCCTGTGGCAAAATGCCCCGCGACCCGGGCAAAGGATGTTCTCAATTGGGGATCATCCCCGCTCCTTCAGGGGCGGGTGGAGTGGAGTGATCCGTGGCCGATTTCCAGTCGAAAGTTTCCGACTTCCGCGGCGTGGAAACGGCCACCGATTGTGGCCCCTGCTTCCTCAAGCCGATGCCTCCGATGGGAATCTACGAGACCCTCTACGCCTTTGGGGCCGCCTTCGGCCAGCCGATGGGAGGAGAGGGAACCCATCCCTGGAGTCAGGGTTATCCGAGAACGGTTCAATTGCCGGGTGGACCGGAGTTGCCCGCCCATGTCAAAGTCACCTCCGAAAACCTGCTCTATCCGAAGGCATGGGGAATGCCGGCTCTCAGGGAGAGGATCGCTAGCTACTATTGTGAACACTACGGCGCTTCGATAGACGCCGAGAACGTCATGGTCTTTGCCGGTGGTCGGCCGGCGACGCTTGCAGTGCTGCTCTTTCTCGAGAAAGGAGTCGGGGTCAGGGTCGCATCGACGGAGTACACACCCTACTACGACATGCTCGAACGGCTCGGTGTGCCCTACGATCTGGTGGAGAGTGATGCAGAAAACCGCTTCTGCCCGCCGATCGAAAACTACACATCCCCCCCCACGCACTCACGATCGATGATGCTTGTGAGCAACCCGTGCAATCCCACTGGCGTCACCCGCTCCAGCACCGATATCGAATCGCTCGTCGCCGCTGCCAGTTCACCCGACTGCGGGCTCCTCATCGACGAGGCGTACGAGATGTTTCACGACCCGCCCGTCAGTGCCCTCGCCAAAATCCCTGACATCGACCAGACCAACATCTTTGTCGTCGGGGCCGCCACCAAAGGTCTGCAGTCCCCAGGGATCCGCATCGGCTGGGCGATCGCCTCCAGGCGTCACATCGAAATCCTCGGCAACTTTTCATCGTTTGGCATGGGCGGGGTCTCTCACCCATCCCAGTGCTATGCCCTCGAACTCCTCGAAAAAAATCGCATCGAACAGGTGCGCAGCGCGGTTCCCGCCTTCTACGGCGGTCAGCGCCAGCGTTACGGCGAGGCGTTCGAAAAGATGGGGCTGCGACTCTTCACCGGCGATGGCGGATTCTATCACTGGTGTGAGATCCCCGGCGGGATGACCGCCACGGAACTCAACCAGCGCCTCTTCCCGGAAGGTGCCGCGATCCTGTGTGGCAATGACTGCGACATGCGTCGCTTCGGCAGCCTCTCGCCACTGCGCAACTTCTTCCGCTTCTCCTTCGGCCCGCTGGCACCGGAGTCCTTCGCCGAAGACATCGAGATCCTTCAACGGGCGCTCGATGCTTGAAATGCCTCTTCAGGGGTGAGGGCGGCGGCGAAACAACCGGATTCCGACGAATGTTGCAATCGAGCCGAAGACGAGGAAACTCGCCAGCACTAGATTACCGATCAGCGCCTGTCCCTCCGATCCCCCCCGCTCGAGCACCGATTCTTCAGGGTTCCCCGGCTGGAAGTAGACGGTGATATCGCTGCCAGCGGGATAGGCGTCGACGATCCGCTGGGCTTCGTCGCGGTCGTAATTCTTGCCCATGATCGAGCGCTGATTACTCTCGTACCGATCACCATCGAGGATGAACTCGTAGCGAATGCGCGGCAGATAGTGAGTCTTTAAACTGCTGCTCTCTCCGCTCGAGGTGTAGATAATCAGCCGGCTCTCGAGCACAACTCCTCTGGCTGAAGGCCAGTGGAGGCTCTCCTCGGACAGGTTCTTCTCCCCGGTCCACCAGCTGAAGCCCAGGATGCCACCGATCAGGAACAGGCCGCCAGCGAGAGTGAAGCAACCTCCGAAAAGGCGCAAGAGATCGATGGGCCCTTCGCCTCTTCCCTCACGGCCAGAACTCCTCCCCATTTCGTTATCTTCCTTCAAATCAGGGGCAATCGATCAGAACGGTGCCACCGAGGGTCTCGATATCGTTTCCTCCGCCGCTGAAGGCGCCCCGATTCGTCACCACGATATCAGGGTCGCCATTGCCATCGAGATCGCCGAGGGCAGCGCCTGTGGCATCGGAGCCGACCTCGGTCTCGCTGACGTTGAAGAAGGTGGCGGTGCCATCGTTGATGAGGACATGCACCGTGCCGCTGGTTCCAGAGGAATTGATGTTGTTGAGGACGAAGGCATCGAGATCCCCGTCTCCGTCCGGATCCCCGAGGCCGACGAACTGCGGGGAGATCCCAACGGTGAGGGTGGAATTAATGGAGAACACGCCGGCGCCATCGTTGAGCACAATGATGGCACTGCCGTTGGCCCCGGGGGCGCTGGCGCCGACGATGATGGCATCGATGTCGCCATCGCCATCGATATCACCGACCGAGAGATCCTCCACCAGTGAGAAGATGGGAGGCGTCGACGTGATCGCAAAGGCCCCCATCCCATCGCCGTTCTCGAGCACCACGAGAATTCCGATGGAACCAGGATTGACCTGCACCACCACCAGGGCGTCGCTGTCACCATCGCCATCGATGTCAGCTGAACTTATCGCTCTCGGAATCCCGGGAAGTCCCGCCTGAGCATCAACCGAGAAATTCCCGGATCCGTCGTTGAGCAGCGAGAAAAACCTCGGAGCGTTGACTGTACCTTGACCCTGGCAAACGAGGGCATCGAGATCGCTGTCGCCATCGACGTCGACGAGGGTGATCGCCTCGACAGGGGCATCGCCGAAGGGGATGGGGTCCATGGAGCCCAACAGGGTGTACCCACCGCTGCCGTCGTTGATGTAGACCTCCAGGAGCCCCGTTCCATCGCTGGCATCATCGCCCTTGAGAAGATCGAGATCACCATCGCCATCGACATCGCCGAGCGCCAGTGAGATCCCCGAGGCGGCAATGGTGCTTCCGATGGTGAGTGCGCCGCTGGTGTCATTGATCAGGATGCTGGTCTGGACTCCTGCGCCTCCAGGTTCGAGGCTGAGCACCACGGCGTCGAGGTCCAGATCGCCATCGACATCGCCGATCGCCACCGCCTCGGAGCCGAGACCGGTGGAGATACCGCCATTGATGGATAGGTTCACCTCCAGTTTGCACAGCTGGAGGATCGGGGTGTTGACCACGAGGATGCCGTTGATCATGAAACCGAGGGGCATTGCCAGCTGCTGGACATCGCCTGCCGGGGAGATCAACAGAACCTGCAACACGATCTGGAAGAGCCCCGCCGGCACTTCGAAAGTGAAGAAACCATTGGAATCGGCGGTCGCTATCGGGCCGAAGATGCTGAGAGTAACAACCGCTCCCACCGCCGCGTTGAGGTCGAAGTCGAGGATGGTGCCACTGACGACACAGGTTCCATCGAAAACGAGTGGATTGGATCCGAACTGGTTCTCGATACTATCGTTGAATCCATCATTGTCATCATCGACATCGACGAAGTTGCAATCGCCGTCTCCATCGCTGTCGACCGGCACCGAGTTGAAATCGGACGGGTTGGTGCCGCAGAGGGCTTCCTCCGAATCGGTCCAACCGTCTCCATCGCTGTCGAGGTTGAAGGTGAAGGGGCTCCCTTCTCCACAGCCGGAAATCACCGTCAGCAGGACAAGCAAGCTCCAGACTCCACCCCATCGAAAGAAAAGAACTCGCTGTGTTTCCTTCGGCATCGCTCTCCTCATCCCAATTTCCGGGCGGCGCTATCGATGCGCTGCCAGGCTCGGTCGACATGTTCCTTGCCGGTGGTCGTACCGCCGATGCAGATTCGCATCACGTGGCAGTCCTTGACCGCTGCGTGAGTCACAAACATCGTGCCATCGGCGTTGACCGTCTCGATCAACTGCCGTGTCGCCTCATCGCCCAGGCGATGGCGAAGGCAGACGAGATTGACGGTACGCGGTGCGGCCAGCTCGAGATCCGGGTGCTCCAGCACCCGCTCTTCGAGTTCCCCAGCCCAGGAGATATGCTCGCTTATGTATCTCCGCAGGCCTTTGACTCCGTAGTGACGCATGGTGAACCACAACTTGAGCGAGCGAAAGCGGCGGCCAAGGGGGATGTGCCAGTCGCGATAGTCGATCACCTTTCCCGATTCTGTCGCACTGTTACGAAGATACTCGGGAAGGACGCTGAGTGCCCTGACCAGCGCCGATCGATCTCGAACCCAGAAGGCGTTGCAATCGAAATTGACGAACATCCACTTGTGCGGGTTGAAACAGTAAGAGTCGACCAGTTCGAGACCATCGTGAATCCAGCGCATCTCCTCCAGGACCGCAGCGGTGCCGGCGTGGGCCGCATCTGCATGGAGCCAGATCCCGCTCTTGAAACAGACCTCTGCGATCTTCCTCACCGGATCGATGGCGGTGGTGGCGGTGGTTCCGATGGTGGCGACCACCATCACCGGGGTGATGCCGGCATCGCGATCGGCGTCGATTGCCACTCGCAGGGCGCCGGGATCCATCCGAAGGTCATCATCGGTGTCGATCAGGCGCAGGTTCCGCTGGCCAATCCCGGCGATCCTGACCGATTTCTCCACCGAAGAATGCGCCTCCTTCGAGGCGTAGACCGCCAGCGGACCGTCGACACCCGAGCGGTCGACTTCGAAGTTGGTCGCTCTTTCTCTCGCCGCCACCAGCGCACAGAGGGTCGCGCTAGAAGCGGTGTCCTGGATCACCCCGCCTCCCTCTCCCGTCGACAGAAAGGTATCGGGCAGCCCCAGGAGTTCGACCAGCCAGTCGAGCATGCGGGTCTCGACCTCGGTGCAGGCGGGACTGGTTTGCCACAGCATCCCCTGAACCCCGAGCCCAGATGAGACGAGGTCAGCGAGAATCGATGGCCCCGAGGTGTTGGCGTTGAAGTAGGCGAACCAGGAGGGGTGTTGCCAGTGCGTGATACCCGGCATGACGATCTTGTCGAGATCGGCGAGGATCGCTTCGAAGGGTTCTCCGCTGGCGGGGGGATGTTCCGGCAGGGCAGCAAAGATCTCTCCCGGCTCGATCTGTGAGCAGACCGGCAGCGATTCGACCGTTTCGAAGTAGCGAGCGAGCCAGTCGATCACCTGGTAACCGCGGCGACGGAATTCCTCGGCGTTCCAGTGCTCCCCGGCAGGTTGATCCTCGAGGGGCGGTTTCTCATCGAAATGACCTTGCTCAGACACGGGTCTTGCTCCCACTTCATCGAAAATGGCCAGCCGGTGTGATGGTAACCGATAGTGGCTGGAGCGGGGAACTCCACCCTCTTCAGGAGGGAGGTGAACCCTCCTCGAGCGATACCCCTCGCTGAGGGGGACCCGGGACGCTCGGCCACACCTTCCAGGCGAGGACAAGAAGCAACAGAGCGATGACAATCAGGGTGATGGTGGCCGATTCGGTATCGGTGACCAACTCCGAATCGAGAGCCACTCCCGGTTCCAGCAGGCTTCGCTGGGGATCCTCGGGGTCGTAATGGACGGAGACCTGGGCACCAACGGGAAACCGCGCCTGAATCTCGCGAGCCTTGTCGCCGCTGAGCAATTCAGACGGCAAGGTGTGCAGCCGCGTTCCCTCCAGCTGCTGGCCATCGATCAGGTACCGGTAGCGCATGGAGAGGCTGTGAGTCTGGTCGCTGCCGGGTCCAGCGGCGAGACGAGGAGAGATCTCGCTCTCGAGGATCTCCCCTGGAACACTCGGCCAGTCGAGAGCCTCCTGGGCCTCGGTGTCTGCGCTCAGATACCAGAAGTAGAGCGCCGACGTCATCACCAGCAGCGCCACGCCAAAACTGAAGAGGCAGCCTGCCCCCACGCGCCGCAGCACCTCCCGTGCCTCCTCGGCAGCGACCTCATTCTGTTTGCGATCGGGCTCGTTCAAAAGCGTGACTCCAGCGAAAAAGATGCCCCCGCAGATGTGCCGACATCCGCGGGGGCGCCCTTTACTGACCAATCAGGCGCCTGCCTAGACCCCCGCCGTCTCCTGGACCGGGTCCGACTGGGAAGCGGAACCGCTCGAAATCGACTTCGTGCTGTACCCTCCCTGGCCGAACCGACGATGCATCATCCAGAAGATGATCGCCAATGGAATCGCACACACCGCCACCCACTGGAAACTGGCGCGCAAACTGGCGGCTGTGGGGTTGTTTGCATCGGCCACGGCTTCAAAGCCCACGGCGAAACTCTGGATCTGAGGAATCGTGACATAGCCAGCGATGAGCATTCCCACTCCACCCATCAGGCACAGTCCCACCGCACCTGTTCTGGGAATCTGCTCTGCAACCACACCGAGCATCGTCGGCCAGTAGAAACAAACTCCAACGTAGAAAACAGTGGCGGAGATGATCAGCATCCAGGGATCCTGCGCCCCCGACATCGCGTACAGGCCAAGACCCGCCAGTATCGACGAAGCAAAGAGTATTCCGGTGGGAGCAAATCTCTTCACCAACCCTCCGGCATAGAAGCGCAGAACAGCCATCAGCGCGCTGCCGTAGACCAGAACTAGTATCCCACTGTCTGTGACGTTGAAAGCGCTCTCCACCGACGGGCCCATCGCAAGTCGCATCCAGCGATTCGGTCCCAGCTCAAGGCTGGCGGTGAGCATCATGCAGAAGAGCATCAACATGAAGAAAGGAGACTTGACCGCGTCCCACATCTGAGCGTCTGAGACCTTGGACTGGACGCGCTCCGTCTGCGGAATGATCTGATTTCGAAACATGTATCCGTAGATGAGAGTAGGGACGAGAATCAGGGCCAGCTTGGCCTGCAGGGCATCTAGCCCAAAGAGACTCCACCCCTCGACCCCCGCAGAAACACCGCTGATCCAGTATCCGAACATCGCCCCGACAATGATCCCTACCGGCCAGAAAACATGGAAAACGTTGAGTTTCGTTGTCTTGTTATTGGGGAACAGAGTGGCGACTAGCGGGTTGCACCCGGCCTCGACGGCACCGTTGCCAAGTGCGATGACTGATGCCCCGAGAAAGGCCATCACAAAGGAACCGGAGAACATCAGAATCAAGGTTCCGATCAGATGACAGAAAAACGCCATCCGGATGGTCACGGCAATTCCGATCTTGTCGATTGCCGGTCCCAGAAGGATGATTGCAAAGGCAAATCCAGAAATTGCAGCACCCAGCACATAACCGAGCTGGTTTCCTTCGAGGCCATACTGGTCTGGAAGTTCACTTGCACTCTCGGTGATGACCCCGAAGGCGACCGAGGTCGAAATTAGCGCCAGGCAACTGGCCCAGAAGAGCCGGTTGCGCTGAGCGTTATCCAGAACGTTCGTCATGAGCATTCTCCTCTACCGACGACAGCCCCGGGGAATCCGGACGGGTGGGCCCCCGGGTCACGCGGCGGTGACAGTTGGGCAAGAACGATTGGAAAAGTCAATTCAGAGGATATTTTCACCGCTTACCATCGTTCGGACCAGCGGGTAGATTGAACCCAGAGAAGCTGGCTGCCGACGACCAGCAGAGAAAGGAACTGGCGATGAAATTTGCGCTTACAGCTGCGTTGATGGCCTCGCTCACTCTTATTCTCGGCTCTTTTCTCGCCGCCGACAACGCCCAGGACGCCTCCAACCAGCTGGAAAAACCGATCCTTCTCGAGGCCTCGGGAAAGCCGATCGACACCGACATCGGACATGCCGCTCCGTATCTGTGTGACTGGGATTCCGATGGCGACCGCGACCTGCTCGTCGGCCAGTTCGGCGATGGCAAGCTGAGGATCTACACCAACGTCGGCACCGACAAGAAACCGCGCTACGAGGGCCCCACCTGGTTCGAAGCCGGTGGTGAGATCGGCACCATCCCTTCCGGCTGATGCATCGGCTTCGGTCCGCAGTTGGCGGACCTCGACGGCGATGGCATCGACGACATGATCAGCGGCTCCTACTGGCCCGGGGACATCTACATCTTCGAAGGCACCAGGACCGGCTTTGCCAAGGGCCACCCGATGAAGGACGCCTCGGGAAGAGACCTCAACGCTGGACCTCCCTGGGCCGACGACGAAAGACCCGAACTCGAGAGTCTCGCCTCCGCTCCGCGCGCCCACGACTGGGATGACGACGGTGATCTCGACCTGCTGGTCGGCAACATCACCGGCACCGTGATCCTCATCACCAACGAGGGCAGCCCAAGAAAGCCCTCTTTCTCGACCAAGAGGCGCTCCCTCGAGGCGAACGGCGATCTCATCGAGGTTCCCGATGGTGATTCCGGCCCGGTCATCGCCGACTGGAACCGGGATGGGCGCGATGACCTCATCGTCGGCGCCGGCGATGGCTCCGTCTGGTTCTACCGCAACAAGAGCAAGACCGGCGAGGAGCCTGTCTACGACAAGGGGATCGCTCTTCTCGAGGCTCCCGGCTTCGACTGGGACAATTTGCCCAACGAGGGTAGCGAACCGACCGACCGCGGGACTCGTGCCAAGGTCGATGTCAGCGATATCGACGGCGATGGCTGGCTCGACCTGCTCGTCGGTGGGATCCAGTGGATGCATCAACCGCCACCCGATCTCGATGCCGAGCAGACGGCGCTGCGCGACCGACTTCAGGCGGAAAAAAAGAAGATCGGAAGCGACCTCGACGAAGCGGTGGAAAAACATGGCAAGTACGACTCGGGCATCCCCGAGATCAAAGCCATCCTCGTGCGCACGAAGAACAATTACATCGAACTGGAGCCTCTCGTCGAGGGCGACATCCCCCACGGGTTCGTCTGGTACTGCCGACGGATTCCGCCGGTCTAGCTGCGCGTTGCCTCTTTCCCCCGCTCGTCCGATCGATAACACCAGAAGATCCAGGCGAACACCCCCGCGACAATTCCGCCGAGGTGAGCGGTTCCGCTGACCATGCTGCTTCCCTGGATCTCCCGGTAGGCGAGGAAAAGCTGAAGGACGACCCAGACGATGAACAGGGATCGAGCCTTGGCGGTGAGAACTATCGGCCTGAAGTAGTAGAGGAAGACCATCCGCAGCCGCCGGCGGGGATAGGCGAGGGCATAATAGGCCATCACTCCCGAGATTCCGCCGCTGGCGCCGATTCCAGGGACCGCCGAGGCGGGGTTGGAGAGGTAGCGCAGCAGCGTCGCGACGAGGGTCGCAGCCAGCAGCAGCAGGAGAAAACGCCGCCAGCCCAGTTCGCTCTCGACGTCATCGCCGGTCAGCCAGAGGAAGTAGAGATTTCCAAAGAGGTGCACCCAGCCGGCGTGAAGAAAAAACGAGGTGAAGATGGTCGCTCCGCCGAATCGGCTCCAGTCGGCGGGAACAAACCCCCACACCTCGAAAAAGCCAATCACCTGGGGGATCAGAGGTGGTATTGCTTCGCGCCCGAAGCGCTGCTCGGGACTGAAGGAGAGCAAGACCGCCGTCGAGACGAAGGCGACCAGCAGCATCACGCTCCAGGTCACCCAGGGGATCACGAGCCATTTTTCTTTCTTGTCTTCCAGCGGCATCCCCTGGAGAACCAGCGCCTTGAGAAGGTCCTTCCCCGGCTCCTCCGAGTACTTGAGTCCACTGTCGCTGGCTTCCTTGCGCTTCTTCCTCGAGGACAACTCGAAGCGTCCGAGAGCTTCGCGCGCTTCCATCGACAGACGCTCTTCCTCTGGCGGCATCTCTTTCGCTGGGGCGTCCTCGAGTTCTCCTGGATCGAGCCAGATCAGCTGGCACGACGGGCACACATCGATCTCTGTGGGTTGTTGCCCCTCCCCGCCTGCAACCACCACCGATCTCGTTTCTCCCAGGCAAGAAGGGCAAGGAACTCCGCTGCCACTGCCTCCAGAGCGCGCCCGGTTCCACAGGTCATTGGCGAAATCGCGGTCGATAAGCCGGCGCAACAAGCCGATGGTGACTGCGACTCCCTGACATCCGGGGCACCGGTAGCAGACCATTCCGTCCTTGAGCTTACGCTCGAGAATCTGGTGATCTCGCGGGCAGGTGAGCAGCATGGCCAGGGCCTTCCTCGGAGCAGATCATAGCAAGGGCAGTGTGACCTGTGGGTCCTGGTGGAAGGCCGTTGACGACCTGTGTCCTGGCACCGACACTCGATGAGATTCTGGAATCGAGACCACCCGCGAAGAGGAGATCATCATGAAGACCCTGCTTCTGGTGCTGGCGGTAGCCGCAACCTGCTTCTGCCTGGCGATGCCGCCTCTGGTGACTGGCCCCTTTCACCTCAGTATCCCTGTTGACGGCATCAGTGAGGACTCGCTGCCGATTCTGGCGAAGATCTTCGATGAGCGTTTCGGAAGAGAGAGCTTCATTTATCCCCAGGTTGAAGACGGCATGCTTCACTTCTTATACTTCGGCGGCAGTATCAAGGCGTTGCTTGGCCTCGAGGAGGTGGCGATGGCACTGAAGGAAGCAGGGCTCGAGGTCGATCGCACCATCTGGAGGTTGAAGAAGCAGATGATGGGGGTCTGCCTCTCCTCGAAGGAGGGGATAAAGACCACCGACGTGATCGCTGCTCTGAATTCCATCGAGGGGATCAGCGTCGAGGAGTCGCTGCTCTTCGGTGATCGGACCTGCCACGTGATCCATCTCGGCCGTGCCATCAACTACGTCGATTTTATCGCCAGTATCGAAAAGTCAAAACTCGAGGTCGATGACCTCATCTGGAGTCACTGGAAACACGGCTGGGAAATAGATGAGGGCGAACACGGCGATCACGAAATGGGTATGGTCTTCATCGAGGTGATCGAAGACTGATCAGGGAGAAGTGACGATGATGGCGTTGAGGCTGTGACCGCCGTCTCTCGGACAGGCTAGCCGGCCCCTACCCTTGTCGGGTAGAAGACCGTTGACGCCCCACCCTCAGGCCCCGACACTCGACTACAATCGACATTCCAAGGATACCCGCGAAGAGGAGATCTTCATGAAGACCCTGTTTCTCCTGGTGGCCCTCGTCGCAACCTGTCTTTGCCTGGCGATGCCGCCTGTTGTGACTGGTCCCTTTCTGTTCAGCATCCCCATCGTTGGCATCAGCGAAAACTCTGTGCCGGTACTGGAAGATGCTTTCCATGAACTCCTCGGGGACAGGAACTTCCTGCACCCAGAGATCAAAGACGGTGAATTGCATTTCTACGGCGGCGGCGGTGGGTTCAAGGCGTTACTAACTCTGGATAAGGTGACGGCGGCGGTGAAACTGGCCGGATTCAAGGTCGACCGAACTCTCTGGCGACTCAAGCCTCAGATGCTGGGGATTTCCCTCTCCTCGAAGGAGGGGGTCAAGACCACCGAGGTGATCGCGGCTCTGGGGGCCATCGAGGAAGTCAGTGTCGAGGACTCTCTGCTCATCGGCGATACGACCTATCACGTGATCCATCTCGGCCGCGCCACCAACTACTCCGATTTTGTCGCCGCTATCGGCGAGTCAAAACTCGAGGTCGATGACCTGCTCTGGGGTCACTGGAAATACGGCTGGGAGATCGAGGAAGACGAGCACGGCCACAGCCACGACATGGGCATGACCCTCATCCGAAAGACCGCTTCCGACTGAAGGCGCCAAAAATCAGGAGGTGTTGTTGATGATGCTACTGGGGATGCTACTGCTGTCTCTTTCACAGCCTGTAGATGACGCTGCCAACCCAGCGGTCGCTCCCATCAACATCGTCATCGTCCTGGCCGACGACCTCGGCTACGGAGATCCCGGTTGCTACAACGACCAGTCGAAGATCCCGACCCCGAACATCGACCGCCTCGCCGCCGAAGGACTGCGCTTCACCGATGCTCACACGCCATCGAGTGTCTGTTCGCCGACTCGCTACGGCCTTCTGACCGGGCGTTACGCCTGGCGGACAAAATTGAAACGCAGCGTCCTGTGGCCCTGGTCATTACCGCTGATCGAGCAGGATCGTCTGACGCTGCCGGCGATGCTCCAGCAGCACGGCTACCACACCGCGTGTATCGGCAAATGGCATCTGGGATGGGATTGGCCCATCGATGCAGACGGTCATGTCAGCGATGAGTTCGATGGGGTCGCCATTGCGGCCAACAAGCGCGTCCCCCTGGGCAAGCGCGTCGCTTTCTCGCGACCGATCGCCAGTGGTCCCACCTCTCGCGGTTTCAATTATTACTTCGGCGATGACGTGCCGAATTTCCCACCGCGTTGTTTCATCGAGAATGATCACACCGTCGGCATTCCGAGCGTCGACAAGCCCAAGGGGATGTTCGGCCACGATGGACCGACGCTGGCTGGCTGGGATCTGTCGGTGGTATTGCCGACTCTGGCCCAAAAAGCCGCCGCTTACATCGAGCAGCGTGCGAAACATCCCGAGCAACCGTTCTTTCTCTACGTACCGCTGACCGCTCCGCACACCCCCATCGCACCGTCGCCGCACTTCACCGGCAAGAGCGAGGCCGGGCTCTACGGTGATTTCGTCAACGAGGTCGACTGGGTGCTCGGCCAGGTTCTGTCTGCACTCGATCGTACCGGTGCCGCTGAACGCACCCTCGTCATCTTCACCAGCGACAATGGTTCACCGCAGCGCAACGGCGTCGGCATGAGCGGTCCCACCGGTTCGGTGAAAGCCTTCGGCCACGACCCTTCGCGGCCGTGGCGGGGGATGAAGGCGGATGCCTGGGAAGCGGGCCACCGCGTGCCTTTCATCGTCCGCTGGCCAGGAAGGGCCCCGGCAGGGGAGACCTCCGACGAGCCGATCATCCTCACCGATCTGATGCGCACCTTTGCCTCCTTGGTCGGCCATCCGTTGCCTGCCGACAGCGCCGAGGATAGTTTTGACATCCTCGGTGCTCTCGAGGGCAAGAGACTTCACCATCCCGTTCACGACCACCTGGTACACCACTCCGGCAACGGCGTCTTCGCCATCCGTCGCGGGCCCTTCAAGTTGATTCTCGGCAAGGGATCGGGCGGTTTCACCCGCTTCAAGCCCGCCGCCGATGCCCCTCGCGGGCAGCTCTACAACCTCGATGATGACCCGGGTGAAATGAACAACCTCTACAACGACAAACCAGAGGTCGTCGAGAAACTCAGCGAACTGCTGAAGCAGGTGCGAAACAGCGGCAACTCGCATCATCTTGGAGCCAGCAGTCGTGACTGAAAAAACTGTTCCCGAAGAAACTCCGGCGGAGATCGATCGCCGCGGTTTTCTCCTCGGCGCCGGATTGATGGCCAGCTGCACCATCGGCATCGATGGCCGCCGATTCCTGTCGGCGGTCGAGGGCGATGGGTTGAGTGAAGAACGCCCCGACGAGCCCGCGCCAGTTCCGACACCAAAAAACTCCTCCGCCCCCGCCAGTGAACCCCACATGCGCATCATCGACATCGACGTCGATGTGATGGTCGCAGGGGGCGGCATGGCCGGGGTGTGCGCGGCGATCTCTGCAGCCCGCAACGGCGCGCGCACCCTGCTCGTGCAGGACCGCTCCCGCCTCGGCGGTAACGCCTCGAGTGAGATCGGCATGCATATCGTCGGTGCCGACTGCCACGGCACCCATCCCGGCTGGCGCGAGGGCGGCCTGATCGACGAGATCCGCCTCGAGGACGCGGTCCGTAACCCTCACCGCGCCTTCGAGTTGTTCGATCTGACCCTGTATGACCTGTGCAAGCGAGAGGCGCTTCTCGACCTGAAGCTCGACACCTCCGTCTACCGGGCGGAGGTCGCCGACGACCGGATCACCCGGGTGTGGGCCCGCTGCGACAAGACCGAGACGATCTACCGCGTCACCGCCAGGGCCTTCTGCGATTGCACCGGCGATTGCCGCCTGGCCCTGGAGGCAGGTGCCAACTACCGCACGGGACGCGAGCCGCGCTCCACTTACGACGAATCTCTGGCCCTCGAAAAAGGCGACTCACATTCCCAGGGGTCTACGATTCTGTTCACCGCCAGGAAACACGACGAGCCGATCGCCTTTGTTGCTCCTCCCTGGGCGAGAACGATCACCGAAAACGATATGCTATTTCGCAAGATCCCTCGCGGCCATTACGAGTACGGCTACTGGTGGATCGAACTGGGGGGAACCCGCGACGTCATCCACGACAACGAGGAGCTGCGCTTCGAGCTGCTACGTATCATCATGGGGCTGTGGGACTGGATCAAAAACTCCGGCGAGCGTCCCGACTCCGCCAACTGGGCGCTCCAGAGAGTCGGAATGCTCCCCGGCAAGCGCGAGAGCCGCCGCCTGACCGGCGCCCATATCCAGACCCAGCAGGACCTGACCGACGGTTGGCGTGACCGCGATGATGGGGTCGCCATCGGCGGCTGGGCCTTCGATGAGCATCCCCCGGGGGGGTTCGACGACTGGGATCAACCGCCCTTCTACTCCCGTCCCATCAAGGAGCCCTACAACATCGCCTTCGAAGCGCTCTACAGCGCCAACATCGTCAATTTGCTGATGGCGGGGCGCAACATCTCCAATTCCCACGTCGCCTTCACCTCGACACGGGTGATGGCGACCTGTGCCTGCTGTGGCCAGGCGGCCGGCACGGCAGCCGCCATGTGTGCAGATAAAGGTATTTATCCCATGGGTTTACGTAGTTCGGCGATAGCCGAGTTGCAGCAGACGCTGCTGCGCGATGACCAGTCGATCAGGGGGGTGAGCAACGCCGATCCAGACGATGTCGCGCGCAAGGCAATGGTGTTCGCCTCGTCAGCACTCGAGGGCGCCGAACCTGTCCACGTCATCGACGGCGAGGTTCGCGATGTCCCCGGCGAGTGGAGCCATCGCTGGGGGGCGAAGGTATCAAAAGGCGGCGAGTGGATCGAGCTGCGCTGGGACACGCCGCAACTCATCGACGAGGTCCAGATCACCTTCGACAGCGCCTTCCACCGTCAATTAACCCTGTCCGCCTCCGATGCCGTGACCGCCACCATGATTCGCGGCCCTCAGCCAGAGACGGTAAAGGACTACAACATCACCGCCGTCACCGACCAGGGTACCCTGACTGTCGCGGAAGTCCGAGGAAACTACCAGCGCCAGCGCCGTCACAACTTCGATGAAGTGCAGGTGAAATCGCTTCGATTACATGTGCTCTCCACCTGGGGTTCAGAACAGATCCGCGTCTTCGAAATTCGCTGCCGCAAGAGAAATTAAATGGCCGTTGCAATTGCAAACGCTATTCGATAGTTTGCCTCCATGATCGGGCTCGCTTCACCAAGACCTGTTCTCCTTTTCAAAACCACTCTTCTCCTCAGAACAGGTTTTCTCCTCACTCTTGCCTTCTTCCTTCTCGCCCCTCACGCAATGCTGCCCTGGATTCCCGCTTCGGCACCTGGGGGTCTTCTCTGCGGCCAGTCTCCGGCTTCCGTCGATAGGAAGGTGCGGGCAGAGGCAACCAGAAGCGCCGAGTTGATCGACTGGGTGCGCGATGACGACATCCGCGGGAACGCCACCACCGCCGCAGATATTCTCGTGAAACGCCTCGAGGACCCTTTCCAGCACGAGGAAATCGTCCGTCTCCTCGAGCCCCATCTGACCTCCGACGACTACCAGCTGCGATATTTCGCCATCGGCACCCTGCAATGGGCAACTGAATTGACCTTTCCAGGGGTTTACCAGACCCGGCCGAGCGAAGCCTTGCTAAAAGCAACGGCCAATTTCGTCATCGGCTACGACTTCGTTTCTCGGCCTGTCTGGATCCGAAAACAGGCCTGTGACCACAGTTCCGCGCTTTTTCTGCTGCGCCACATCGACAGAGCTCGACCTTTCTTGATCGAAAAGCTCAAAAGCGTCGCAAAAGAAGACCGCTTCATCTACGCGTTCTTGCTCGCCTATTCGGGTTCAATCGTTTCTCTGAACCTGGTGATGCCGCCGCTTCTCGATGCTTTGTGCAACAACTCCATCGAGCACGATGCGGTGATGAGCCTGACCGCTCTCTACCAGCTGGGCCGAGGTATCGAGAGACGCCTCGAAGATGCCCTCGCCAGATGCGACGATGAGCAGCAACGAAAGTGCCTCGAACTGCTCCTGCTCGAATTCTACGATCCCGCTGAAACCATCGAAGAGGGAGATCAACGCGCCAGGGATTTGAAACTGAAGCTGGTATGTACCCTTCACAATCCCCTCGACTGGGTCTACTGGAAGGACTCTCGATAACCGGGCATTGCCCCAGGCGATCGATGCGATTACCCTCCTGGATGTCGCTGTTTTCCACCGACATCCATTACAGGAGGTCCACCGATGCAGAGCACTGCTGCCACCCCCAAGGAATACATCGATTCGCTTCCCGAGGATCGCCAGCCTACGATCAGGAAGCTGCGCTCCCTCATCCGCAAACACCTGCCCAAGGGTTACAAGGAGGCGATGCGCTGGGGATTTATCACCTACGAGGTGCCGCTGAAGGTCTGTCCCGAGACCTACAACGGCGAACCCCTGATGTACGCCGCCATCGCCTCGCAGAAGCGCCACTACGGCGTCTATCTCTGCGGCATGTACTCGATTCCCGCCATCCAGAAAAAACTGGTCAGTCAGTGGAAGAAGCGCGGCACCCGCCTCGACATGGGCAAGAGCTGTATCCGCATCGCCAGCTGGGAAAAATGCGAGCCCGATCTCATCGCCGAGGCGATCGCATCGGTGCCGATGGAGGAATTCGTCAAGGTCTACCAGGCGATGCACTCGAAAAAGAAGTGACTGCTGTCAAGCCGTCGCTTTCTCCCTGCGCCAGGCGATGTGCCACAGGCGAAGGGCGACCAATGCCCCGATGACAATCGCCTGGGTTCCCTCCTGGCTACCGATGGGATAGATGCCGAGATAAGCGAAGGGCACGAGGATCACGCAGCAGATGGCGATGATCTTCGCCGCCTTCCTGATTCCTTCCGCGCTCCCGCGGTTATTCATCACCCAGCCCAGAATCAGCCACAGGATGATGGCCCCGGCGAGAAGACCGCCGGCCATTATCGCCATCAACGGCCACATCTCTGAGAAACCAAAACTCGCCAGCGAGCCAGGAACCTCGGGAATCACGGTTCATTCTCCCTATCGAGGTGGCATCATCTCTTCTAGCGGAATATCGCGGGTGTGGGTGGCGAACTTCCAGTGGTGGCCTTCCGGGTCGACGGCGGTGTAGACGCGGTCGCCGTAGAACATATCTTCCAGCTCACTGAAGATCACCGCACCGGCCGACTGTGCGCGCTCGTGGTGGGCGTCGACATCATCGACGTAGATGTAGACCCCCTGGGTCTTGGCGCCATCGAGCATCTTCGGGCTCGTCTTCTTCTCATCGGGGCAGGCGGGCCCAACCATGATCACCCCGCCTTCGATCGTCAACTCGGCGTGGACCGTCTTGCCATCCTCGCCGGGTATCTTCAGCCGGGTCTCGAAACCAAAGGTCTTTTCCAGCCAATCGATCGCCGCATCGACGTAGAGGTAATAAACGCCGGAGTTGACCCGGGCCATGTCCGCAGGGGGGTTCTGAACCATCATCGGTATCCTCTCTCGCCCGCGGCCCGCGAAGGATCACTCCCCACGACCGGGCCGGGCCAGGGGGGGATTGTGGCATCCCGATCGGCGGGAGAGAAGGGGCTAAAACACCCCAGCACCGGGGGAATCTTGCATCGACTGCGTCGCCCCGGATCGGCCTTTCAGCGGCAATTCTCCGCCTGTTTCAGCAGCGATTCCAGCTGGAACTGGTGGCGGATGGCGTGCATCACCGCGTGTTCGAGCATGGCGTCGACCGAGGTCTCCACCCCCCAGGGGGCGCTGTGAGCGGGGCTAAAAAACGCCTCCTCCTCGACCCCCACCAGCGGGCCGTCCCATCTGGAAATGAGATGCTCCAGATACTCGCCAGCCTTCCCCTCGACCTCGCCGGCAGTGGGTGCCTTTTCGATTTCAGGATTGCCCAGTCGGAGCACCTTGCACATCCACATCATGTAGCCCCGCGCCGCCGCCAGGACATGACTGAGCAACGCCTCCAGCGAAGCGCAGTCGGGATCCTCGGTGGTCGGCATCGCCACGCCGAGTTCACGCGCCCGCTGCCACACATCGAAAAAAGAGCGCAGGTGCTGCTGTTGAAGTTGCACCATCGCACCGGCACCCCGGTAGGAGTAATTGGCCACGTCCGTCATCGCTCGCTCCTCGCCGTCATGAGTCAGCCCATCATTGCAGATTTCCTTGTTCAGTAACAACAAGCCATCAGCGCTGACTGGCATCGTGGAGTATCCGGTGCAAGGCCGCACTCGCCGAGGGAGGCAAATCTCGCACCAGCGCCTCGAGCTCACCTCCGCTGCCAAAGCGCCTCAGGCACGTCACGGCGTTGTCGAAGGCGACGACATCGATGTCTGGCATCCGCGCCAGCGCTTCCACCCGGTTGAGAATCCGCCCTCTCTCTTCCTGCCAGCGGTTGGAAATGGCGACGTCACCGTGTGGATCCTCGGATAAGCGGAGTCCCTGCTGAAGGGCCAGCGACAGCGCGACACGGTTTGAGAGCCCGGGGTGCCCAGGCAACCCTTCCCGGGGCGCAGCAAACCCGTCCTCGAGGAGAGCATCGGTGGTCGCCACAGAAAAAGTAGCGGCAGCAGCGAGCACCCGGTATCGAAACGCCAATTCTGGTGAGTCCTCATACAGCCTGAAGATGAGGTCATCGAGCCGCGGGAGAGGCGCTGCTTCCCCCGCCAGAGCTCGCAGGGTGTTTTCGCTGTTGAGGGCGGTGAGCAGCGCCAGCATCATCCCGGGGTCGGTCTCGCTCAGGAGTCGATCCATCGCCCTGTCGATGGCTCTGGAATCTCCAGCCCACAGATCTGCAAGCCGAAGCGCCGCGTAAGTACCGACGGGAGAAGCGATAAGGTCCTCGCTGCTGGTAACGAGCAGCACATCCTCCTCGTCCGTCATCTTCATCACGGCAGCGCGCTTCGCGTCGAACGACACCGCATCAAAATACTCATCCAGTGGCGACCGATCTGCTGGCGGACTCCACCACAGCCCGAGCCCAAGGACGCCAAACGCCAGAGCCATCAGCGACCCCAGCAGAAAGAGCGCAGGAAATCGCATCTGAGTCTTTTCGTCATCGGAATCGGCTGCCAGGCATCCATCCCCACCGAAGCGGGCCCCAACATCTACCGATCGGCCGTCGCCAGCACAAGAGTCCGTACCCGGACGCGCCATCCTCGACCTCGACAAAAAAATGCCCCCCACCGGAGTCCGGCGAGGGGCGAGGTCCAACCCGCTAGGGTTCTATGGACAGACGGAGAAGGTCATACATGTGAGCGAATCAGCGCTGGGATCTTCTCCGCAATTGAAATTGGGCGGCGGCGGTGCTGGTCCGCCGTCGAAGAGGTACGACAGCGTGCCGATGGGGTCGGCGATGTTGAAGCTGCCGTCATCGTTGAAATCGCAAGCATCGATACAGAGCGGAGTTCCCCCCATCATGAAGAGAATCTGAAGGCCGCTGACCGCATCGGCGACGTTGTTTGAACCATCGATGTTGCAATCACCCCTCTTGAAATCGACCCCTCCACCCCCTCCTCCACCGACGTCTGTTTCGTTGTGATAGGGGGTGACGGTGTTGACGGGCCCATTGGCGGCAATCAGATCGGGCCTGCCATCGAGGTCGATATCGGCAGTATTGAGGGTGTAGCAGTCCTGCGAGGGAATGGCGCTATCGGCGGTGAAGCCGCCGATGCCATCGCCCTTGAAGATCACGATGTTGGTGGCCCCCTGCGCCAGTGTGTTTCCTGCCACTGCCACATCGACGTTGCCGTCGAGATCAAAATCGGCGGTGGTGGAATTGGCGGAAAGAACCCCGCCTCCAGGATAAGCAGTCGACATTCCAAAATTGCCGCTGCCATCGTTGATCCAAACCCGGATTCCCCCGATCTGCTCATCGGGAATGACGATGTCGAGATAGCCATCGTTGTTGAAGTCCGCCAGATCGATGCTCCACATCGAAAAGGATCCCGGCACCGAAAGATCCTCTGACAGAACAAATTCACCGGGGCTAATCGCCAGGTAGACGTTGACCCCGATGAACCCCCCGTTCATGTGCGGAATCACCAGATCGATCAGACCATCAAGGTCGAGGTCTCCCACCGCTGCAGTGGCGGAATATGCCCCCACCGTAATGGTGTCGTCCGGAGAGAACTGGCCGGTGCCATCTCCACGGGCGTAGTTGAAGGAGAGGTTCCACGAGCCCGGAAGCAGCAGGTCGAGAATCCCATCGCCGCTGTAGTCGGCGGCGATCAGATCGAATGAACCTGAGCCAGGGAGGGAAACCATGTTGGTCGTGTAATCGAAGGCGCCGTTGCCGAGCATGATGACAACGTTGCCACTGAAGACATCGCCGATGAGGATGTCCTTGATGCCGTCGAGGTTAACATCGCCGATCTCGAGTCCCCACGGCTGACCCTGGGCGGTGAGGGGATAGATGATCGGCATCGCCGAAAACACCCCCGGCGCGGTACCCGGATAGATATAGAGCAACTTGGTTCCCGCCACCGGAACGTTGAGAGCGATCAGATCGACAAAGCCATCGCCATCGAGATCGCTCGCTTCAGACTCGGTGACACACACCGCCGACATCGCCGTGCCTGGAACAAGCACGATGGTTGCACCCGCCTCCGAAACCAGACCGAGAACAGACAAACAGAACACGAAACCACGCACACCATCGGAAAGAGACAAAGCCCTCCCCCTCCCTGCGGGCAACCCGTGAATCGTGAAATCTGAGCCCAGAAGTTGCACTTCCAGTGTGAAAACGTCCGCGAAAGAAGGTGAGTTCCCGCTTACTGCCTCCTAATTCGACGACCAGGGGTCCAGAATACGTCTCGCAAGCGAGAGTCAGCCCGGTTTCATGCAGTTGACGGTTGTCACCCGGCAGGATGTTCCTGCTCGCCAGTGGTCAGTGCTGTTCACAAAAAACCTGCAAGGAGTTGTTCATTGAAGCATTGGATGGTCCTCATGGGGTTGCTGGTCCTCACAAGCGCTTGCATCAACGCCAAGCCGCCGGCGCCGAAAGTCGTCGCAAGAGATTACCTCGAAAGGATTATCGAACAGAAAGGGGAGCTAGGCCGCCTCGCCATCGCCGACTGCCCCGAAGGGCTTCGGAAGATATCGAGGACCCGCATTCCAACCGTCGATTGGAATCAGGTCACCGATTTCGTCATCGAAACCGGGCTCAGCAGGGGGCCGGGCGCAGTGGCGGCAGGACCCGGCGCTTTCCGTTGCACCACCAAGAATTGCGACGGCATCATCCCACTCAGCACAAACCTCTGCCCCGACTGCGGAAAAGAGCTCCACGAAGCCCCGAAGTACGCCATCGCCTCGGTAAAATACGGCGCCATTACCTATAGCAATCTCGTTTCCATCGATTTTCCGTTCAAACTCACCACCAGCGATGGAACCACCCACAGAACCACCCACACCGGCCGCCTCGCCCTGCGCCCCCAGAACGGGGAGTTGAAGGTGATTCCGCCGCCGCTGGATGAGAGTGAGTGATCAGTGGGGTGAGGGAGTTCAGCAACGCGGAGACGACTTGAACCCCGATACCCGCATCTCTTTTTAACCATCAGGGGCAGGTTCAGGAGGCCGCCTGGCACCACGTTTTGAATTTTCGGGGACTCTCGGTCGAAACAGACGGGCTGTGAGAGCCCTTCATTGGGTGGTGATC